>CAYQZF010000058.1:0-12803 GCA_964421895.1 uncultured Nitrosomonas sp. | reverse complement strand
AGCATCTAACTCGCTCGCCGCTTGGTGTGGTGAAACTAATCCACCACGTCTTACCGCGTTTAAAGAGTGACATAATTGTTTCTCCTCATGTCCCACTTGCAACGCTTGCCGAGGTGTAGCATATAACGAGCGCAGGTAGGCAACAAGATCATCTTCAACAAATACCCAACATTTCCCCACCTTTGCACCAGGGATAATTCCCGCCTTAGCACGGCGGCGCACTTCTTCGGGGTGGATTTTGAGAAATTGGGCAGCTTCATTTAAGGTCAGGGTTTTCATTCACCCTCCGAAGCTTTGCGGTAATTTTTTGCAGCTTTTTCAACTTCGAGACGCTTTTGATCTGCTTCATTGATGTTCAGAATGGTGTTGTATTCCTTGCCGCGCAAACGCACCTTTTCAAGGAGATAATCCCCGGCAGACAAACCCATAAATTCGCCGCAGATACAAAGATGCTGATGCAACGCCAGCAAATAACGATCCAGACCTTCATCAAAATCGGTAATGCCATGCTTGGCCATAAAACAAGCCATTGAACTGATGCCTAACGTTAGTATCCTTTTATCTTCCGGTAAGCGTTCCGGTTTGAACGATCTGAAAAGGGTGTTTAAATCGGTTTCCCAGTCAATAGATGAGATATAACCCCACAGCGGATGAATCGGCCAACGTGAGCGCGTTTGATCATCGGGATTAGGTAGTGTTAAGCGCAGCCATTCCGTTGAAGCGTAGCTCCACAAGCCGTTTAAATTGGCCAGCACAGTATCAAGGCTTATCAAGCCATGTTCTGCCAATACATCGCGCATCAACTGAAATTCAACACGCCAGACGGGTTCATCCTCTTGCCAACCGGTTTCTTCCCATAGCGGAATAAGATCGGTTCTGTTACTGGTATAAATCTCTAACAGCTTGTTATACAGTCGGCAGGAAATCTTGCCGCCCAGGCCAATCGACCAGCCTGTGAATTTCTCGTTGACCGCATGGGCATCTATTTTCTTTCCGCGCGTTATCCATGCTTCACGACCCCAAGATTCCATGTTTTCATGGGAGACGAAATCAGCACAGAGATCGATACGACTGACATGAGCAGAACTCTCCAATGTGCCCAGTTCAGTCAAAATCTGACGCAAGTGTTTCTCAGCTTCGATTGGCTTGATGCTGCATAGATACCGGGAAGACAACTTCACATACGCCATCGGTGTTTTCTTGCCGGTTTTAGATAGGCTGATACGGAAAGCCCCATCTTCCAGGACATACGGGAATATTGACGAGCCTTTATCCTTGACTTCAAAGATATGACCAGCAATGGCATATTGTGCTTGCGCTTGTTGATCTGCTTCTGGATGCTGCACTAACTGCTTAAGCTTGGCTAACCGTTCTTTGACTTCTGGAAACAGTTCACCTTGATAGGATAAATACAGGCTATCAACCCCTATCCTTAAAAGCTTGAAGTACTCATTATTGCAGTTATAGAGTACTGTGTTACTAGGCGGCGTACCCGGCGGGGATGATTCAGACTGATGCGATGCATCCGTCAAATCCTGTTCCACTTCGCCATCACGCTACGCGGCCGTGCTCACGCACGTCGCCTCGCGTGGTGGCTCAGCGGATTGATTAGATACTTTTGATTTCTGTGACATTTATAAACTCCTGATCGTAGGCTGGCATGCAATGGCTTCCAGCAACGATTCAGGAATTTATACTTCGAACAACAAAAAGTCGGCTACCTCAAATTTCAATTTCAGGTGGTTGAAAATTTCTTGGATTCTGTGAACTGTTTTCGGAGGTTTTTTCGAGCACCAGGCGCATCGGGATACAGCTTCAATTGATGTACAAGCAATTCTTCAAGCTGTGCATCTGACATTTGATTAAAGCCGGATTCTCGAAGAATAAAAAACGCATAACGCAAATCCTTATACGCTTCCCAGTGTTTCTTTGAAGGCCCTTTCAGGGAGCTGCGCAGCCGGATAAAAAATTTCTTGTCATTTTTAACTTCTGCTGTGAAATGCGTAAAGCAAATGCCGGACAAGTAATGATAGAACGGTCGATGCGTACAGCATTAAACAATGAATCATCATTCCCATTCCTTACTTCATCGACCATTGCATTCAGCGTGCGATGAAACAACATGATTGAAAGAACATTACGCTGCAATGCAGCAAACAAACTAACAACATCACTAATTTCAAATAATCCCTCCAATCCCCCTTTCCATGTCTCATATTCAACGTTTTGGAAAATACTAAACGCAGCTCGAGTTGGATCATCGGATTGAGCAGCTTTGTGTAATTCCTGATGACACCCTAGAGCGCATATAAGCTGCGCTAACAGTTCTTGAAATGATAATTCATAAGTATCAGCCCAATATAACCTCTGATCCAGTACTTCTTTTATTTTATCTTTTGAAGTGGAGTTTAAAAGATCGGGCAATTCTTTCATATGATTGCGGATCTCCGGCAATTCGCCGACGAGCTGTTTGAATTGCTCAAGCGATAATTTGCCGTATTCTTTTTCTGGTTTTTCCATAGTAAGTGACAGTCTGGAATGTGAGTCAATTGACAGGTGTTCGTGAAAAAATAAGACTGGAGCAAGGCTTGGCCATATCTATTACTTGCAGATTAGCGTAACACGCCGCGCTGTAAAAGTTGTTTTGCCACCTTCAAGCCCCACAGAATCGGGTGGCGGCGCAGTAACGGCGTGATTTCCACGCGTACGCCGGTGTGCCGTTCTATTTTCCAGGCAGCGTAATCGACGCTGTTGCTGAAGGTGAGCGTGGCTTTGGTCAGGCGCAGGATCGACAGGATTCTTCCTTGCCAGCGCCGTAAACGCCAGCGCCACAACGCCAAACGTTGCATGGCCGGATTGCTCAGGCAGCGGTATTGTCCGTTTTCCTGCTGCAGAATTTCTGTTAGCAGTGGACTGGCGGCGGCTGTCAGGCGGGTAAATGCATCCAGGTTGGCTTGCGCTAAGTGCCGTGCGCGCGTTTCCCGTTCTGCGCGTAACTCGGCGGCGTAAGTGAGCGTCAGACAGCGAGTCCAGAGTTCTTCGACGCTGAAAGTATCGGCTTCAAGCGTGGGCGCACAGGATTGCAGAAAAGTCACGACGGAATGCGCCAGTACGGCGTAAATGCGCTGGCGTACCATGTCGTCACGCGCGAACAGCAGCCGTGAGGGCTGCGCAAAACGCGCCCAGATGTACGAATGGAACCAAACCCGTGCGCCGCGCGCAAAATCACCGGTGGAAATGACGGCGTATTTGGCGCGTAAAGTTTTTTGCTGATGCGGCACTTCGAGATAAAACACATTGGGTGCCAGCCAGGCGTTGAGAACGGCTAAATAACGCTCGGAATAAGCTTTGTGATAACTGTCGACGATGACGTACAGGTCGACAATGCCTTCTTCCAGACTGACGGCGGAATGCAAGCAGGAGCCATACAGCATCACAGCGTCGAGCGATTCGCCGAAGCGCATGATCAGTGCATCCACCAGCGGAACGAAGTCGGCGGAAACCGGTTTGTTGCATTCCGCCGTGACTTCGTCGAGCAATTCAGCGGGCAGTGGTTCGATGGCTTCGAGCAGCGGATTGGTCATGGCAATATCCTATAACACGAGAAACGTCACGGCGTCGGTTGCAGTGATTGTAAGTGGTGTTTGCGAGTTGAGCGAGCGGTATAATTCGCCATCGACAATATATTCGTCGTCCATGTGTAAGGTCAAGGAAGCGGCGTTATGGCTATAGTAGCCGTCTTTTTCCTGTAAGACTTGGCCGCCGCCCGAGAGTAACGGCCATAGCGAACGCCACAAGCGCTTATGCTGCTGATCGACCAGCGTGATATGTAGCGGTTCCGGTTCTTTTCCCCAGTACGGGCGGATGTTCAATAACAAGCAATGCAGTGCGCTGACCAATGCGAACAGATAAGTACCCTGGTGAATCCGTCCGCCGGCTTCCGTCAGGGTCATGTTGACCGGTGCCCACTCGTTTTGCTGGCGGCCGAGGATCATATTGGCGAGCATGCCGATGAACGAGCGCAGCATGATCAGGAAGGTGAAAATGCCGCCGGTGATGCCGATTTGCTTGACCGGGCTGCGCGAGAATTTCACTCCGCGCGCGACCAAGCCGACGGCAAAGAACATACCGTAAATCGGACTCATGCCGTTCTGCTCGATACGTAGTACCGGACGTTGTTGCAATTTGGGCCTGGACGGTTTGAGCAAGTACGCGTGCAGGCGTTGAATGATGGATCCGGGTTTTCCCTGCATGCCCAAATCCAGTGGCGTCATGTTGGTGGTGCCACCGGGAACGATCAGGATGAGCGGCCAGTCGGCAGGTGTACGTGCCGCGAACAGATGACCGAAAATGGCATGCGTCGTACCGTCTCCAGCGACGATCACCAGTAAGTCGATATCCGCTTGCAGCAGCGCATCGATTGCGCTTTTAAAGGTAACCGCATCCTGGCCTTCGCGCACCAATATGCCGGGAATTTGCTGCAATGCCAGTCGGATATCCGCGGCGTGCTTGCGCACCTGCCCGCCCATAGGATTGAACAAGCAGCCGACTTTGGCTGTTCCGGTTTTCAAGCGGTCAATCCGGGTTTGCAACGTCATCGAGTCTGTTATGAGCGGTAGCGTTTACGAGAGTGGCAACGGTTTTCTGAGATCGATTGGCGCGCGCGTGAATATTTTCACCGCCCATTGTTCGCGATCACGCGCCGGGTCGATATCCTGCAACCAAGATCGCAGTGTTCCTTCCTTTTGCTTGGTTTGCCAGCCATCCGCCAAGCGCCAGATCAAAATTCCGGTTGAAGCCAGGTGCCACAGCACCACTAACAGCAATCCGATATCCGGGCGGCCACTGAGCCATCCGTACGTGAGTAACAACAAATTCGGATTGCGCCGGGCTGTGATCAGGCGATTGAACGAATCCAGCTTGCGCCAGATGAACATATCAAAGCCCGACAGCCAATACTGGAATGCGCCTTCGCACAAACGCCCGCCGACATACCCCAAAAACATCAATCCCATCAGAATTCCCAAAGGGGCAAGCGGCGTCGCTGTACCTTCCAGACCCAATCCCCAGGCCAGATACCACAGCGGTGGGTGAATGATATCCAAACCGTGATCCATGACATCGCCGAGGCGGCTGGACGTAACCGTGACGCGCGCCAGTTTTCCATCCACCGTGTCGAGAAAGGTCATGAACCAGCCCATCAGCAATCCGATACCGAAGAATCCGCCCCAGAATGCCAATCCCGCCAGCACGGCAAATACCACGCTGAGATAGGTTACATGATTGGGCGACCAGCCGTGGCGCACGCAAAAATGCGTGACCCAAAATGCCGGTACCGGCCAGACCCATTTAGTGACCAAATCGGTCACGCCTTTGTACGAACCGGAAAACAGTTCTTGTTCCAGCAGCGGGCGATTGGCTTCGCTGACCGGCAGAATGTAAGGCGGATCTTTCTTTTTCAGGTTCTGCTGGTAATCGATTTTCAGATCGGTTAAACCAATGCGCGGGATGGTCAGCAACGCGAATTTATAGTTATGATCCTTGTTGTTGTTGAGATTGCGCAACAGTTGCGGGGCATAGTTACCGTCGGTGCGAATCCCCGCCGGACAACCTTCGTCGCTGTATAAGGCGGCTTTTTTGTCCATTCCGAGCAAGGCGGTGAGCACGCGCGCATCAAACAGGAAATTGGAATTTAAGAATAGGGCGGTGGCGGTGACCGGGATTTTCTCGATATCGTCGGTCAGGATGATGTCCTGATGCGCTTGCAGCATGCGCCGTAACCGTTCACGGCCGGTCAATCCCCAAATGGTGATTTCGGTGTCACCGAAAAAATAAATATAGGTTGATGTCGACATGAGTAATGGAAAATTGTTTTTTTGAGTGAATTATTCCAGTGAGATGCATGCGTGCGGTTATGCGATTTTAGATGTTTTGCGGCAACTATAACAGAGATAACGGTGCATCGCTAAAAAGTCCGGCGCAACCAGAGATTGGCCAGAATGATGATGGTAAATCCCGGACCTAAGGCAACGAGCGCGGGGTTTAAGTGCAGAATGAGTCCGGCATTGGCGATAATTTGATCGAGCAGATAAACTGCCATGCCGATCAGGGTGGCGAAGATAAGTTTATTGCTGAGGCCGGAGCGGATCGAACCGAATATGAACGGAATCGACAGCAGCAGCATGGCGATCGTCATCAGCGCGCTGCCTGCTTTGCGCCATAACGCCAGCGCGTAGGAGTCAGCATCTTGTCCCGTGCTGCGCAGAAATTCCACATGCCGGAGCAATTCGAGCGGCGATAGACTTTCCGGCGGTTTGGTCAAAGTCGCGATATCCTCGGGGTTGACGAAAGAGGTCCACCTCACAGCGTCTGCAAGGCTCAACGAGATCTTGCGACCGTCCTGAAATGTCCGGATGGTGGCGTTGCTGAGTTCCCAGATATCTTCCTCGACGATGTCAGCAAATTCGGCGAGTGTGTGCTTGATGATGAAACCTTCTTCATCCAGTTGCAGCAATTCGATATCGGCGGCTCTCTTATTATTCACAATCTGGCCGATGCGCAGGATGTTACGTTCGTTACGCGTCCAGATCCCTAGGTTTTTACCTAACTCGGCGCTTTGCTCCAAGGCGATGGCGCGGTAGGTGATTGCTGTTTGTTGCAACTGCGGGGCGGCGAATTGTTCTAGAGCGGCGACAACCAGCAGCAACAAAATACCCACGCTTAAAGGCGCGAAGCTGATGCGCTGCGGGGAGAGTCCGGCAACGCGCAAGGCAATGAGTTCCGAATGGATCGCCAGCTTACCCAGTGCGATGACGGTACCCAGTAAAGCGACAAAAGGCGCGACTTGAATAAAACGGCGCGGCAGCAGCATGGCTGTGTAGAAAAAGGCATCGATGGTGCGGTAAGTGCCTTTACCCACATCATCCAACTGATCCAGCAAATCGAAGAAACTGAATAACGGCAACAGAATTGCAGTGGAAATAATGAAGCCGATCAGTACCTGATGGGCGATGTAACGATAGATGATCATTGCCGTCGTAAGAAGAGGGGTTTCCGGTTTGAGAATACGGCATAACTGACGAGGAATGCGAGAATGAGCATATCCAGCCACCATACACCCGGTATGCTGCCGACGACTTTCTGTTCAACCCAGGTTTTGGCTAATCCGCTCAAATTATAGTATGCGGCGAAAACCAGCGCGGCGATGATGTAAGTCCGCTCTATTTTTTCCTGGCGTGGCGAAATACGGATATAAGTCACTGCCAGCAGAGCCATCAAGATAGTCGAGAGCGGGCGGGAAATACGCCATTGCAGTTCCGCGATGTCATGCGGTTGGCTGGATTCCCACAAGGTTCTAGTGGCGGCCGCTTTGCGCCGGTATTTCAGCACAAAGTCCTTGTCGATGAAATAGGTCATGTCCTCGAACCGGATCATGTCGTCGACGCTAGCGGCTTTGCTTAATTCGTAGACGATGCCGTCGGACAGCAAAATATGCGGCCTTTCTTCCTGAGTTGTGGGATGAACTTGTCGGGCGTGTTGAGCAATAACGATTTCGCTGCCTTCCTTTTTCTTGATGTAATGAAAAATGCCCTCCATTTCGTTGGTGGCATTATCTTTACTGCGTACATAGACAACCCTGCCGGTTTTCTCGCTGCCATAAAAGCGTCCGGCCTGGAAGCGGTTGGTATTGAGTTCAGCTTCCGCTTGCGCATCGAGAATGTAACTCTCCGAATAGGCCCACGGGCGTGCATACGCTGACAACGCTCCGCTGAGAATACCCACCGGTATTGCTACCGACAGCACTGTGAGCACAATGCGCGCGCCGCTCACTCCCACCGAACGGATAATATTCAATTCCTGGTCTTTGTTGAGTCTTTCCAGACCGATGATGACCGAAATGTAGAGTGCAACGGGAATCAATACTTCCAGCGCGATCAGCGTTTTTAGGAATACCAGCTTGAGCAGCGCGGCGACGCCCAGTGTCTCCGTCACGGCGCCGGTCAAAAGCCGGGCGCTAACGAAGCTGGCGTACAAGCCGACCAGAATGAGGAGCACTACCGTGAAGGGCAGCAGGATTTCGCGTGCGATATACCGTTCGATTAATTTCATAGACCGGCTAAATCGGGCTTTTATTGATAAATAGGACGAAGAACATGGGCGGTGCGGGAAGATTGATCACGAGGGCTGCGCGTTTCCGCCGGGATTTGATTTCCGGCTGAGTATCGATTCGGCCAGCATGAGATCTTGCACTTTGTCGACATCAATCCCGGCGCGGGCATCGTCCAGCATGACTAGCCGGATGTTGACGCCGGATTTTTCCGAAACCGCGGCCAAGCCTTGTTGCGATGTCAGTAACCCGAACAGGTATAAAAATACCGTTTTGAATCCAAGCACTTTACCGATTAACCGCCACGGGCGTTTGCGCAAATCCTCGGCTTGCCGCCAGAATCGCACCAAGGCGCGTCCGCGTTGATTGAATGCGTACAAATTGCAGCCGCGGAATCCGCCGTCGCGCAACCGGATGATGGTGCGTTTGCAACCGGGGAACGCGGTCATAATCGCTTGTTCGCTGACAGCACCCACCGCGGCGTCGCACGGTGTTGTGGCGGCATTCAGTAAAAAATTGCGCACGATGGCGGGTGTGAGTAAAGCGTGATCGGCCGTGGTTACGAGCACTGGCGTATCGAGCGGGATGTGCTTGAGGCCGCTCTCCGCGCTGCGGCTGGGAGAATTCAGATTCGGCAGCCAGGTGACTTGACCGGAAGCGATGCGCTGTTTTAATTCCGGGCAATGATCGTGCAGCGATTCCGGCGGGCCGCACAGAATAATGGTGGAAATCAGATCGCAAGCTTGCAGAATATCCAGTACACGGATGATCATCGGAATACCGGCAACGGGAGCAAAAGCCTTGCAGGCCGCGCCGCTGTGTTGCGTAATCGGATCCTTACCGGTGCGGTCGGCAGCCAGAACCACGGCGGCGAATCGCTGTGCTGCTGGATTGAGCTCACCGGTCATAGCGTTTTTCCATAAATACGGTAGCGCTTGTATTGTTCGCTGCCGATGCTATCGAGGATGCTGCGCATCGCAACGTTATCTTCCAGTATCCAGGATAATTCGACTTCCTTGACGCCGTGCCGGATGCCGATCTGGCGCGGGGTGTCGATAACCAGGCAGGCCAAAGCCAAACCGATCGGCGTACTGTGAAATCGTTTACGCACGCCCATCAGTGGGATGCGGCCGGTACGGATTTGATGATTTCTGACTTTCTTGATCAGTTTGAGCCAGCCGAACGGAAACAGGCTGCCGTTGAGCTCGATGAGGATTTCGTTGAGATTGGGTAATCCGACCATGAAGGCGGCCGGTTCGCCGTTGACCTCCGCGATTTGTATATATTCATCGGGCAATAACAAGCGCAAACTACTACCCAGCTCGGCAAATTCTTCACGCGTAAATGGGATGAATCCCCAATTTTCCGACCAGGCGTCGTTAAAAATATCGCGCAAGATTTCCATTTCCTGATCGAATTGATCGCGCTTCAAGGTACGCATGGTGATTTGCGGTGCAAAGCGCTTGATCACGGTCTGCATGACGCGCGGTATTTCGAAATCGACACTGATTTTATAAGCCAGCAGATCCTTTGCCGGAAGATAGTCGTGTTCTTTGAGCAAACGACTGTACCAGGGGGCCGAATGCGGCATCATGACCACCGGCGGAGTATCGAATCCTTCAACCAGAATCCCGCATTCTTGATTGATCGACAGATTGAACGGACCGCTGACGCGGCGGATTCCCCGTGCCGCGAGCCAGGCTTCCGCGTGCAGCAGCAGCGCGCCAAATACTTCGGCATCGTCGATACATTCCAGCAGACCGAAGTGACCGCTGTCTGCGCCGTGGTGTTGCTGGTGCAAGGAATCGATCTGCGCGCTGATCCGGCCGGCCGGTTGACCGTCCTGAAATGCAACCCAGGCCTGCCATTCGCCATGCTTGAAATAGGGATTGAAGCGGGAGAAATGAAAACGCCGTTCCAGCCGCAACGGTGGCACCCACATCGGGTCGTTCGCATACACGCGCCACGGTACGTCGATAAACCTGCCCATGTCGCGATACGACATGACTGGGCGCACTGTTACCCCGGAATTGACCGGCTTATCGTGTTGAGTCATGGCAGATTAACGATATCGGTTTAATGATAAGTGTGTGAAAAAAAGTTATAAATTGGTGCTGATGGCGGTGTTGATCGAGGCTGTGGAGAACTTCCTAAAATTCGGTATGTTTCATCAGTTTTGCCACCAATTGCTGAAAAACCACCTTGGGATCCGGTTCAGCGGTATTTTGCTCGGTTGCGGCAATCTTTTCGTCGGTGATGGTGCGGCAGAAGTCACGGAAATTGTTCCAATCGGTATTGTATTGGAGCAAATTCTTTTGTGGAATGAAAACGCGAAGCACTTCAAAATTTTGATGCATTTCTGGCAAACGGGCCGCGAGGTAATGGTTTATGTTTGCGGGCCAGCGCTTGTGTTGCGGGTACATATCGGCCAATTCCGTTTCGATGGTATAGCGGAAATTTTCAATGGCCATGGCGCGGCGTTTGCGGTTGACGATATCGACCATAATAGCCACTACCCCGAACAGGCCGAATAAAACGAATGGCCATAGCGGCACGGTTCCAAAGTATGACGAGATTTGATCAATGCTTTCGTTCAAGATGTTCTCAATTAATGTGTGTTAGAAAAATTAGATAGGTTCCGGTACCAAGAACCTCGGCCAAGAATGTTGCTGAAAATAAGCGGGTGCGGCTGTCAGAATGGGTAAGCAATCATTTTTCTTGTGGTTTATTCCATCATATCATCACACGCTTACTTGCCTCTGATGACGCCATCCAAGGCTCGTATCTTGCCATAGTAATATGCATGGATCAATATGATCGCCTTGCGTGACGGCATTGGAAATCAGTTATTTGGAGATCACGAGTGATTTTTCCGGAATAGCTGCAATTGCAACTAACCGGTAATCTAACGGCTTCTTGAGTACTTGCTTCCCGGCTTTCCCAAGGTGTAATGATGGTCATTGTTAAATTTGCATTGACCTGATGCTGCTAATTGCGTTATTTTTGTCTGTTTTTTTGTGACAGAACCACTTATTATTCCAATTGGTTTCTTTGTTGGCATGAGCGTTTTATGACCAAATCATCTAAACAGGCTGCACCGCCGCAACCGGAAAGCTTTGAAGCGGCGTCGGCTGAACTGGAGAAAATCGTAGCCGCCATGGAAGCTGGGCAAATGTCATTGGAAGCTTCGCTTGCGGCTTATCAGCGTGGAGCGGAGTTGTTGCAATATTGTCAGAATAAATTGCAGGGCGCGCAGCAACAAGTGCGCGTGCTGGAAGCCGGGATGTTAAAAAACTTCACAAGATCGGATAGCAATGAGCGGTGATTTTCAAAGTTGGGCAAGCGGTTGTCAGGCGCGTATTGAAACGTTTCTGGATGCGCGCTTACCCGCCAGCGATTGCGTTCCGGTGCGCTTGCATAAGGCCATGCGTTATTCCGTGCTGGGCGGCGGCAAGCGGGTGCGTCCGCTGTTATCGTTTGCGGCCGGTGAGCTTGCAGGCGCGGATGCCGAACGCGTGACCGTTGCCGCGGCAGCGGTGGAGCTGATTCATGCCTATTCGCTGGTGCACGATGATCTACCATGCATGGACGACGATGTTTTGCGGCGTGGCAAACCGACCTGCCATATCGAATTTGACGAGGCGACTGCATTGTTGACCGGTGACAGCTTGCAAACACTGGCGTTTGAGTTGTTAGCGGAAAAGCGCTTGACGGATACGCCGGAAACGCAATTGGAGATGATTGCGCAATTGGCGCTGGCTTCCGGTTCGCGAGGCATGGCGGGAGGCCAGGCATTCGATCTGGACAGCGTCGGTAAAATGCTGAGCCTGCCGGAACTGGAGTTCATGCATATTCACAAAACCGGCGCGTTGATTCGCGCCGCCGTGATGTTGGGCGCCCGTTGCAGCAGCCGTTTGGATAAGACGCAATTGGATAAGCTGGATCATTTCGCCAAATGTGTCGGTCTGGCGTTCCAGGTGGTCGATGATCTGCTGGATACTGAGGCGACCACGGCTACATTGGGTAAAACCGCCGGTAAAGACGCGGAAAACAATAAACCGACGTATGTCAGCATTCTGGGTATTGCCCAAGCGCGCGAGCTGGCGGAAAAATTGCAGCACGACGCCGATCGGGCGCTGGATGGTTTTGGCGAAGCTGCAGCAAGATTGCGTCAAGTGACCGATTTCATAATTAAACGTAAATTCTAAGTTTTTTCTTCTTTATTTTTTTATTTTCAGGCTCTGAATGTATCCACTGTTAGATACCATCAACTCACCCGCTCAATTACGTGAACTGGAGCAAAAGAAGTTACCGCAATTTGCCAATGAATTACGTGATTTTCTCATTGAATCGGTAGCAAAAACCGGTGGACACTTATCTTCCAATCTGGGCACGGTCGAACTGACGATTGCGCTGCATTACGTGTTTAATACACCGCATGATCAGCTGGTTTGGGACGTAGGGCATCAGACCTACGCGCACAAGATCCTGACCGGACGGCGCGAAGGTATGAGCAAGCTGCGCATGCATGGCGGCATTGCCGGATTCCCGCGCCGCGACGAAAGCGAATACGATGCCTTTGGCACCGCGCACTCCAGCACTTCGATCAGCGCGGCGCTCGGCATGGCGGTTGCAGCACGCTTGAATCATACCGGCCGGCGCGCCATTGCCATCATCGGTGACGGCGCCATGAGCG
>CAYQZF010000057.1:0-12861 GCA_964421895.1 uncultured Nitrosomonas sp. | reverse complement strand
GGCGCGATGACCGCACCCGGCTGATTCCAATCATCATGCTGACAGCGCGCACGCAAGAATTGGATAAGGTGACGGGGCTGGAAATGGGGGCGGATGATTACATCACCAAGCCTTTCTCGCCACGTGAATTGATTGCCCGCATTAACGCCCTGCTGCGCAGGCTGATTCCGGAGGCTTCGGACGAAGTAGTCGAAATTGGCGGTTTGCGGCTTGAACCGGTTAATCATCGCGTGACAGTCGGGAACAAGGAAATTGAATTGGGACCGACGGAATATCGTTTGCTGCATTTTATGATGACGCATACCGAACGGGTTTATTCGCGCAGCCAATTACTCGATCGAGTTTGGGGTGATCATGTGTTTGTCGAAGAACGCACCGTCGATGTGCATATCCGGCGATTACGCAAGGCATTGCAGTCAGCGGGTAAAGATGAATGGATACAAACTGTGCGGGGTACAGGTTACCGGTTTTCTACGCTGGTTACGCCGCTGGTCAAAGATTCCAATGCAGAAATTTGAATCACTTTCCAGTTTTCTTGTGTGCAATTACTTTTTTCAGGGTTTATTCAGTGTCTGATATTTGGCAACGATCCTCTAACATACTGTTCGTCATCTTTATTGCTGCAATGGTGTGGGTGATTCTCGGCAGCATAAATGCACTGATCTTTTTTAGCATAGCGATGCTCTGGATGGTGTTGCATCATACTCGCCACATCGTCGCGCTGGAGCGCTGGTTGCAGCTTTCGGATCATACCCCGGGCAGTATTCCGGCCGGTTCCGGCGCATGGGATGATGTTTTTGCGCAT
Source organism: uncultured Nitrosomonas sp. (assembly GCA_964421895.1). Taxonomy (GTDB): domain Bacteria; phylum Pseudomonadota; class Gammaproteobacteria; order Burkholderiales; family Nitrosomonadaceae; genus Nitrosomonas. The sequence goes on along the minus strand of CAYQZF010000057.1, from coordinate 12,056 downwards.
TTGGCGCGTTATGTGCGCCAGCATAGCCAAAGCCGGGAATTATTGAGCTTGGCGCTGGAACGTATGCGCAGTGTAACGTCAGCGATGCCGGATGGCATCGTCATTCTGGACTATCATGACCAGATTGAGTGGTGCAATCCGGTGGCCGAGCAACATTTGGGAATTGATCTGACATTGGATGCCGGGCAGCAAATTACTTATCTGGTGAGGCAAATACCGTTCGTCGAATATCTGGCAGCGCGCAAATTCAGTAATCCGCTGATTTTGAAACAAACACGCCAGCAGGGCATGATTGTTTCGTTGCAACTGGTGCCGTACGGTTATAACCAGAAACTGCTGATCAGTCGGGATATTACCCGGTTTGAAAAAATTGAGACGATGCGGCGCGACTTTATCGCCAATGTTTCGCACGAATTGCGCACGCCGCTGACAGTCATCGGCGGGTTTCTTGAAACCTTATCGGCCGATGAAAACGTGAATACCGGCTTCAATAAGCGCGCCCTGGCATTGATGACGGAGCAAGCGACTCGTATGCAGCGCTTGGTTGAAGATTTGTTGATTCTGTCGCGCCTGGAAAATGAGCAAAATAAAGCGAGCGAAAAGCCGGTGGATGTAGTCAACCTCCTACGCGATGTTTTACAGGATGCGGAATCACTCAGTTCGGGCCGTCATCAAATTAAATTGAATATCGCAACACAAGACCGGTTGCTGGGAAATGAGGAAGAATTGCGCAGTGCATTTGGAAACTTGATCAGCAACGCCATCCGCTACACCCCGGATAGCGGTGAAATTTCGATCAATTGGGAGAAGCGCGGTGAACAGGGCGTATTCTTCGTGCAGGACAGCGGCATCGGCATAGAACCGGTGCACATTCCCCGCTTGACCGAGCGCTTTTATCGTATCGATAGCAGCCGCTCGCGAGAAACCGGCGGAACCGGATTGGGGCTAGCAATCGTCAAGCATGTGTTGAACCGGCACGAAGCACGCCTTGAAATTACCAGTCAGATAGGAAGAGGCAGCCGGTTTACCATCTGGTTTCCTGTCAAGCGGTTACTTGCGGTGGATTAGTGACTGTATCGGTATTCACCCGCCAGAATCCAGCGAATGAGCTTCTGGTTACGGTTTCTTTACAGCTGATTACCTGGCTCTTCCGCTATCTGATTACATTCGTATCCGAGCTATGATTGATTTTAGCTTTGTTTAGAGCGGAATTTGCTTGATCGGCAGCCATTCTTTTGTGTAAATCGGCCTTCTTCAAGTTTTTAACCCTGTCTCATTTCGATTGAGCAAATCAATCAACAAAGAATCGATTCAGCAATCCGCGCCCGTACCCGGCAAATTGCTCAAACTCATCCAAGCAATGGGAGGCCGTCATGTGTACTGAAAGCGAAAGCAGAACCAAAGCACCCGCAGAGCCAAGGTCATACAACGAAGTTCTGGCGGGTGTCGAAGTGCGCTTGGATGCTTGCCGCACGCTCGCAAGCCTCATTCTTGAATCGCTGCCGTATCCAGCCGAAGGTCGAGATATGGCTTATTACGTCAACGAAGCCAGTGACATAACGGTTGCATTGGCTGACGTCATTGATTTGTGCCGAGAGGATATAAAGCGTGCGTATGAGCAGCGGAGTAAGGGGGCAAATCATGAGTAATGCAGAAGAACATGACAATGAAATTGTTATCAGCGTTGGGAATCCTGAAAAAATTCCCGGTAATCCTGAAAGCTACCGGAAAATGGCCAATGAATTTGAAGATGCCAGCTGTGCCATAGATTCATTGGGCGAGTTAATCAAAAATGTGAATTTTGACCGGATGGAAGGATCCCTTCCTGAAGGAATTGGCGCGGCAGCAATGCCGGAGTGCTATGTGGAGTTGCCGGGAAACCGGGAGGGGGGGCTCCATCATCCGCAAAGTATCTTCAAAGATTTACGGGTGAGCTGTGGAAATTTCGGAGTCCACAGGCTTGCGTGCTCTAGCGGCACCCCTGGATGGAGTGACGTCTGGCCTCCCACTCGCTTTTCAATTGAATTTGATTCTTAAATTCCAAACCCCAAGGGGCGGAAAGCCTTCCACCTTATCTCAATTCATTCAACTTGGATGGCTATGGACAGTATTCCATATTCACAAATGCAAGCGATATGCCAGCAAACGACAACAACGAGAATTAAGAGCTGTTAAACCTGATCGGCGATGATGCTTTTACCCGGCTGTGCACGGTTTTTGACGGCACACGCCTGCATGTTTCAAACAGCGACCGGTCACGAAAGCGGCTTACTATCATCGTCGGTGAAGAAAATGCCGCGAAAATGATATTTCATTTCGATGGTGTAGTAATTCAAACCCGATCTGACAGTTACCCGATTTGACGAAGTGCCTGTTAGATCGGGTCTGAATTACTACACTTAAAGTCAGAGCAAATGGGGAAAATTCATGTCAAGTGCAATAAAACACTCACCTTTTATCTGATCGTAACATGATATTTTCTTCCCCATTCATCCATCGCAAACAAAATGGTTTTAAGTGAATGTCCCAATGGCGACAACGAATATTCGACGCGCGGAGGAATCTCGTTGAAATCGTTTCTCATAACCAGTTGATCTGCCTCCATCTCTCGCAGCTGTCGGCTTAAGGTGCGATGAGTAATTCCTGTTAAATCTCTTTGCAGCTGGTTAAATCGCATTGTGCCGTTTAATAGTTTATGAATAATCAAAACCTTCCAGCGCCCCCCAATCACTTTCAAAGTAACTTCGACAGGGCAGCAAACTTCTTTGCTTGGCATTTTTAACCTCCCTTTTTGACGGTATCCTTTTTGTGCGTACTTGTAATCCAAGCTGGTGATATTAATCTATCACGTAAATATAAAGTTCTTGTGGAGGGTAATAAGCCATGCCGACGATACAATCTGCAACATCCGCCAAAAAACTATTGCGCATTCAACGAAATGTACATCAACATTGGGTTGGTGACGGTTTCCCTGTACGTTCCTTGTTTTCGTATTCGGAACTGGGCTCGATGATCAGTCCTTTCCTATTGTTTGATTATGCCGGGCCGATGGAATTTTCACCGACTGAACAGCGCCATGGTGTTGGGGAACATCCGCACCGTGGTTTTGAGACGGTCACTATCGTGTATAGCGGTGAAGTGGAGCATCGCGACAGTTCCGGTGGCGGCGGCAAGATCGGCCCCGGCGATGTGCAATGGATGACGGCTGCTTCCGGCCTGGTGCATGAAGAATTCCACGGCCGCGACTTCGCGCGGCGTGGCGGCGTGCTGGAGATGGTGCAGTTGTGGGTCAACTTGCCAGCCAAGGACAAGATGTCGCCACCCCGCTATCAAAGTATCCTGGCCAGTCAAATTCCTGTCATCGATCTGCCGGAGAATAAAGGCCAGGTGCGCGTCATTGCAGGAAAATTCGGTGAAGCTACTGGGCCAGCCCATACCTTTACGCCGATGGACGTATGGGATTTGCGTCTGACCAGCGATCAGTCTATCGACCTTGCCGTGCCGGATGGTCACAACACCTTGCTGGCAGTACTGAAGGGATCGGTGCGTGTCAATAATTCTGAAACTATCAATACAGCGGAAGTCGGTCTGTTTGACCGGACCGGCGATCATATCCGCATCAATAGCGAACCCGATACTATTGCGCTGTTATTGGGCGGCGAACTGATCGACGAACCCATCGTAGGCAGCGGCCCGTTTGTCATGAATACTGCAGAGGAAATTCGCCAGGCCAAGATAGACTACCAAAGCGGCAAGATGGGAAGAATATCTCGAGCACATACGTCATAGATTGCTTTTAACTAGCCAGCCTCAATTTTTTATTTAATCAAACCAAAGGAGAATAAATACAATGAGTCACATCAATCCCGACGAGGCTTTGATGCTGCTGATCGATCATCAGAGCGGCTTGTTTCAACTGGTGAAAGATGTTCCAGTATCTGACTTACGTCGCAATGCCATTGCACTTGCCAAGGTTGCTACAATACTCAAGATGCCGGTCATTACTTCTGCCTCAGTTCCGGATGGTCCGAATGGGCCACTGATTCCAGAAATCCATCAAGCTGCTCCACATGCGCAATACGTGGGGCGTCGCGGCGAAATCAATGTTTGGGATAGTCCTGATTTTGTCAAAGCTGTCGAAGCCACTGGCCGCAAAACGCTGATCCTTGCCGGGACATTAACAAGCGTGTGCATGGCATTCCCCTCTATCAGCGCAGTAGCTGCCGGCTATAAAGTTTATGCCGTGGTGGATGCCTCGGGTAACTGGAGCAAAATGGCTACGGACTTAACCGTTGCCCGTATTGTGCAAGCCGGTGTTATTCCTATCGATACACTCGCGGTTCTTTCGGAATTGCAGGTGACTTGGAATCGACCAGAAGCCAAAGAGTTTGCCGATCTTTATGCTGATTACCCCATGCTGCATTACCGGCTATTGATCGAGAGCTACGACAAGGCCCAGGCTGTGCAGAAAGCAAAGAATTAGGAATAAAAATGACTCTAGAAGAAAAACTCAACGATCTGAATCGGATGATCCTCAACGGTGAAATCCTGGAATCGATGGACAAGTATTATCATCCTGATTGCGTCGTGATCGAAAAAAACGATGTGGTGGCGAAAGGATTGGAGCAAGCCAAGGCCCGCGAATCCGAATTATTCGAAGGCGTTGAAGCATGGCTCAAATCAGAGATCGTATCGACCGCCATAGGAGAAAACGTCACGATGACCGAGTGGCATTATGAATACAAACATAAAGATCTAGGCCATAAAAAATTCGACCAAGTGGCGGTACAGCACTGGAAAGACGACAAGATCATCAGCGACCGATTCTATGCGCTGTATTGAACAAAATGCATAATCACTAACCCATGAAAGGAGCACGACAATGAACAAGGCTTTCAAATACAACCGGCTTTCTAAAGATGATGCTGTTTTGCTATTGGTGGATCATCAGGCAGGGCTGATTTCGCTGGTGCAGGATTTTTCGCCGAATGAATTCAAGAATAACGTATTGGCCATCACTGCTTGCGGCAAGTATTTCAAGTTGCCCACCATCCTGACCACCAGTTTCGAGGATGGCCCCAATGGGCCGCTGGTTCCGGAAATCAAGGAAATGCACCCTACTGCGCCGTATATCGCCCGTCCCGGCAATATCAATGCCTGGGATAATGAGGATTTTGTCAATGCGGTCAAAAAAACTGGCCGTAAGCAACTCATTATTGCCGGTGTGGTAACTGAAGTCTGCGTTGCTTTTCCGGCATTATCCGCGATCGAAGAGGGCTATGAAGTATTTGTAGTCACAGATGCCTCCGGCACTTTCAATGAAGTAACCCGCGATGCTGCTTGGGCACGTATGCAAGCCGCCGGGGTGCAATTGATGAGCTGGTTTGGCGTAGCTGCCGAATTGCACCGCGACTGGCGCAACGACATTGAGGGTCTGGGTACTTTATTTTCTAACTATCTGCCTAACTACCGCAATCTGATGACGAGCTACTTCGCCATTACTAAGAAATAAAGGGTCAACTTCCAAAGGCGATGAAACATGGGTGACGGCGCAGTAAGCACGCCAGTTTTCGAAAAACAATAAAGGCGCGCCGGCTGCTTGCAGAATACACCGACGGCGCGCCTTTATTGTTTTTCGAAAACTGGCGTGCTTACTGAAACTTCGCGAGGTGCATCAATGCAGAACCACAAAGCCCAATTAATACTACACAACGGTCAATTCACGACGCTGGATCGCCAGAATCTGCAAGGCACGGCCGTTGCCATTGCGGAGGGCTGTTTCATTGCTGTGGGAAACGACGACGAAGTGATGCGCTTTGCCGATGACTATACACAGGTAATTGATCTTAGCCACCGCCGCGTCATTCCCGGCCTGATCGATTCACACCTGCATTTTATCCGCGGTGGACTCAATTACAACATGGAGTTGCGCTGGGACGGCATCCCCTCGTTGGCTGATGCCATGCGCCGCCTGCAGGAACAGGTGGCACGCACGCCCGCACCGCAATGGGTGCGTGTCGTCGGTGGATTTACCGAGTTGCAGTTCGCAGAGAAGCGCTTGCCGACACTCGATGAAATCAATGCAGTTGCGCCGGATACGCCGGTCTTCATTTTGCATCTCTACGATAGGGCTTTGCTTAATCGTGCGGCACTACGCGCTTGCGGCTACGATCGGGATACGCCCAACCCACCGGGCGGTTTGATCGCCAAAGACACCAACGGCGAACCGATAGGCCTGCTGCTGGCAGAACCCAATGCACTAATCCTGTATGCGGCACTTGCCAGGGGCCCTAAGCTGCCTTACGAGTATCAGCTCAATTCAACCCGCCATTTCATGCGGGAAATGAATCGTCTGGGTATCACCAGCGTTATTGATGCCGGTGGAGGTTTTCAGAGCTACCCGGACGACTACAAGATTATTGAAGAATTGCACCAAGCGGGTGAGCTGACCCTGCGCATCGCCTATAACCTGTTCACACAAAAAGCTGGAGAAGAGGTTGCCGATTTCACTAAGTGGACAAAAATAGGAAAGCCTGGCGACGACGATGGCTACTACCGGCATAACGGTGCGGGCGAAATGCTGGTCTTTTCTGCGGCGGATTTTGAGGACTTCCGTATGCCACGCCCAGATATGACACCAAATATGGAAAATGACCTGGAGGCGGTAGTGCGTATCCTCGTCAGTAATCGTTGGCCATTCCGCCTGCATGCCACTTACAATGAAACCATTTCTCGCTCGCTGAATGTCTTCGAGAAGGTGAGTCGGGATATTCCCTTTGACGGACTGCACTGGTTTTTTGATCATGCCGAAACCGTGACTGACGCCAATCTCGAGCGCATTGCCAAACTGGGTGGTGGTATTGCCATACAGCACCGCATGGCTTACCAGGGTGAGTTTTTCGTGCAGCGTTATGGTCGTAAAGCCGCGGAGCGCACACCGCCTTATAAACGGATGTTAGAACTGGGAGTAAACGTGGGTGCAGGTACCGACGCCACCCGCGTAGCCAGCTACGACCCCTGGAATGCGCTGTACTGGCTGGTTACCGGCAAGACTTTGGGAAATCTTCCGCTGTATCCGGCGGCCAACCTGGTCGACCGCGAGACTGCATTGCGCTTGTACACGCAGGCGAATACTTGGTTCTCGAATGAAGAAGGCGTCAAAGGTCAGATTAAAGTTGGTCAATACGCGGACCTCGTCGTATTGTCCGCCGATTACTTCAACGTGCCGGAAAACGAAATTCGCAATCTTGTTTCGGTGCTGACCGTCGTCGGTGGGCGTATTGTCTACGGTGACGACGAATTCAGTGCGTTTTCCCCACCTTTACTGCCAGCCATGCCAGATTGGTCCCCGGTGAATCACTACGGTGGCTATTTCAAGCCTGCGGCAAATGCAGCTACATTAAATGCGTTTGCTCAGACAGCTTGCGGTTGCGGAATCAGTTGTTCCGTGCATGGTCATGCTCATGGGCGTGCGTATCAGGATGCTGTGGATGCCGGTGACCAGCGTGGTTTCTGGGGTGTGCTTGGCTGTTCGTGTTGGGCGATATGATCATATAAAACCTCTTCTATATGCGCCAGCAGACGGCAAAAAAATACAAAACCTATCTGATCGCCGTTGTAATGCTCGGCATGTCATTGCCAGTGACTGCATCAGAATATCTGCCGCTACGCCTCGAAGAAGATTGGGGTGCGCATTGTAACAAAATGACACCCAAATGCTGGCGCATCGCTGAGACAGCTACGTTAACACTGGGTGCCGATGCACGCGTGCGCGCTCAAGGCTATTGGCCTCTGAATTTCGGTATCGGTAATGCAATAGATAGCCGCAGAGGTGATAGTTACACACTGTTTCGAGGTCTGGCGCATGGCGATCTGCGCATTAGCAAGCATGCCCAGATATTTGTACAGTTCGGAGCCTATGATGAAGCCGGGCGCCATGGGGGTGCAGAGAGCACCGATCAAAGCAATCCAGATTTGCAACAGGGTTTTCTGGCGTGGAACGGTGATAGATTCTCCATTCGCGCAGGTAGACAAGAAGTGACTCTCGGCACCTCGTGCTTGATCGCGGTACGAGAAGGCCCCAACATTCGCCTCGCTTTTGATGGCGTACGCGCCGGTTGGAAGCAGGGATCGTATCGCATTGATGCTTTCGCCTTCCGACCGGTTCTCAATAAGCCAGGAGCTTTTGATGATGCAGCCAGTAAATCGCAGTTGCTGTATGGCTTATATGCTATATTTGCCCCGGAGAGTATCGCTCCTCTCAAATTCGATCTCTACTGGCTTGGTTACGAAAGAGATCAGGCAAGGTTTGCAGCAGCGCAAGAGCGGGAGCACAGGCACTCTTTCGGCACCCGACTGTTCGGTTCTGTAAAGAATTGGGACTGGAACCTGGAAGCAGTATTTCAGATCGGCCATGTCGGCAGTCAGATTATCCGTGCCTGGACAGTTGCCTCTGATACGGGCTTCACCTTTACAGCGCTGCCATGGTCCCCGCGACTCGGTCTGAAAGCGGATATCGCTAGTGGCAATAAAAATCCCAGTGACGGACGGCTTGGTACCTTTAATGCACTCTATCCCAATCCCACCTATTTTACTGAAGCGGCACTACTGGCACCGGGAAATATCATGGATTTACAACCGTCTGTGACGATTAAGCCTGTTCCTACGTTAACACTCATTTTAGGTTGGAATTTCCTCTGGAAACATTACAAAGAAGATGCTGTTTACACACCACCAGCGCCCTTGGTAGCAATATACCTGAAACCATTGGAACTGGTCGCTATATCGGTGACCAGATCAAACTGGAAGGCAGTTATCGTCCCCATCCACAGTGGGAAATCCGTGCTGTTGCAGTCCATTTTAACGCCGGAGAAGCCTTGACGCAAAATGTGGATTTTTTCATGACAAGTCTGGCATTCCGCTGGTGAGTAAGCCTTGCATTACACGCCTCACATGCTGATGCATGCGGAGCAGTTCGGTTATGGAGGCATCACACCCACCCAATGAAGATAGGCAACTTGCACTGTTCTAACTTCCCACATCTCACAGCTCTGATACCTTGCCCCTTGGGGCGGGATCATTCTATTGTTGGATATCCCGCTACAACGCCAACTGTTGGATATTATTATGTTGCCGGTCTTAATTCTTATAAGCACCCAACCCCAGAAACAGGATGCAGTCACGCTGCATCGGTCGATAAGTTTTGGGATAATGGTTATACTGGTGCGGGTTCCGGCACCGGTGCATTCGCTTGTACTGTGACTAAAACCAGTGCTGGTACTTCCACTAAAACTTCGATTTCCTTTGCTAGTGGTACTTGTCCCACGGATTACACGTTAATTTCTGGCGTTTGCACTCTCAGCGGTTCAGGTGTTCCAGTTCCTGCAACTGAAACCGATTGGTCAACCGCCGAAGGCAAGCTTAACGACCCTCGTTTCATCGATGAACTTGTATCGGGTTCCGAATCTCTATCGAACTTTGTCTACTTGACGGGGGAGCTTACGTTTTAGTCTAGCTTTCTTCATACTGCTGAGAGAATATGATTCTTTATTCTTTTAGGTATAATCTTGGAAAAACTGAGGAGGGATAAAATCATGGAACTATCCGCAGTACTAACACCCGTACCAGAAGGCGGTTATGTGGCATTCAATCCCGAAACGGGTACGACGACCCAAGGCGAAACTGTTGAAGAAGCTTTGGCCAATCTAACAGAAGCAACCGAACTTTATCTTGAAGAATTTCCGATGAACGTCACATCTCGCTCACTTTTAACGACCTTCCAAGTCCCTGAGCATGCCTAAGTTACCCGTCATTTCGGGTTTGGAAGCAGTGCGAACACTTGAAAAACTTGGTTTCTCAGCAGTGCGCCAGCGTGGCAGTCACATCATCATGAGAAAAGGTTCATCTGGTTGCGTTGTCCCTAATCATTCGGAATTAAAAACAGGAACCCTGGCTGGAATTCTCAAACAAGCTGGAGTATCTGCAGAAGAATTTGTTGCTTTACTGCGTACTTAATAAAAAGGGATGAATTAATAAAAACTTCTCTGCAAAATCATCCCAAACCGGCTTTCAAGCACTAACTGACGCCTGTAAAAATCCGCCTTAATTTCTAGCGAATCAAATTCATTATTACGCCTCTCTAATTCTTTCTTAAGCTGCCTGATTTCAGCTTTAAGACTAGATACAAGCTGAACTTCCCAAAATAAGGCTCTAATCTCGCCAGGTGTCAATCCACGCCGCCATTCAGGAATAAACAACAGATTATCCCTAAAAATATGACCGTCCCAATCTTGAGGGGGACTATCATTCTGAAACAATAAGAAAAGAAAAAAATAAACCGGAAAGCATTATCAGCATTACGTTTTAAATAAATTAACCTAAAATTTAGGTTTGAAACATTTTGCGAAAAAACGAGATAAAAGACAGAAGAAATGAAACAGGAATGAGATTTTTATGAGATTGTTTGCTAGTGAATGAGACTGCTAAGTTTTGGTATCAAATAACATGAAAATTTCATTTGCTAGTATTTTTCAATTCGCTATGACTATTAACGACTTGCTGCGCAACAAGGCGCATATTGTCATGAATAGATACAAGTGAAAATTGATCTTTAACGGAATCGTATAGATTAATGGTTTGATATATCAGGTCGACCAGAAGATCAACATTTAACTTATCATTCTCAGAATGTAAAGCGTCGTGACAGTACAAGGTGATCGCGCTATAAGCTTCGTAAAATTCTTCACCTCGATCAATAGCCAATTTCACTAAGGAATCAATATCAACGGCATGCAAAGCCTTATCTGTTCCAACTGCTTCTTCATTCAAATTACATGAACCAATCATGAAGAAAAGTGCTGACATTGCATTTGAATCAAAACCATTTTTATAGCAATTGAACACCCTGTAGGCTAATTCGGCGGCTTTCTTTGGAAAATCAAGAATAGTATTCCCAGTGATTACATAAGGAATGTTTACTCCCAATTCAGCCGCCGCCGCGTAATACTCATTACTTGGTTTTCTCTTACCGTTCTCATAGTTTGTTTGAGTATTTTTATGAATACCTAAACGCTCAGCGAATTCAGCTTGATTTAGCCCTAGCCTAATCCTTTCATTTTTAAGTCTTTCGCCTTCTCTTAGGTTGCGCTCGCTCAAATATAATCCAATTTGTTCAGCGAATTTGATTTGGTTTACCCCTTGCCTAATCCATTCATTATTAAGTCTTTCGCCTTCTCTTAGGTTGTGCTCGCTCAAATATAATCCGTTTTTTGTTTTCATACTATTTGCACAACACACGAAATGTGTGTTTAATATGTTGTGAGTTTAATCAAATTGTGTGATTAAGGAGTACAAAATATGAGCAATACTACATCAGAAAGAAGAAAAAAGGCTAAAGAAATCATGTCAAAACATGGGTTGACTCTCAAAGAGTGGGCAAGAAGGAACGGGGTTTCTGTAAATTTAGTAAATGCAGTAATTAACAACAAAACATCATGCAGCATCAATAAAGGCCATAAGGTAGCGGTACTGCTGGGATTAAAAAAGGGGGGAATCATTGAATAAAAAAACCCGCGATTCTATTAAAAATATATAAATAACAATGAGTAAAACAGGATTACCCAAAACATTGCACGAAAAATCTATCGCGGGTTTTTCAAGTGATGATGTTTGGTTAACTGTCACTGATGTTTCTAATTTAACTGGATTGAATCCAGCAACAATTCGTGAAGCTTGTTCAGAACGAAATGGAAGTTATAGAGGAGGGCGTTATACCTATCGCAAAGAAGGCAAGCGCTATGAAATTCTTTTATCGAGCCTGCCCGAACCAATCCAAGCCAAATACTGGTTAGAGCATCACAAACCGCGGCAACCGGGTTTACCGGTCGTCTATGAAAATCATTCATTGGATCATGAGGTATACGAAGCTATAGCAGATCAATACAGCCGTAAACCTGATGGAATTAAGAATGAGGCGCAGCGAAGGGTATTCATCCTGGATGAATATTTAAAATTACTGGAAGGTGGCTTTAAGAAGAAAAAAGCACAGGAAATCATTG
>CAYQZF010000056.1:0-13154 GCA_964421895.1 uncultured Nitrosomonas sp. | reverse complement strand
AACAACTCATCAACAGCAGCGAACAGATTAGAGTCAAAGCCCGGCAACAGATCGGTTATATTTTCCAGCAGCATAATTTGCTGAAATCACTGACTGCACTGCAGAACGTCAGCATGACGCTGGAAATGAACAACACACTGACGGAACAGCAAAGGCTTGAGCAGTCTGCGCAAATGCTAACCGCCGTGGGATTGGGTGACCGGCTCCATTACAAACCAGGTCAACTTTCGGGCGGACAACTGCAACGGGTGTCCATTGCGAGAGCTTTGGTCGGGAAACCGAAAATCGTGCTGGCCGACGAACCGACCGCTTCGCTTGACAAACAAAGCGGCTACGAAGCAGTCAGCATTCTGAAGCAACTGGCAAAGGAATCTCAAACCACCATCCTGCTGGTGACGCACGACTACCGTATCCTCGATGTCGCGGATCGGGTGGTGGAGTTGGAGGATGGTGTGATTAAAAATGCTTGAAGTGTAGATTTGCCGGAAGTTTTTCTCAATTGCCAAATTTCCTAGGAGTTATATTTATGATTACTACAATTTGGCGCCAGTACCGACGAGTTCACCGGAAGTAATTTTGTACGCGAAGTTTTCATGATCCAGGCTATCAATCACTTTGCCATCGATTTCGGCGTATGGATACATGAAGAAAGGCAGTTTGCTGGCAGCGTTGGCGGGGTGCAATGTTAAATCTTCGGCGTGATTGAATGTCAGCCAATTCATTTCCCAGGTGCCAAAGAATTTTTCTCTTAATTGCATGATCTTTGGATCGTTCAGCGCCAGTTTTTCCAAATTCGATGCTTGCAGCACATCGGCCGGATTAACCGGTACCCAACCACGCCCGGCGAGGAAAAATTCCGCGCGGCAATGTTGCGATTGGCTGATGTCGCCGTATTGCCCGATACTGTTAAACAATTTTGACTCGCTGATGCGGATGCCGTACTGATTGCGTGCCGGGATATTGGCGGCTTTTGCCAGTGCGACAAATAACGAGCTCAAGTCGACGCATTTGCCGGACAATTGGTTTCTTTCCAGCATCGCTTTGACATCGCCTTGTCCGCGCCCGCGCGTATTCGGATCGTATTGCGCGTTATCGATGACCCAGTCATAAATGGCTTTGGCTTGCTCCACTGTCGATGCGGCATGTTTTTCTTTCAGGATGGTGTGTGCGGTTTCGCGTACGATACCGTTGACCGGTTTCAAGTGGGTCGGATTCAAATAATTCTTGATGCTGTGCGGCAGCGCGGAATTCTTGGTGGCATGATCGTACGCGAGATCCAGAGAATGGTGCGTGGTTTTCACGATGCAACTGACGGTGACATGACGCACGCCGCTTTTTGGTTTTCCTTGCCATTCCGCCTTGAATACCGGAAAAGGGCTGGTTCCCAGCGTACCGAACGAAGCTTTTGTGGCATTGCCATTCCAGTTACTGCCTTGCGTGAATTGAAAAGCAGAGTCGTTGGTATCGGGCAGCGGCAGCCATAAGCGCGCGGAATTGCCTTTGGCCGGGAGATCGATTTGATACGTTAAGCGGTAGCTGGTCCAGTTGCTGAAATCCGATGACAGCAGTTGCTTGGCCATTAAGGGTGAAACGGGGAAAGAGAGTACACTTGTGCCGATTAATTTTATAAAATCCCTGCGTTTCATAACTTCCTTTATGGTGAATTCGTTGCGATGCGGAATTTTATCTGATCGTTTTTTTATGTCAATGCGGCGTGCGCAGGTATTTGAATGATGACTCATTTGATGGATTTTCTGCCGGTGGTGGAAATTGAAACGGACGATTCTCCGGCATATGCCATTATCTGGCTGCATGGACTCGGTGCCGATGGAAACGACTTCGTGCCGATCGTAAATGAACTGGAATTACCGCCTGGTGTAGCGGTACGGTTTGTTTTTCCGCACGCACCTGAGCGCCCCGTCACGATCAATAACGGTTACATCATGCGTGCGTGGTACGATATTTATCATACAAATTTTAGCGATCATCAGGATAAATCCGGCATTCATGAGTCGCAAAAAGCTGTGGATGCCCTGATTGAAAAGGAAATGCAGCGCGGCATTCCATCCAATCGTATCGTGCTTGCCGGATTTTCGCAAGGTGGTGCAATGGCGCTGCAAACTGGGTTGCGTCAACATAATCCACTGGCTGGGATTATTGCATTATCGTGTTATTTGCCGCTGGCGAGCACACTTGCGACTGAAGCCTGCACCGCTAATGCTGCAACGCCCATTTTCATGGCGCATGGTAGCTACGATCCCGTGGTCTCCTTAACTTTGGCTCTACAATCAAAAGAAAAATTACTGAACGCCAATTATCCGCTGGAATGGCATGAGTATCCTATGGCACACACCGTCTGCGGGCAGGAAATAGCTGCTATCAGCGGCTGGTTGCGGCATATCCTCGACTGATCGTTATGAGTGACTTTCACCGCCAAGGCAATGTGCGCCATCACAGGCGATAGCAAGATGATGATCAGCAAAGCCAATACAAAGTCGCTGACGCTCTTGATCACACCGTCGATACCGACGAAAAAGGTGATTTATTCATGGCCGCGACCGGCGTATCGCCAATATACTCGAAGTGCGTCTGCATCAAGTCGAAGATATAAATATCGGGCAGGAAATAAATCGAAGACGTGGTATCCGGCACCACATCGTCCAATCCTCCCAGACATGAACCGAAATTACCGGCAATGTAGTCTATTGCTGTATCGAGCACATAGGCGAGTAAGTGACCCTTGGATCAATTTGCGTTCGCAAATAGGTGGAAATAAAAAAGGCGATAATGACTAGCGCTAGGTAGTAGCTCTGGCGAAATCTTCTCGTACAACCAAGCGGTCAGGATTAACATGCCTCAGATGATAAAAGAATCGAGTAGACTCTTAAAAAGGATTAACCGGGTAATTCATTGATTTTTATTGTTTTCCATAAGTGTATTGCAGATTGACATTGACGCCATTGGCGTTAAATCCGCCCAAAGTATTGTTGGTTTGTAAATCACTGTGATAGGCTGAAGTTATGAGCTGTAAGCCAGGATAAGGGGTGTAGATGAGTTTTACCGTAGCATTACGAAACGTATTGTTTGTGCCTATTGGTAAGAATGAATTGGTAAAAGTTGAAAAACTATCAAATTTCATATTTTGATAGGAAAAATCTCCCTCTAGCTTTAACTTTCTTGTTATTGCCCAATACGGAGCGATACTACCCCCAGTATTAAGACTGAAACTGGCGGTCAGCATTTGCATGGCCGCAGTTTCACGCCATCCGGAAACCGATAAACCGATCTTGCTAGTAGGTTGCCAGCTATAGGTCAAACGAGCATTGAATCCGCTAAAGTTACGCGCTGTGAAGCTTGCATTAGTTCGCTCCACCCATCCACCTGTTCCATAAAGATTCGATTTTCCAGTCACCGCCCAGTTGATTTTGGCCAATACTTCTTTTTGATTATAACTATTGTCGGTGAATGTACCATCCGGTGCGCTCACGAAAATGGGAAAATCACCAATGGTGTCGCGAAAGAGCACTCCTACGGTATTCTTGCCTGATGTGATATAGTCGATTCCGCCCTCGAAGCGATCTTCAATCCGGTTAAGAAAGCGTAAAACGACGCTGTTTGTATTGAGTTCATAGTGGGTATAACCGCCGCTCAGGCGCCAACTTGGGTGCAGATTCCAGTTGCCGTTAAAAAACTCGGTTTGCTCGGTTCTGATATTTTTTAAACCCGGTTGAAACATAAAAGGGGCGAGTGACTGTACATAGCTCGCTCCCATATTACCTTCCAACCGGCTGCCGAGAAACCAACGCCAACCGCCGCTAAAGTTTTTCAGATTGTTGTCCATTTGATTGAATCTCTCATACTGGGTGTGGGTCCAGTTTAAGTTTGCATTGAATTGCTGCCTTCCGATTTTTTTCCCCAGTAACACTCCGCCTGTAAAACGGTGGGAAATATCGAAAAAATTATTTGCGCCCAATACCGGCAATGGCATTTTGTCGCGGATGCGCAACATATTGTCATCGGCGATGAAGTCGTAACTGCCATATGGTTGTATGAGCTCGCCAAATATTGCAGCGGACGAGGTGAAACTCAAAAGCAGCAATAAAATACCCCCGGAAATCTGCACCCGCAACTGGATGAGTCGTGAAAGACAGATTGCGATGCATGTAATAAACTGAATGTGAATGGAGCGAGTAAATGTAACTTCCATGAATTGATGTTTCATTAACTTGAGATTCTCAGGGTTTCAGTAGATAAAGTTCAAGCTTTTTGACAGAACTTGAGGTTTTCTTAGCATATTCTCATAAAATGATTTCTAACAACACTTTTTCCAGTCTAAAAAATACTTTTTTTACCTTCCTCACCCCCTTATTTGATATTTTTAACAATGAAGATTAGATTTACGAATTGAAATCGAAGTATCGATTGTTTGTTAGAAAAGTAATTCCGATTTGGACTACGGCATCCCGGTGCAATAAGATTAGCTAGAGTCCAATATACCGGCGTTGAGTTCGGCAAGCGATGCAAGGAAATGGGCGTGCGTCCTTCGATGGGCAATGTAGGTAATGCCTATGATAACGCAATGGCTGAGAGCTTCTTTGCTTCCCTGGAATGTGAGTTGATCGACGGGCATTCCTGGAAAAACAAAACTGAAGCAAGGCTGGCCCTATTCACCTGGATCGAGTTCTGGTACAACCCCACTCGCAGACATTCTGGGTTCGGATACTTATCACCGGACAATTTTGAAAGGAAACTGAATGAGGATAATCAAATCGCGATAAACTTTAACCCGCTTTCACAAGTCGAGACTTTCTCGGCTCCATGAAAAAAATGTCCGTTAAAATGGAACAAATCCACAACGCCACAGCTCCTTTTCACTCGGCAGATTGATACCTAGAGCCAGATAGACGGCCTTTATCCGGACCGTGCTGACGTCCCTGGTTTTAATGTGAATGCGGTCCAGGTAGACGATGGGAATACAGCGCATCCAGCGAACGGGATTGCCATGCCTCGACATCGTCAATGATCGCACCGGTAACGGACGAAATCAGCGCGGGGGAGACCTCGGCCTCGTACATCTCTTCCAGGTATTGGTATGCCGATCAGAATTTCAATTACACCAGGTGCCACAACGGATTGCATGTATGCGGGCTGGCCGCCTGATCGAAGAATTTGATACGGATTATTTACTGGCTGATCACGGTTATGACAGCAATGCGATTATTGAACAAGCCAGAAAACAGAGTATGGAAGCTACAATCTCTCCAAAGAAAAGCCACGCAACGCAAAGGACTTACTATAATTCATTGTATGAATTGCGGCATCTTGTTGAAAATGCTTCTCTGCATCTCATGAGATGGCGCGGCATCGCCACAAGATACGCTAAAAACTCCACCTCTTTCCTCACCGCTTTATAAATCGGATGCATTGTTCTCTGGGCAAATATCTCGTGACTGCATTATTTAAGAATTTTTCGCTAGAGATTCTCTTTTCCATTCTCCATACTTCAAGGCATAGGATTTACCGCGGTACAGCGTTCTCTGATCCAGTGAGCATCGGTTTGCGCCGTGGCATGAACCGGTGTTCCGCTAACCGTGCTATCGAATTCGGTGTTACCCGTGAAGTTTTCCGGATTGGTAAAAATTCCTTGCGCAGAACCGATTCCTTGAAAATGCTGATTTGAGCATACGAGATCCAATTGGTAGCTATTGCCTTTGCGGGCGGCATTTTGCACCGTGCAGCCGGATCGGTTTTCATAAAAATATGCAGGAATTTCTTGTTGCGCCATTTCTGCGGTAATGCAGATTTTGGATGTTGCTGCGCCATTTTCTATTTTTGGCAGTTTGAGATCATACCGGCGCGCGAGATCGTTGAGTTGCAGTATATATTCCGGTGGAATATGCGGCACCAGCGCCAGCAAATCGGAACGCGTGGTGATTTCCCATAGTCCCGGGCGGATATGCTGGTGCGCCATGCCGGAAGGGACTAACAACAGAGTAAGCAGAATTGATATGAGAGTTTTGTGCATGAAATAGTTATAGGATATTTACATTCAGGTTCGGTATTTAATTGGAAAATACCGGGAATTTGGCGCTTTTGCTAGTGTAGCCGATTAGTGGGAAAATCACCGAGAATTTCTTTGAACCGATCGATTCAAATTTTGCGGGCAGACGCAGGAATTGTGCAAGATCCATTTCATCAATTTTCCTTTCACCAGGTTATCTTTAGTACCAATTCGTTAAATAACTCAATAAGCCCATGAATGTAAGAAAAATGGAATTTTTATAATCTATTTTTTTGAAGATAAAAACCTTTAGTCTTAATCAGCCAATCACAAAATTAATAAAGATAATCTCCGAAATAGCGGATGAATTGAGTATTATTCTGTCTTATTATTCAGAATTGTAAATATTACTATTCCAAATGGTGCAGTCTTCGAAGTCAATTGCAACAGTCATTAGGCGGTCATTTGCAATCTCGATTGTATTTGTAGGAAAAATTCACTGAATAATTGATTTTAATATCCAATCTAACTGCATGTTTATTCATCAAGTATGCTCAAAAGGAGAATAATAATGAAAAATAATTTTTTACGATTTAAACATACCGCAATTTTTCTCATGGGAGCCGCTGCAATTTCGAGTTCATCAATTGCAATTGCGGATTGGTCAATTATCGGCTTGGGAACTCTTGGTGGAACATACAGTACCGCGCAAGCTATTAACGACTCCGGGCAGGTGGTAGGTAACGGCAATGGAGACAATCGCGCTTTCATAACCGGCCCCAATGGGATTGGAATGAGCTATCTAGATACCCTGGGTGGAAGCGGGAGCAAGAGTTATGCGACTGATATTAACAATTCCGGGCAGGTGGCGGGCTATTATATTACTGGTGGTGTTGCACATGCTTTCATTACCGGTACAAATGGTGCGGGGATGACGGATTTAGGCACTCTGGGTGGTAATTACAGCATTGCATACGGTATCAACAGCACCGGACAGGTGGTGGGAGTTTCTTCGACAGCGGGTAATGCTGCTTATCACGCATTCATTACCGGTGCAAACGGTGTGGGAATGACCGATTTGGGTGTCTTGGGAGGAGATTACAGTACTGCGTATAGCATTAACGATGATGGGCAAGTAGCCGGAGTTTCCTCCACTCCTGATTCTGCTAGCCGGCATGCATTTATAACTGGTCCAAACGGTATGGGAATGATCGATTTGGGTACTCTGAGCGGCACGACTCACAGTATTGCCAGGAGCATCAACAATTCAGGACAGGTTGTGGGATTTTCTGGGCTTTATAACGATTCTGTTGGTTATTATTCAATACAAGCATTTATCACGAATCCGAACAGTGCGAACATGACCGGTCTAAGCACGCTTATCGATAGCCGCGCCGATGGCATCAATGATCATGGTCAAGTAGTGGGAGGGATTAATAATTTTTGTGACAACTGCAGTCATAGTTCTTTTCTCTATGACAACGGTACTATAACGGATCTCTCATTACTTGAGCCGGTCGTTGCAGCCGGCTGGAGTGAGCTTTCGGTTGCCGGTATCAATAATCATGGACAAATCGTCGGCTGGGGGCATCTGGAAGGCTCACCTGGCGGCGGTTCCCGCGCATTCCTGCTTTCTCCTATCACTGCAGTTCCTGAACCCAAGACCTACGGCATGTTGCTGGCTGGTTTAGGGTTGTTATTTTTTATTTCACTACATAGAAAACTGATAAGCCCCACCTAAGTTCGCGCTTGCAGCAATAAAATCCGGTTTTAAGTGCCTGGGCTTCGGGTCGACTGAGAGAAGCGGCTTTCTGATAAGACATCAAGCATCGCCAGCATAATCCCCCAACTTGAAACCGGCATGCACAACGGCTACGGGCAATCTGTCCTTATCTCCGGAAGCATAACTATCAATTATGACATTGGATATCGATCGGTAGGGATGCGTTCAACAGCGCTGCCGAGTGTCTGCGGCATCTGTCAATAAGACTGCCGCAGAGAAAACTCTTCTTATATTTCTAAATATCAACAAACACTCGCTTGTAATAAAGATCCAGTGAGAAATGACTGTTGTTTCCGAATCTTGCTATAGCTCATTACGGCATGGAAGGAACTTTGCGGTAGTGCTTACCGCATACCAATGGAGGCTTGCTACATGAAAAAAGTCATTTGGCTTTTGTTTGCAGTGTTGATTGTTTATGCCACTTTTTTTATGGAGAAAGACAGACTGGATAGGGAGGTAAAGCGGCTTTGTGCGATTGATGGCGGGATTAAGATATATGAAACGGTGAAATTGCCGGCGGAGAGATTTGATCAGTATGGGCAGATACGGGTACCGGCTAAATGGTTGGCTGAACTGGAAGATGAGTATTACTACGAAGCCGCTACAAATTATCTAATTAAAGGAAATCCGGAGTTACTGCAATTACGCACTTGGATGTATCGCAAATCAGATAATAGATTGCTTGGAGAAAGTACAGTTTATATGAGGCGCGGTGGTGGTATACCGGGCCCTTGGCACATGCCTGCATTTATATGTCCACAAGAAACAGATGTAGATATGAAAAAGCGAATATTTATTATAGAGTGAGAAAGAAATCGTGAATCAACAAACTGAATATTCTAAACAAGCAGAGTTAGCTTTAGCAGCATACGGAGATTTTGCCACACAGGAGTCAACTAGGCAGAAATTAATAGCCGCAGAATTTTCTAAGATTCAAGCTGATGCTTTCATTCTGAAATATCGCATAGTAGACCAATATACCGATATCACAGGTCTCTCAGCGACGGTGTTTGCCGACGCCGATAACAAAACTTTTCTTGCTATTCGTGGTACTGAAGCTTCAGATCCAATGGACTTATTAACGGATCTGATAAATATTACCTGGTTGGGTAGTACAACACTGCAACCGCAATATATCAGTCTCAAGTTTAAAGTTGCCGAATGGATTGAGAATGGGG
Source organism: uncultured Nitrosomonas sp. (assembly GCA_964421895.1). Taxonomy (GTDB): domain Bacteria; phylum Pseudomonadota; class Gammaproteobacteria; order Burkholderiales; family Nitrosomonadaceae; genus Nitrosomonas. Next base: position 4,192 of record CAYQZF010000056.1, on the reverse strand, counting down.
TACTCCCACAAAACTTTACTGTAACGGGGCACAGTTTGGGTGGTTTTTGGGCAGCAGGGCTTGTTGCAGAACCCGTGTTTACGAATCATGTTTCACATGCATATCTTTACAATGCACCAGGAGTAGGCGGTTATACAGGCCCCTCTGCGGCGGCTTATGCGATTTTGGATTTTCTTGGTGTTGCATCCACATATGATCAATCCAAGATCAGCAATATCGAATCAGCAACCGGTATTAGTCCGATTTCAGGCCTAGGTTTCTGGAGGTTGGATGATGAATTTTAGTGGAGAGATTTTCTGAGCTCGAGGGTATTTTATTTCAACGGTCGGGTTAAATGAAGGCGCTCAGCGATTCCCTAAAAAATCCAGGAAAAATATCAAATCAATTACCGGAATTTTACTGCTTCGATTCGAGTACTGTTGCGGCTGTCTTTTTTGTGGCGATGGTTTCTACCGATAGTGCAACCGGGAAGTTTTTTTACAGTCCGCAACGAAATCACAAACTCAAAATAAAGATTCATTGAAGAATAACCGCTATTTTCTGCTTTAACTGAAGCTTGTTCAGTAGGGGTGGATTTTTGTGGTAGTTCTTGCCGCATACCAATAGGAGCTCTCCGCATGAAAAAAATCATCTTGCTTTTGCTTGTTTCATTGATTGTTTATGCAAACTTTTTCTCTGAAAAAGCCCGATTGGATCGGGAGGTAGATCATCTGTGTGCTATCGATGGAGGTATCAGGGTATATGAGACAGTGAAGTTGCCGGCAGATAAGTTTGATAAAGAGGGAAGGATCAATTTTTATTATCCGACTCAAGGGGAAAACGCGCTGGGGCTGGAGTATATCTTTAAATTGAACATTTATGATTACAAAAAAGGAGATCCAGGAAGTCAAGGACCTCAGGAATTGTCCATGAGACGAGATTATTTCATGATTATTCGAAAATCAGATATGAAATTACTCGGTGAATTTGTTTTATATAGCCGAGTTGGTGGAGATTTACCCGGACCATGGGTACCTTCATCGCATCGATGCCCAGGGTTTGAAGAGAGTTCAGGCAAGTTAATTCATAGAATATTTGTTCAATCAAAAGAGATGATCGAAGAATGATTACTATAAAAGAATACTTTTTACAGGCAGGATTGTCACAAGCCGCTTACAGCTCGTTTTCTGGCTATTTAATAGATATCGAAGAATTAACCAGAGGAGGTGCTGAGATGTCCTTATCTCAAGCCACCAAATTTGTTGAAACCTGGAGAGTTGCGGTCCAATATAGCGATCCGGTTACCGGAGTTTCGGCGACAGTTTTTGAAGCCAAGAATGGTGGTGCAAAATATCTTGCTATACGCGGTACCGAGTTTGAAACTAAGGATTTACTTGCGGATGGGATTTTAGCTACTGCGATACCTGCATATCTCAATCCTCAATTCACAGTGCTGCAATTGAAGTTAAATGCGTGGCTAGACGATCCGAACGTACTGCAAGGCCAAAACTTCACAGTTACTGGACATAGTCTGGGTGGTTATTTGGCTGCGGCTATTAAGCAAACTTATGCACAAGCAACTGAAGCCTATTTGTACAATGCACCGGGTGTAGGTGGTTTGCTCGGTAATTTGATGGATACATTGAGCGATGTGTTCGGTCTGAATAACAATGCGTTCAATAATATCTGGAATTTACGAGGCTCAGAGGGTTTTCCGCTTATTTCTGGATTAGGTTTTCAGCTTGGTGCATCCATTAGTATTCAAACCGAAGCATCCAATAATAATCATAGCATCAGTTTGTTAACCGATGCCTTAGCCGTCTATTCCGCTTATTCCCAATTAGCGCCCAATCTGAGTCAGGAGCAGCTCAACAAACTGATGGATGCTTTCGGTTCGACCAAGGATATTGGTGGATCGAACGGCAAAACTCTGGAATCCGCCATCGATGCGTTGCGTGTCATTTTGCTGAATCCCGAGAATGGCAAGATTGCTCTGAATGAAAGCCGGAAGACTGAAACGGGCAATCGCGACAAGTTTTATGAAAATCTCTACGGATTACAAAATAGTAAGCAATTCAAGGATTCAGCGAGCAAAATTCAGTTGACGCTGCTATCCGATTTGTCCCCCGGTGCAATCATCAGCAAGATCGAAAGCAATGATCAAGAGGGTCTAGCAACCCGCTTTGCGTTACTCGCACTGAATTCTTTTGTTCTGGAAGGAGAAAAGATTGATTACGGTGTTTTCAATACCAACGGTGAACTGGATCTCTTCAATCCGGATAGCGGCACGGGTATGTTGACTTCATCCTATCTGGTCGATCGCATGACGATGCTGATGCGCAAGAACTGGTTCAACGTCGAAGACAAGAATCCGCTGGATTCATCAGCCTCATTCAGTTCAAGCAATCATAGCTATCAAAATATCAATGACTATTTTGAAGACGTAGCTTCGGGCTATAAGATTTCACAAGGTGAATTATCGGGGAACACGCCGCGTTATTTCTTTGGCGGTGAGAGCCCGGACAATCCAGCTGCTTCTGCTGTTGAAGATCATTTATATGGTGGCGACGGGGATGACACGCTGAAGGGATTGGAGGGTAATGATTATCTGGAGGGTGGCGCGGGTTCGGATACTTATATCGTCAATCCTGGAGACGGTATGGATACGGTACTGGATATTGACGGAATCGGCGCCATTCAATTCGGCGCTGTGATCGCACAAGGCAGAAGCGGGGTGACCGACGGCAAAGATTGGATAAGAATCGGCGATACCTGGATGGATCAGAGAAACGATTTGGTTTATCTCCTCGCTGCTCAGGATAATGGCACCAATGACTTATTCGTCAGTTTTACCGGGTCCACCGACAGTGCCAGGGTGCGGATAAAAAATTGGAGCGACGGTAAATTAGGTATCACCCTTGGGGATAATACGCCCAACGATGCGCCGGTATTGGATCGGATTATCGCGGGCGATTTGAAACCCGAACAGCCCATTGATTACGATGAGTTAGGCAATATTATCGTCGGTGCGGAAGAAGAAGCGGACCGCGAGGATTTTTTGTACGGCAGCGCCGAGAACGATCATATTCGCAGCCTCGGCGGGAATGATGAGGTCGACGGCAAGGACGGCAGAGATCGTATCGAAGGTGGAGCGGGCGAGGATATTTTGTCCGGTGGTAAGGGTGACGACGTGATACTGGGCGGCGCCGATAGCGACATCATCCAAGGGCAATTGAACAACGACAGGCTTTACGCAGAAACCGAGTATACCTTGGATGCTGCTTATACGCTGAACAACACCCAGACCGGAAGCGGCGAAAGAGGTGATCTGCTTGATGGCGGTGCAGGCGATGATACGCTCATCGGCAATGACGGTAATGACATCCTGATGGGGAGTACGGGTAAAGATATTTTGCTTGGACTGGGCGGAGATGACATGATCGAGGGCGATCTCAATGTCGAATCTTTTGATAGAGATTGGAAAGTCGATCGCTCAACCAGCAGTAAGGATAATGTTACGTCCTACACCCGGAAATATCATTTCGGCACTTCACTTGCAGAGACTGCCATGACAGCGGGTGGTGATGATGTCATCGCGAGCGGTACTGGGAAAGACTGGATCTTCGCGGGAGGTGGTAACGATTCCGTTGATGGCGGCACCGATAGCGATGTGGTTTTTGGTGAAGCAGGCAGCGATACTATCCTTGGGCAGGATGGCGATGATGTATTGCTAGGAGATAATTCTCCGGAGAGATTGAGTGCATCCTTGCATGGTAACGATTTTTTAAATGGTGGCAGCGGTAATGATGCACTGACAGGTGGTGGAGGTTCCGATTATCTTGCCGGTGGTGCGGGTATGGATGTGCTCGTCGGTGACGACAAAGGAATTCCGTTGCTTTATCAGGGCGATGATTTTCTGGATGGAGGTGCCGGTGCCGATCAGCTTTCTGGGGGTGGCGGTAAGGATACATTGGTCGGTGGAGCTGGAAACGATGAGTTGTATGGTGGAGCGGGTGATGACACTTATATTGGTGTAGAAGAAGGCGATTCGATCAACGATCTGGAAGGAAACAATATTATTATGCTGGCCGATGCCGGCGGTAGCGGTATGCCGATGGGCGCACTGGCCAAGTTGACTGGTGAATCGCAAGGCTCAGCGGCAAATTCCAGCGCGCCATCATCGAATACGCCGTTAGGTGCGGCATGGCTGGGC
>CAYQZF010000055.1:0-13429 GCA_964421895.1 uncultured Nitrosomonas sp. | reverse complement strand
AAATCATTGGTGCTGTTGAGAGGAGTCGAACCTCCGACCTACTGATTACGAATCAGTTGCTCTACCAACTGAGCTACAACAGCCTGAGCGCAAATTGAGCGGCGTATTATAGATGGTTGCGGAGTTGCGGGCAAATGATAAAGAATTGAATTCAAAATTGTACATGTTTTATTTTGTTGTAACTTTTAAATTAATGTACATTCAATTTTTTAACGAATATTCGTTTAAATTCGGCTAATTTCGTTAAAATCTGTACATTTTTACTATAAGAGTCCATAATTATTAAATATGGACTCAAAAAGTGCAAAAGTGCTAAACATTTTGATTATGCATGGCCCGAATTTGAATTTGCTGGGAGTGCGTGAACCAGATATTTATGGTGCTGTTACGCTGCAAGATATTAACAGAAATTTAAGCAAATTAACTGAAAATAAAGCAATTAAACTGGATTTTTTTCAAAGTAATGCAGAATTTGCATTGATCGATAGAATTCAGCAAACAATGCATGACGGGACAGATTTTATTATTATCAACCCGGCTGCATACACCCATACCAGTGTAGCTATGCGAGATGCGCTAGCTGCAGTGAAACTGCCTTTCATTGAAGTGCATTTATCGAATGTGTACGCGCGCGAATCTTTCCGTCAGCGGTCTTATTTTTCAGATCTGGCAGTTGGTGTGATCAGCGGTTTAGGTGCTAAAGGCTATGAGCTTGCGCTGGAATATGCCATGACTGCTTATTGATCAACCTGATGTGTTAATTTTTTCTGCGATTTCATTTCTTTTGCGATGCCTTATTTTGCGCATTTTTTACATTCAGTAATATTGTTTTCAAGAGATAACACTACCTTAAAACGAGATATCGTCTCGGGAGATTGAGAATGGATTTAAGAAAGCTTAAGAAGCTCATTGAACTGGTTGAAGAATCGAGTATCGCGGAGCTGGAAATTACCGAGGGCGAAGAGAAAGTTCGTATCAGTAAATCGGGTTCCGGCGTGCAGAATTATGCATTTATGCCGCCCGCCATGCAGCCGATTATGGCGCCGGTTCAACAGCCAGTATCAGCCACTACGCCAGATGCGGATAAAGCCGGGGAAGTCAATGGCTCCGACAAGAGTGCGTTACCCGAAGGGCATGTTGTTAAGTCGCCAATGGTCGGTACGTTCTATCGCGCGCCATCGCCGGGTGCCAATGCCTTCGTGGAAGTCGGGCAAAGGGTTAAGGAAGGCGATACCTTGTGTATCATTGAAGCAATGAAACTGCTGAATGAGATTGAAGCCGATAAAAGCGGAGTTATTAAGGCAATCTTGCTGGAAAATGGTCAGCCAGTCGAGTACGGTGAGCCTTTATTCGTCATTCAATAGTCTGAATAAAGGCCAAATCCTATGTTTGAAAAAATCCTTATTGCCAATCGCGGCGAAATCGCCTTGCGGATACAACGCGCTTGCCGTGCGATGGGTATCAAGACGGTTGCCGTGCATTCCGAAGCGGACGCGGAAGCAAAGTACGTCAAATTAGCCGATGAGTCGGTATGCATCGGCCCGGCTGCGGCATCGCACAGTTATTTAAACGTACCGGCCATTATCAGTGCGGCTGAGGTGACCGATGCCGAGGCGATTCATCCCGGTTATGGGTTTCTGTCGGAAAATGCCGATTTTGCCGAGCGCGTGGAAAAAAGCGGGTTCGTGTTTATCGGCCCGCGTCCGGAAACTATTCGCCTGATGGGCGATAAAGTCAGTGCGAAGAATGCCATGAAAAAAGCCGGTGTGCCTTGCGTTCCCGGATCGGATGGCGCACTGCCGGAAGACATTGATGAGATCAAGAAGATTGCGCGCGAAATCGGCTATCCGATCATCATTAAAGCGGCCGGCGGCGGAGGCGGGCGTGGCATGCGCGTGGTGCATACCGAAGCTGCGCTATCGAACGCGATTATCGTGACACGCAACGAAGCGCAGACCGCATTCGGCAATCCGGTGGTGTATGCGGAGAAATTTCTTGAGAATCCGCGTCATATCGAGTTTCAATTATTAATCGATGAGTATGGTAATGCCGTGCATCTGGGGGAACGCGATTGCTCCATGCAGCGCCGCCATCAGAAAATTCTGGAAGAGGCACCGGCACCCGGCATACCGGAAAAATTGCGCGATAAAATTGGCGAACGTTGCGCGGAAGCGTGCCGCCGTATCAAATATCGTGGGGTCGGCACATTTGAGTTTTTATTCGAGAACAACGAATTTTATTTCATCGAAATGAACACGCGCTTACAGGTCGAACACCCGGTGACCGAAGCAGTGACTGGCATTGATTTGGTTCAGGCGCAAATCAATGTCGCAGCTGGTATTGTTCTGCCGGTTAAACAGAAAGATGTCGTCATGAAAGGGCATGCGATCGAATGCCGCATCAATGCCGAGGATGCCTATAAACTGACGCCATCCGCCGGGCGTATCACGCAATATCATGCGCCGGGCGGGCCTGGCGTGCGCGTGGATTCGCATATTTACCACAATTACATGGTGCCGCCTTATTACGACTCCATGATCGGCAAAATCATTACCTACGGCGATACGCGCGAGCAGGCGATTGCCCGCATGCGCATCGCTTTGTCGGAAATGGTGATCAGCGGCATTAAAACGAATATCCCGCTGCACCGGGATTTGCTTAACGATGCTTCGTTCTTGCGCGGCGGCGCTTCGATTCACTATTTAGAACAAAAGCTTGCATTGCATAACAAATCGAATTGACGGATCGGTGTATCAAACCCGGATTATCCGTTAACCATCTTCATTCCACCGCATGTCCTGGGTTACGCTGATTATCGAGACGGATGCGGCGCACGCCGAAGCGCTAAGCGATGCGTTGCTAGAACAGGGTGCACTGTCGGCGGATATTCACGATGCCGCCGCCGATACAGCGGACGAGCAAATGTTATTCGGCGAACCTGGCGAACCCAGCGGAGAAATCTGGCAGCACGCAGAAGTTTCAGCATTATTCAATGAAAACACAGATATTAATGAAATCCTGTGTAATATCGCGCACATTACGCAATCGGATCAGCAACTCAACTATCGTATTGAACGTATCGAAGAACAGGATTGGGTACGCCTGACACAATCGCAATTCGATCCGATTCAAATCTCGCCACGCTTGTGGATCGTGCCGACCTGGCACCAATCCCCCGATCCGGCTGCTATCAATCTGATACTTGATCCCGGATTAGCTTTCGGCACGGGCAGCCATCCCACGACACAATTGTGTCTGCGCTGGCTGGATCAAAATTTGCAACCGGGCAATAATGTCGTCGATTATGGCTGCGGCTCTGGAATACTCGCGATTGCCGCTTTAAAGCTGGGTGCGCGGTATGTTACCGGTATCGATATCGACCCTCAGGCGATCAAAGCCAGTGAGGAAAACGCGCTGCGCAATCAGTGCGACCCGTCGAAATTTGATTTCACAGCAACGCAATCAACCACACCACGGGATTTTCAATCGCAAGAGCAGGCGGATATTGTGGTGGCCAATATTCTAGCGAATCCTTTAGTTCTATTGGCACCGCTACTTTCGCAGATTGTCCGGCCGCACGGCCATATCGTTCTCTCCGGGATATTGAAGGAACAGGCCGAGGAAGTCAGAGATACTTATCAGCAATGGTTCAATATGAGCATTGATGGCGAACAAGAAGGCTGGGTGCTGTTAACCGGTAGTAAAAGGTGAAATAATGGCTGCTCTTGGCTTGAAGGTAGGCAAGCCGTATCAATTCCGTTACTCATTACCGGTGCTATTTCATGCGATTCCATATTGCGAGTGACACATGGCGTTGGTGACTCTTTGTCCCGGCTGCGGCACGACTTTCCGTGTCAATGCAGCGCAACTGCAGGCGCGCGGCGGGGATGTGCGCTGCGGGCATTGTCAGCGAGTTTTCAATGGATTCGCTACATTAATTACCGTGAATGAATCGGCTATTGAATACCCTCAGCAGTCAGTCGCGAAAGAAGTGACGGCAGAAGGGTATTCGTCTACGTCACATGAAGAGAACGCAACTCCGGACGGGGAACGAACGGATGCAGAATCGCCGGCTGATTTATTTGACGATGAACCAGTAAAAAAATCATCGTTTTTTTGGGGATTAGCCAGCCTATTGCTAGCGTTAGCTTTAACCGGACAAATCGCATTTGCCAATCGCACGAAGCTGACCATGATCAAACCTGGAATCCGGCCTTATCTGGAGCGCCATTGCGCATTCATCGGCTGCCAAGTTCCGTACCCGCGGGAGATCCGGCAGCTTGGCATCGAATCGTCCGATTTACAGAAAAATCCCGTGCGCCAACCGGAAGTTACTACCATGCGCGCAGTAATCAGCAATCATGCATCCTTCCCGCAGGCTTTGCCAGCACTGCAACTGCTGCTACTGGATGCACAGGGACAAGTTATCGCCAGCCGTATCTTTACTGCCGCGGAATACTTGCAGGAAGAAGATAAGACACGGCAATTTATTCAACCGCAGCATGAAATCGATGTTCGCCTGGATTTCGATAGTACGAATTTGGGCGCATTAGGATACCGCTTGCAGTTGCTATATCCATAGAATCTGCTTTTAAATATTCTTACTGACATCGTCTTTAGTTGTCGCAGTGACATCGTTACCGTTGAGCCATGTACTGAATGGAAACGGGCGTTGCTCACTGTTAAAGGTCAGGAAATTAATAACCTGATGAATATAAATGCTTAAGCTCTGGCTGAATCCAAGTAAAAATTCGTTTGTTTTTCCGGTTACTATCAATGTAACAAATTGAAAAAACGTGATACCGATGACCAGAGAATTAGAAAAACCGTAGACAAAAATAAAAAAAAGCATAAAAAGGCCACGTTGCCAAACTTCCTTTGTTTGCAACCTTTGTTTAATTTCTTCGTTCATTCTTTTTTCCTGAATCAAGTGCGATTATATTCATTAGATGAAGTGCAAAATTACAATGTGGAGTAGTACTGTCATCCTACGATGCTATCAGTTTGGAAATGTGCTTTCGCACGGGATTTATTTACGCAGAACGCGCAATTCTATTGATTAAATACGAATGGCCTTCCAATAGCTGGCTTGCCAGTAGACATGATCCAACCGGGATATTGTGACGCCTTTTTTCTCAGAGGCGTGCAAAAATTTATTTTTTTCCAGGTAAATTCCGACATGCTTTGAAGCCGTGCCGGTTTTGAAAAAAACCAAATCACCCGCCTTCAAATCATTTTTCCTAATTTCCCTTCCGACCATGGACTGCATCGTGGTTGTTCTCGGTAGATGCATTCCAAGTTTTGATTTAAATGTCAAATGTACGAAACCGGAACAATCTATACCGCGCTGACTAAGTCCACCACGCTGATATCGTACCCCCTGCCACTCACTGAATTGGGAGTAGAGCGCTCTTTTAATATGGCTGGCGTCTGTTGATTTATTGATGCCAGGATATGGTTCTTGTTTTAGTGAAGATTTTTTCTGAAATGATCCACAACTCACTAACAAGAAGCTGATGCCAATTAATATAATAAATTGAGAGATGTTCCTTCTCATTGATAATGTACTTTTTTATCCCAAAGTAAAAAGTAAACATTAATGCGGGTTATACGCGATTACCATATGATCCCATACTGGAAATTTTTGCCAAGACGCTTTTCGCCATATCTTTTAATGAAACGACCTCATTCACTCCACCCGTCGCTATCGCTTCTTTAGGCATCCCAAAAACGACACAACTAGCTTCATCTTGAGCAAAATTATAAGCTCCAGACTTCTGCATTTCCAGCATACCGGTAGCCCCATCTTTACCCATGCCCGTTAAAATCACACCAATCGCATTTTTACCTGCACAGTTTGCAGCTGAACGAAATAGTACATCAACCGATGGTCGATGTCGACTGACAAGCTCTCCTTGATTTAATTCAGTCATATAGTTTGTACCGCAGCGTTTCAGTAGTAAGTGTGAGTGTCCGGGCGCAATAAATGCATGTCCCGGCAACACTCTTTCACCACCTTGTGCCTCAACCACAGATATCTTACATAAACTATTTAATCGGTTAGCAAATGATTTTGTGAATCCTTCCGGCATATGCTGAGTAACCAGAATTCCTGGCGAGTCAGACGGCATGCGCATTAAAAATTCTTTGATTGCCTCCGTACCACCTGTAGAGGCGCCTACTATGATTAACTTTTCTGTTGAAGCAATACGATTTGAAACTGAAGGCAACACAGCATCGGCTGTCGCGCTTTTAGTAACCGGCAAAGGCGCAACCCGTTTGAGTCTCGCTGACTTGGCAATACGGATTTTATTGGCAATTTCGCTACCATATTCTTTTAATCCGGCCGAGATATCGATTTTCGGCTTGGATACGAAATCCACTGCACCCAGTTCAAGCGCACGAAACGTAACATCTGACCCCCTTTCAGTTAGTGTTGAAACCATAACTACTGGCATGGGTCTCAATCGCATCAGCTTCTCTAAGAAATCAAGCCCATCCATCTTAGGCATCTCGACATCCAATGTCAGCACATCAGGATTCAATTCCCGGATCATCTCCCGCGCTGCCAGTGGATCAGCGGCTGCCCCGATAACTTCCATATCGGGCTGGCTATTAATAATCTCGCTCAATAACTTACGAATTAACGCCGAGTCGTCAACAACGATAACTGTTATTTTTTTCATGGTAAAAGCTCAAAAAAAACCAAATAGCAACAACTTAGGAAAATAACTCTACTTCACCACCGCTATCAACCTGATGCAAACGTTTCCTATAATCCTTTTCACGCTGGGAAATTGTTGTATTGTGTATATTACGTAATTTTTTCACCATAACTTTGCTGCTTTTGGGAGAAAAGTACACTTTACGCGGAAATATATCAACTAAGTCCTGTGCAACAACTCTTATTTTCTCGGTTTGTAAAAATTTCAATACAAAATCTGCATTCCGTTGACCAACATTTGCCACGGTAAGCCCATCCAGAACATTACCCCCACCGAAAACTTTAGCTTCAAGATTAGATCGGCGAGCACCTAGTTTCAATAACTGGTTAATCAGTATTTCCATAGCATAAGTACCATAACGAGCTGAAGCATTCAGCGGACTACCAACATCTCCTCCGCCATCAGGCAGCATAAAATGATTCATACCGCCAATACCGCTGTAACAATCTCGAATGCAAGCTGCAACGCATGAACCCAGTACTGTTACCAGAAGTAAATCCTTATCAGTTACATAGTATTCGCCTGGCAGCAATTTAACAGCTTGACTATTGAAGCTCTTGTCAAAATATAAATTGGTTGCAACCTGATCATCAATGATTTCGGTCATATGATCACCTCGGTTTATTAGCTAACTCATAGACGGTTTTCTCACGCAATTTAAACAAATCAACTGCATGCTGAAAGCTCTCGGAATGTCCAGCAAACAGCAATCCATCTGGCGCAAGCAATGGTACAAATTTCTTCAGAATCTTATATTGCGTTGGTTTATCAAAATAGATCATAACATTACGACAGAATATCGCATCAAATGGACCACGGATTGGCCAGCTTTCATCGAGTAGATTCAATTGCCGGAATGTAATCATATTCCGCAACTCAGGACGTACTCTTGCTGATCCGGCATGAACCCCTTTCCCCTTAAGAAAAAATTGCTTAAGTTTCTCTTTGGGTATTTTCTCTAACTTGTCTATTGAGTAAATACCTAACTGTGCTTTTGCAAGTACATTGGTATCCAAGTCCGTTGCTAAGATATGTACAGGCGGTGAAAATGACTTAAATGCGTGCACCATTGCCATAGCCATTGAATACGGTTCTTCACCAGTTGATGAAGCACTACACCAAAGCTGAATTTTGCTCTGGTTCTTGCGTTTTTCTATATGCTTCTCAAGGATGGAAAAATGGTGTTGTTCTCGAAAAAAAGATGTTAGATTTGTTGTTAGTGCGTTTGTGAATGCCTCCCACTCTTCGGGATTTCCACGTTCTAGAAAATTTAGATATTCATGAAAAGTTGTCATGCTATTAGCACGCAAACGCCGGGCAAGCCTGCTGTAAACCATATTTTGTTTTCCCTTGGAAAGGGAAATACCCGCATACGAATATATTAGCTTCCTAATGCGCTCAAAATCAGCCTCGGTAAAAGCATACTCACGTGTTTTATTATCAATATTTTCATTACTTAAGATCAGCTTCATAATATATCCGTTTGAATTCCAAGAGACACTGCATTTCTATGCATCTCCTACAATATTAGAGTCTTGAGCCTATCGCTGCATTACTAAGATAATGATCTACAAACTGTGAGAAAAATTGTTAATAAGAAGCGGACACTTAAGATACTCCACTCTTATTCAGCAACAAATTCTTTATTAGGTTCTTTACAACTTATTTTGATATATTTTCGTAATTTGATAAATCAACAATTGCTGATTCTATAAGTTATTTTTAAGCTATGGATTAAAAATAATCACTCACTAGTTTAATTAATAGTGTGGTCAAGTAACCCCATATCACTACTACTCATCAATCTCTCGATATCGATTAATATCAACATACGTTCATCAACAGTCCCCAGTCCCATGATATATTCGATATCAATTATCGAACCCAGACCGGGCGCAGGTCGCATTTGTTCCGAACCCAGCGAAATCACATCCGAGACTCCATCCACCACTATTCCGACAACACGTCCAGCTACATTCAAAATTATTACAACGGTAAATTGATCGTATGTAGCGTTTCCCAATCTGAATTTAACTCTCATATCAATGATTGGAACGATAATTCCACGCAAATTAACAACCCCTTTTATAAATTCAGGCGCATTAGCTATTTGTGTAATGGCATCATAACCACGAATTTCCTGCACTTTAAGGATTTCTATACCATACTCCTCGTCACCTAAACGAAAAGTCAGAAATTCATTCGGCATTTGAATGGGTTGTGAATTGTTTGAATTGGAGGTTGTAATCGCAGTTTGCAATTGAGACATGGTATATACTCCTGATTAAATAGATCCATATAGGAAATGGCAAAAGAGTTTAAAAATCCACTATTCGGTTGACCTATATCATTTCTTGCTGGCTTGCTAAAACAAGCGCAGCTGTATCGAGAATAAGCGCAACTTTACCGTCACCCATAATCGTTGCACCTGATACACCCTGTACTCTGCGATAATTACTCTCTAGACTCTTAATTACCACTTGATGCTGCCCAATTAAGTCATCCACAAACAATGCTGCCTTGTGACCCTCGGCCTCAAGAATAACCAAAATCCCTTCGTGCACCGCAGTCACATTAGGATGCAAGTTAAAAACCTCATGCAACGCAATCACGGGTAAATACTCACCACGCACTTGCACTACCCGTCCATGACCGCTTATCGTTTTAATATCTGCAGCCGACGGTTGCATAGATTCGATAATGTAATTAAGAGGTACAATAAACATTTGATCACCGACCGCCACTGACAATCCATCTAGAATCGCCAACGTTAATGGCAATCGAATCGATATACGCGTACCTACACCGAGTCCCGACTCAATATCAATACGCCCCCCCATACCTTGAATATTACGTTTTACCACATCCATCCCTACACCGCGGCCAGAGACATCAGTTACAGTCTCTGCAGTAGAGAAACCGGCCTCGAATATCAGTGACCATACTTCTTGATCGGACATTCCGTCATTTACCGGCAGACCGCGCTCCTTAGCTTTAACAAGAATTTTTCCACGATTCAAACCAGCACCATCGTCACTAACCTCAATAACTATGTTACCGCCTTGATGAAAAGCGCGTAATGTAATTGTTCCTTGCGCTGGCTTACCCGCTGCAATACGTTTCTCTGCTACCTCTATGCCATGATCAAGGCTATTTCTAACCAAATGCGTTAATGGATCGGCAATTTTCTCAATCAGACCTTTATCGAGCTCAGTGTTCTCACCGACAGTTTTCAGTTCAACGCGTTTATTTAATTTCGCTGCTAAATCACGCACGACCCGGGGATAACGACTAAACACAAAACTAATCGGCATCATTCGGATCGACATTACAGATTCTTGCAAATCTCGCGTATTCCTCTCCAATTGACTCATTCCGCTCAACAGCTTCTCAAAAATTACCGGATCAAGCTGAGAAGTAGTCTGAGCCAGCATCGCTTGCGTAATAACTAACTCACCAACGAGGTTAATTATTTGATCGACTTTTTCTATGCTGACACGTATCGATGAAGTCTCGCTAGTAGCAGGAGAAATAGGAGCACTGACCTTGCTCGAAGGTTTGTTCACTTTATTATGTGTCTCATTCTTGTTGACATGAGCACTTTGTTGTTGCATAAAATTTGATTGCAAATCTGAGTTAGCGAGATCTTTTGGCACAGCGGGTGCTCCAGGAAAGAAACCGTAACCTTGTATTTGAGGCATTTTTTCCGATGAAAGCTCGTCTTCATTGGTACATAGATCTGGAGCATTGCTAATATTACTTGAGAAATTTTGCACGTTTCCAGCGTTTCTCGAAACATCATTTGTTTCTAATTCAATTTTCAGGTTTGCTGGATCAACAACAAATGCTAATGTTTCCCAAACATCTTCTTCACTGCTTTCAGTTGAGAGTCTTAACTTAAATTGATCTCTTTTTCTTTTATCTGCTGATGATAGCTCTTCAAGATCCCCCAAACGCTTCAGATTAGCAAATAAGTTTTCTATAGCAGCATCGCCCATACCTGTGCCGGAGAACTCAATACAATAAGTTTTTTTCGGTGAAGCATTTGACTGAAGTACATTTACGGTAACCTCAGGAACATTACTAATATCGATTTCTACTGTTGCAGCCCCCATCTCAATATCTGCATCGGCTATCGTTTCATTAGGTAGCCGATCTTGTATTTCATCGCTCAACCTCTTTAACTCTTCGCACACTTCCTTTGCAACTGCGGGATCTGCTTCGCTTTCTCCTCGATGACCTGCCAATTGTGCCTTAATGACATCACTCGCTTTTAGAAATGCATCGACCATCTCGCTACGAACTGTGAGCTCCCCTCTACGCAATCTATCCAGCAACGTCTCCAACATATGCGTCATCTCCGTCATATCTGTAAAACCAAAAGTGCCCGCCCCACCCTTGATAGAATGTGCCGCACGGAATATAGCGTTCAAATCTTCCAAATCTGGCGAATTTACATCGAGCCTCAGCAAACACGCTTCCATATCCGCAAGTAATTCTGAGGATTCTTCAAAAAATATTTCATAAAACTGTTCAAGATCTGTACTCATAGGTAACCTTGTTTTACATTAAGTTATTAGGCCAACACCCTTAAGAAATGAGCAAAAATGACAGGAATAGATTCACACTTTTAAATAAAATAAGTCATCTATGCTTCATTCTCTTAGCTGGTCACATTAATATCTAACCAATAACCTTACCAATTACTTCTAGTAATCTCTTGGGATCGAATGGCTTTACTAGCCAACCGGTGGCACCAGCTGCTCTGCCTTTTGCTTTAATTTCATCACCGGATTCAGTCGTTAGAATCAAAATAGGAATATTTTTGTAGTGTGCCAGTTTGCGGAGTAACTCAAGTAACTTCAGCCCATCCATACGTGGCATATTGATATCAGTCAATACCAAATTAACCTGATGATAATTAGCTTTATCTAAAGCATCTTGTCCGTCCACTGCCTGAATGACCTCATACCCGGCTCCTTTTAGCGTAAAAGCAACCATTTGCCGGATGGAAGCAGAATCATCC
Source organism: uncultured Nitrosomonas sp. (assembly GCA_964421895.1). GTDB lineage: Bacteria > Pseudomonadota > Gammaproteobacteria > Burkholderiales > Nitrosomonadaceae > Nitrosomonas. The sequence continues at coordinate 1,678 of CAYQZF010000055.1, read as the reverse complement.
ACTGCAAGTATCGTCTTAGCCATTTACCTTACTCCTCTTGCCAACACTATTTGTTTGATAGATTTATGCGTATAATCAGTGTACTAAAATAGCTCAATATCACCTATTTGCATCCCTTGCTGCACAACCGGCTTCCTTTTACTTTTACTTTTACTTTTTGCTATCTTAACCGCTTTAGAAATTCCATCTTGTATTGCATCAAATGCATTCTTATCTATATTTTCTTTCCAGTTTCTTTTCCGGTCGATACGTTGTAGTTCTAGATTTAACGCCTCTACTTGGTTAGCCGTATGTGTAAGTAATTGCGTCACTAGATCACCAAACTGTAAAGCTGTAATAGTCATTTCTAGTTCATGTTCAATCTTGTCAGCAATGATCATTTGTTTCTCTAACAATTCCAGTATAGATTTACTCCCTTCTGGAACAGACATTTTCTCAATTGCTAAAACCATATCATGATGAGAGCTGGTTAACTTGCTGATATATTTGAAACTGATAACTAAATTATTTACCGCATCACTTACAAGCCGGTCGACTTGACTTAATTCGCCCTTAATGTTCAGAAAGTACTCGTCAGCTTCTGAAGTACACAATGCCTCATCGTGTTTTATAGCCTCCGGATGATGCGCAACGTAATCACCACTTTCACCTCCAGCTGCTTGTATTTCAGCCATAACTGTCTCCCATCATTTTTCTTGACCAGAGCCTCAAATCAATCATTTAACTTAGTAAAACCACTGCTCGTAACGCTCTGATCACTCATTTATTCTGCGGACAAAAGCTATAAAGATTGATCACGTTAGTCCTATACAAAGACTTGCATTTCATCACAAAGTCATTCTTACTCAGTTGGTTAACGGTATGATAAAAAATATCTTTAATTTACTGAAATAGAGCGATCATGTCACAAATTGCTAGAATCATACGGTCAAGATCTTTTATAGGGTGTGTTGATATTTCATATAATTAACTACGGACATCCACATGCCATAACTGCCATACTCTTAAAATTTCTCTTCAGCCTGACACATCATTTCGCTAATACCCAATCGAGCAAAAATATTCTCCAAAAAATACCGGTATCTATAGGAACCTTAATCCATATCTACATACCCTTCAACGAATTGTGTTTTATCGGTATCACAACCTGAGCACCCTCCATCTTCTCTGTTATCCATTCTCGTATACCCTTGTTAGCAAAAATCGCTTTCACGTGAAGCAACCTGCAATCCAAGCGCGGCAAAACATCCATTGATTCTCACACCAGGGATTTGAAACCAACTGGCAAATCAAAGCCATCAACACCAAATGAATCTTTGTAATATTACTTGCAAGGCTTCTATCAATAGCCTGATTGACTTACCGCTCAAGCACTATGCAAAATATGCTTTAAAGTAGTTATTACCAATAAATTTTAATTTCCAATCTGAATCATTGAGCAATACCTTGAAAATCCTTATCTGTTTTTTTGCTTAGAGACTACGCAATGAATCTGTTGCAGATAGAATTCCAGTACCCGGAATGCATTACAGACTCGCTTTTACTCTCGGAATACTTATCGCAAAACATCAACAGATACTAGGATTGAAAATGAAGTTTAATCAATTTACTGATTCACCGATCCGGTTTGCCCATGCAATGGCTTGCATTTCAATATCCGCCAACTCACTCAAACTTA
>CAYQZF010000054.1:0-13440 GCA_964421895.1 uncultured Nitrosomonas sp. | reverse complement strand
GAATTTCCAGCGGAATGCGCGCATCCGGCCCCATCACTTGGCTTTCGGTTATTTCGATGACGATTTTCTGTGGCGGCAGGTTGTTTTCATTGACCAGATTGACCACCATGTCTTGAAAATCCAGGGAAGCCAGATTTTCCATCGTGACATTGATCGACACGCGTAATGTCTGGCCGTCGCGATGCCATTTTCCCGCTTGAATGATCGCCTGCTTCAGCACCAAACGGGTCAAATCGTCGATCAGATTGTTGTCTTCCGCGACGTGGATAAAGCGGTCTGGCATGATCACGCCATCTTGCGGATGATGCCAGCGCACCAGCGTTTCCACGCCGATGACATCACCGCTTTCGACCGATACTTTGGGTTGATAGTAATTCACCAGTTCCTGATGGGCGATGGCTGAGCGGATATCGTCCGCGCTGTATGTTTTGTCATTTGACTGCGGATGAATGGCCGCTTCAATCTCCAGCCTTTGCAAGATTTCCGATAACTTATTGGGATCCACGGGTTTATGCACATAACCGGGCATCGGAATTTTGTGCGCATGAACCAATTTTTCCGCGGTTTTGAGCATGCGCTCGTCTTCGCCGCTGACCAATATCAGTTGACCGTGATACTGACGGTCTACCAAGTAGCGCACAAATTCGATGCCGTCCATATCCGGCATGTTCAGGTCGAGCAGGATCAGATCGGGGCGGGTATCGGTATGATCGATTTTTTGCAGCGCATCCGATCCGTTGTCGCAGGTAGTGACCGCCGTGTAGCCGAGCTTTGCCAGCATGCGCGACAACAGCTTGAGCATAAAAGTATCGTCATCGAGGATCAGTATCTTAATTGTCGACGCGCTATTCATGGCTTGTTTTTATCATTAAAAGAGAGGCCTGCCGGTGATTCTCAAAACATCAGCGCATGATCATACACTGTGTACCGGCAAAGCGGATAACAATCGTTTTTCCGCTATGAGAGTACGGTCAGACATGGGAAACCAGCTTGGCGCGGAAGATTAACCGGAAAATCAATCGTCGATCAGCGTGTGACCGAAGAGAGCGAAAATTCCGATTGCAATGCCGGTGACAAACTGTGCATGCACGAGATATGAAAATTTCTTCAGATCGGCCGGAGAATAGCGCAACGTGAGAAACATGCCGAAAACACCTTGCCAGACGACTAAAACCAGTAAAGCCGGAAAGAATAGAATATGGCGATAGCGTGAGAAATCCATCATGCCGATATGCAACAAAATCACGGCAACCGCGGCGATGCCGAAATATATGTGCGTGCGATTTAACCAAGCGAGCAAGCGGTTCAACGCCGATGATTCGAGCGCGGGAATATAATCCGGGAGTAAGCGCTGCGCCAGTTTTCCTTGACCCAGCAGCAGCTTGAGCAAGGTGCGGCAATAGATAAAAATCAGCAGCACCAAGCCAGTTTTTCCAAATCCTTCGCCGATTTCCGTCAGAAACGTTTCACGTTCCTCGGGAATCGGATGCACCGTATAAGCATAAATAAAATAGACCGACGAAATTAGCGCAACGGCAATAGTGTAGATCAGGATGCTGCGAATATTTTTTAACGATTGTTGCATAAATTTATTGATTAACTTGATAACCCGTGACTTTCAGAATTTCCCACTTGAAGTCATGCGCATCGGCAACATCGTTGGGTAGCGCCATCGATAGCGCGCCTTTGGAAGATGGCGGCAGATCCAAGCCGATTTGATGCACTTTAGCATCGTGCGTCATATTCGAATGCATGTGCATGTGATGATGGTCATGAACCGGTGTCATGCTGACGACCAGTTGCGTGATGTGGTAATTGTCGTTGCCATTGTATATCGTGCCGCTGAAAATTCCCCAGCCGAACCCAGCATCGATTTTTAGTTTTTGGGTGGCATCTTGAGGTAACTCGATCAGATCACCTGCTATGGCAAGCGGCATCGACATCAGCCATACCGATGATATTGATGCACAGATAAATTTTTTAAACCTCGAGGTAGTTTTCATTCGGTATCCTTCACAGTGACATTTGAAATCGGAAAATAGGCAAAATTATAAATGAGTGGCGGTGTCAGAATGTATTTCATCAGATAGATAATTTCCGGCAAAGGAGAAAAAGTGGAGATCCATGACAGCGATCCGTACGATCTTGACCGTTTCGTGCAAGCACAAGCGCATGATTTTGAAATTGCTTTGGCTGAGATCACCAATGGCCGCAAACGCTCGCACTGGGTGTGGTATATCTTTCCGCAATTCGCCGGACTCGGATTCAGCGCCATGTCGCAACGCTATGCAATCAGGAGTGCTGCGGAAGCGCAAGCCTATCTGAAGCATCCCACCCTCGGCCCGAGACTGATGCAATGCTGCGAAACATTGCTGGCCATCAATGGCTATTCCACTTACGAAATTTTCGCTTCACCGGACGATCTGAAGCTACGATCCTGTGTCACGTTGTTTGCCAACGTAACACCTGCGGATTCTGTGTTTGCGCATGTGCTGGAACGATATTTTTCCAGTCAACGAGACCAGAAGACTCTGGATTTGCTGAGTGTTGCCGCAGAAGGAAAATAGTGTGTGCAATAATCGCGGAATTATTCACAAAACACACGGCAGAGCCACCATTCACCGTGATTCATTGTGCTGATTAGTGTTGTATTGATAAATCCAGCTATTTAACAAACTGCGTGCAGCCGCGATGACTTCCGATGCCACCATCCCCACCATTCCCTGATTCTGCTGCGCCCAGCGATCCGCCGTGGCGCCGTGCAGGTAAACCGCCAGCAGCAACGCGCGATCCGGATTCAAACCCTGCGCAATCAGCGCACCGATGATGCCGGCCAGTACGTCGCCGGTTCCAGCGGTGCTGAGCGCGGGATTGCCGCTGGTGTTGAGGTAGCGTTTGCCGCCGGGAAAGCAACAGATGCTGCCTGAGCCTTTCAGGGCGACGTAACAATTGAAATGTTGCGCGATTTGCAATGCCGCGTTCATGCGGTTTTTTTGCACGGCGGTGCTGTCGGTTTTCAACAAGCGTGCGGCCTCGGCAGGGTGGGGTGTCAAGATGGTGGCGGCTTTGCGCTGGCTGAGGTTTTCCGCCAGATCGGGATGCTGCGCGATCAGGTTGAGCGCATCGGCGTCGAGCACCAACACATACTCGCCAGACAATGTAGTTTCCAACCACGACAAGGCTTGCGCCGACTGCCCCAGACCGGGGCCCGCGATCAGGCAATCCAGCGGTTGTATTGTGAATAATTCGGACGGCGGGCGCAGCATCAGTTCCGGTTGCGAGAAATCCACCACCGGTGCGTTTTCCGCCAACAAACCCACATACACACGGCCGGCGCCCAGATGCAGGGCCGCGCGGCCTGCCAATAGCGCAGCACCGACCATGCCGGTCGAGCCGCCGAGGATGGCGGCATTGCCGAACGAGCCTTTATGGCTGTTAGCGGAGCGGGGCAGGGGCAGCAGTGTTTGTGCGAGCGTGTCGTTCAGCAGCCAAGCTTGCGGTTCAGGCGGCGCGGGTGAGTGGATATCGAGATCGCGCAGCACTACGGTACCGCAACATTCCGGACCGAAGTTGGTGAATAGGCCGGGCTTTAACCCGATAAAAGTGACCGTAACAGTGGCGCGGATGGCGATGCCGTAAATGCAACCGTCGTCGCTGCCCAAGCCGGACGGAATATCCAATGCGACAATCGGTGCCGCCATGCGATTGACGGTTTCGATCCAGTCGCGATATTGTCCTTCGATCGGGCGATGGTGCGATTGATCCAAGCCGACGCCGAACAGACCGTCGATCACCACATCCCAGTTGCACTCACCGCCGGGCAGACCGGGACAAATATCGCCGCCGCAATCCAGCCATGCTTGCAGCGCTTGTTTGGCATCGGTTGGCATGCGGTCGCGCTCAGCGGCGAAAACCACCGTCACCGCATTACCCCATTCCTTCAGATAACGCGCCACGACGAACGCATCGCCACCGTTGTTGCCCGGCCCGGCGAGCACCAGCACGTTGTGGTTGGGATTCTTCAGTATTCGATCTCGAACCACTTGGGCCGCCGCTAAACCGGCTTTTTCCATTAACGGTGTCGGTTTAGGCAATTGCAGCGCCTGTTGCTCCATGGCACGGATTTGAGCGGTAAAGAAAACGGGGTTGGTTGCCTTCATGTTATTTTCACGCATGGGATGATCAGCGATAACTACATCTTCTCGTGTAAAATTGCAATCTTTTAATCTACGCACTACACAGCCTACGATGCTTCAATTTTGTGGTGGACACGCGCTTTCGCCGTTTCGTCTGGAAAAATTACGCAAGGAAATTAACACGCTGAATCTGCCGGTTGCGGCGATTGCAACGGAGTACTGGCATTTTTGTTCGGCTACCCGGAACCTGCAAGACGATGAATTGACTGCTTTGCGCCAGTTGCTTAATCACGATCAGGCGCAGGAAAGTGCGCAGCATCCCGGCGAATTCTTTTTGGTGCTGCCGCGTCCCGGCACCATTTCGCCATGGTCCAGCAAAGCCACCGATATCGCGCAGCATTGCGGTCTAACGGCGGTTGAGCGCATCGAACGCGGTGTCGCGTATTACATTCAATGCGCATCGCCTTTGTCCGTCGAGGATAAAGCACGGCTCAAGCCGTTGCTGCACGATCGCATGACCGAAGCGGTGTTTGCATCGTTTGCCGATGCCGAGCGGTTGTTTCAGCATTTTCCGCCGCAACCGCTCAACACCATCGATGTGCTGGGCGGCGGCATCGAGGCATTGCAGCAAGCGAATCAAAGCATGGGATTGGCGCTGTCGGCGGATGAGATCGATTATCTGGCGCATCACTTTCAGCAAATGGCGCGCAATCCGACCGATGTCGAGTTGATGATGTTCGCGCAGGCCAACTCCGAGCATTGCCGGCATAAAATTTTCAACGCTGATTGGATCATCGACGGCAAGTCGCAAGATAAATCGCTGTTTGCCATGATCCGCAACACGCACCAAGTGCATCCGCAAGGCACATTGGTGGCGTACGCCGACAACGCCAGTGTTATCGAGGGTGCGGAAATCAACCGGTTTTATCCGGGCGATGGACAAGAGTATGGCTACGCGCGGGAAAAAACGCATATGTTGATGAAAGTCGAAACGCACAATCACCCAACCGCCATTTCACCGTTTCCCGGTGCGGCGACCGGTGTCGGCGGTGAGATTCGCGACGAAGGCGCGACCGGACGTGGCGCGAAACCGAAAGCGGGGTTGTGCGGTTTTTCGGTGTCCAATTTGAATATTCCGGATTTTGTACAACCGTGGGAAATCGACCGCAGCGATGGTCAATCCTATGGCAAGCCCGGGCGCATCGCCTCGGCGTTGCAAATCATGCTTGAAGGTCCGATCGGCGGCGCGGCGTTCAATAACGAATTCGGTCGCCCCAATCTGGCGGGTTATTTCCGTACCTTTGAGGAACGCGTCGGCGGGGAAATGCGCGGTTATCACAAACCGGTGATGCTGGCAGGCGGTGTCGGGCAGATCTCCGACCGCCATGTGCGCAAGGAAAAATTCCCGCCGGGTGCGTTGCTGATTCAATTGGGCGGTCCCGGCCTATTGATCGGTCTGGGCGGCGGCGCGGCGTCCAGCATGGATACCGGTGCCAACACCGAAGCGCTGGATTTCGATTCGGTGCAGCGCGGTAATCCGGAAATGCAGCGGCGTGCACAGGAAGTGATCGACCGTTGCTGGCAATTGCAGCGCAGCGGTGCAGAAAATCCGATTTTGTTCATCCATGATGTCGGTGCGGGCGGTTTATCTAACGCCTTTCCGGAGCTGGTGTACGATTCCGGCCGCGGCGGGCATTTTGATTTACGCGCGGTACCGTCCGAAGAAAACAGCATGTCGCCGATGCAGATTTGGAGCAACGAAGCGCAGGAGCGCTATGTTTTGGCGATCAAACCGGAATCGCTGGCATTGTTCCGCAGCATTTGCGAGCGCGAGCGCTGCCCGTTTGCCGTGGTCGGTGAAGCGACCGGCGATGAACAACTGGTGGTGGCCGATGCGCAATCCCCGGTGCCGCCGGTCGATATGCCGTTGCCGGTGCTGCTCGGCAAACCGCCGAAAATGACACGCGATGTGGCGCATGGAAATCGGATTTTGCCGTCGCTCGATTGGTCGGATGTTGATTTGGCCGAAGCAGTTTACCGCGTTTTACGGTTACCCGCAGTGGCTGACAAAACTTTCCTGATCGCCATCGGCGACCGCAGCGTCGGCGGTCTGTCGGCACGCGATCAGATGATCGGGCCGTGGCAAATTCCGGTTGCCGATGTCGCGGTGACCAGTATGGGATATCAAACCGTACTGGGCGAAGCGTTTGCCATTGGCGAGCGCACGCCGCTGGCGTTGATCGATCCCAAAGCGGCGGCGCGTATGGCGGTGGGCGAAGCGATCACCAACATCGCTGCGGCGGCGATCGGCGGCATCGAAAAAATCAAATTATCCGCCAACTGGATGGCGGCGGCCGGTCACCCGGGCGAAGACGCCGGGTTGTATGATGCGGTGCATGCCGTAGGTATGGAATTATGTCCGCAACTGGGCATCAGCATTCCGGTCGGTAAGGATTCGATGTCGATGAAAACGGCGTGGGAAGAAGCGGGCGAGCGCAAGGAAGTCACCGCACCGCTGTCGTTGATCATTTCGTCATTCGCCACCGTGACCAACGTGCGCAAAACCTTGACGCCGCAGTTGCGCACCGATTGCGGCGATAGCGAGCTGATCCTGATCGACTTGGGGCAAGGGCGCAACCGGCTGGGCGGTTCGGCGCTGGCGCAAGTGTATAAGCAAGTCGGCAATACCGCTCCGGATATTGACGGCGCTGACGGTGCGAAGCTGTTGCAAGGATTTTTTAACGCGATTCAACAGATCAACGCAGCGGATCGGTTGCTCGCGTATCATGATCGTTCCGATGGCGGTTTGTTCGTGACATTGTGCGAAATGGCATTTGCCGGACATACCGGTTTAACGGTCAATTTGGATCAATTGTGTTTCGATGTGCAAGGCTGCGATATCGACGGATCGGAATTGCAACCCGAGCGGCTGGGCGGGCGTTTTCTAGAACGCATTCTCGCTGTGCTGTTCAACGAAGAATTGGGCGCGGTAATACAAATTGCCGCCGCACAGCGACGGGAAGTCATGCAAGTGCTTGCGGATGCGGGGTTGCGCGATTGCAGTTTTATTATCGGTTTCCCGAATCAATCCGGTGAAATCCGCGTGATGCGCAACAACAAGCCGATACTGGCGGAAAAGCGTGTCGATCTGCAGCGCGCTTGGTCGGAAACCACGTATCACATGCAAAAGCTGCGTGATAATCCGGCGTGTGCGCAGCAGGAATTCGACCGTATTCTCGACATCGCCGACCCCGGTTTGCAACTCGCACTCAGCTACGATGCCAGCGACGATATCGCCGCGCCATTCATTCAAACTGGCGTACGTCCACGCCTGGCGGTTTTGCGCGAGCAGGGCGTCAATGGTCATGTCGAGATGGCAGCGGCGTTCGATCGCGCCGGGTTTAGCGCGGTTGACGTGCACATGAGCGACATCATCGCCGGACGATTGTCGTTGAAAGATTTCACCGGATTTGTCGCGTGCGGCGGTTTTTCTTATGGCGATGTGCTCGGCGCCGGCGAAGGCTGGGCCAAATCGATTCTGTTCAATCCGCGTGCACGCGATGAATTCGAGGCATTTTTCCAACGCAGCGACACGTTTGCGCTGGGCGTTTGCAACGGTTGCCAGATGATGAGCAACCTGCATGAAATCATTCCCGGCGCTGAAGCCTGGCCGCTTTTTAAACGCAATGTGTCGGAACAATTCGAAGCGCGTTTTGTCATGGTGGAAGTGCAACCAACTCCATCGCTGCTTTTTGCCGACATGGCGGGCAGCCGGATGCCGATCACGGTGGCGCACGGTGAGGGCAAAGTCGAATTTGCTTCTGGACATCCGGAAAAAGCCAACGGGTTGGTGACACTGCGTTATGTCGATAACCACGGACAAGTCACTGAAAATTATCCGTACAACCCCAATGGATCGATTCAGGGGATAACAGGATTGACGACGCCAGACGGGCGTTTTAACGTGTTGATGCCGCATCCGGAACGGGTATTTCGTGTAGCGCAACATTCCTGGCATCCCGATACGCGTTCCAGTAAAACGGAAGACAGCCCGTGGATGCGATTATTCCGCAACGCACGCAAATGGGTAGGGTAACGTTCGTCGTAATCAATTACACAATGAGAAGAATGAATAACATGACAAATGGCAAAATAACCCGATGCAGTAACTTGATGTGTCTGATCGTTGTGCTCATGAGCCTGGTAACGAATCCTGCCGGCGCGGTGATTATCCCGGCGAAAAAACCGGCGCCTGCTCATTGTGTGCCGCTGGGAGATTGGATTGTTCCCGGTTCCGGCAAGGCTTCGCAGCAGGAAGTGATCGCGCGTGCAGCCAAAGCAGCGGTGGTGCTGCTCGGTGAAACGCACATCAACGCCGATCATCACCGTTGGCAGTTGCAAACGTTAGCAGCTTTGCACGCGCAACGCCCGAATATGGTGATCGGTTTTGAAATGTTTCCGCGCCGTGTGCAGCCTGCACTGGATAAATGGATTGCCGGTGAATTGAGTGAAAAGGAATTTTTGCGTGCGGCCGATTGGGATCATGTTTGGAATACCGATGCCAATCTGTATTTGCCGCTATTTCACTTTGCCCGCATGAATCGCATTCCGATGCTGGCACTGAATATCGAAACGAATCTACGACGCCAAGTTGCGGAAAAGGGCTTTTACGGTGTTCCGGTGGAAGAGCGCGAAGGGCTGACGCGCCCGGCGGAACCCAGTCAGGCGTACCTCGATTATTTGCTGCCGATTTATAAACAGCATGACCGCAAACCTAAAAAAGACGATGAAACCGCCCAGGATGATCCGGATTTCCGCCGCTTTATCGCTGGACAGCAATTATGGGATCGCGCCATGGCGCAAATTCTGCAGGAAGCGCTGACGCGTTCGCCGGATAAGGAAAAACCGCTGGTGGTCGGGGTGATGGGCACGGGGCATGTGCTGCATGGCTTCGGCGTCACGCACCAGTTGCATGACTTGGGTGTCAAGTCGGTCGCCGCATTGCTGCCGTGGGATAGCGATAAATCCTGTAAGAACCTGGTAGCCGGTGTGGCCGATGCGGTGTTCGGCGTGCTGCCGCATGTTTCCGAATCTTTCCGTCCACAGTTTCAACGCCTCGGTATCCGCTACGAAATGGGCAGAGGCGGCGCGGTCATTTTGCAAGTGGAAAAAAACAGCGTCGCCGATGCCGCCAAGTTGCAGGATTCCGATGTGATTCTAGAAATGGCCGGTTTGCCGGTTAAAACGCTGGAAGACGTGACCACCATCGTGAAGCGTCAAGCGCCGGGAACTTGGCTGCCGCTCAAAATCAAACGCGATGAGCAGGAAATGTCGATTGTCGCTAAATTTCCCGCGGCGAAGCACTAATAGAGTGTATTGAATCATGATCATTGCCACGTTTATACGCAGTTGTATTTTTGTTTTTTCCGTTTGTTTTGTCGCAGCACCCGCAGTATCCGCCCCTGTGCCATTCAAGATGAACGAGGTCGAATATGACATCACGGTCAAAATCGATCCGGCGAATCGCACGCTGGAGGGAAAAAGCCTCATTACCGTTCACAGGCCGCGCGAGCTGCAGTTGCTGCTGGGAGCTGGGTATGAAGTGACGCAAGCGGAATTCAATGATGGGCCGCTGGGCATTGGCCGCGAACAAGCCAACCAGCCGCATGTCTGGAACATTCCGTTTCATTTCCGCCAGCAAATCCAATTTTTGATTCAGTGGAAAGGCGTGCTGGCGCCGTTGGATACTGCGCTCGATCATCGCCAGACGCTGGCTAGACCGGTCGCAGTGAGCGGTGTGGATGGCACTTTCCTGCCGGATAGTTCGGATTGGTATCCGCGCATTGCCGGGCTGTTTGCGCGCTATAAAGTCAGCATCGAGCTGCCGCCCGGGCAGAAAGGTTTGGTGGCGGGCCGGCTCATCGAAGAAAGCGATTCGGAACAAGGCTACCGGGCCACATTTGAGTTTTCCCACCCGGCCGAAGGCATCGATTTGATGGCTGGGCCGTATGCGATCGACACGCTGGCGCATCACAACATCAAACAGAAACCGGTGCAACTGCGCACTTATTTTCATCCGCAGATCAGCAAATTATCGAAGGATTATCTCAATGCCGTGAAAGGTTATTTGGATCGATACGAATCTGAAATCGGCGAATATCCGTACAGCGAGTTCAGCGTAGTGTCGAGTCCGACGCCGACCGGTTTCGGCATGCCGACGCTGACTTATCTCGGTATCGATGTGCTGCAGCTGCCGTTCATCCGCAGCACGTCGCTCGGTCACGAAGTGCTGCACAACTGGTGGGGCAACGGCGTGTATCCAGATTACCGCAGCGGCAACTGGTCGGAAGGTCTGACTACGTTCATGGCCGATTACGCCTATAAAGAACAGGAAAGCGATGCGGCCGCGCGCGAAATGCGCCTGGGTTGGTTGCGTGACTTCGTTGCGTTGCAACCGGGACAGGATGCGCCGCTGACGGCATTTACCTCACGCACGCACGGCGCATCGAAAATTGTCGGTTACAACAAAGCCGCGATGGTTTTCTTCATGCTGCGCGATCATCTGGGCGAAGCGCTTTTTCAGCGCGCATTGCAGGGATTGTGGGCCACCCGGCGTTTCCAGATTACCTCATGGCAGGACGTGCAAAAAATTTTTGAATTGGTTTCCGGGCAATCGCTGGAGCCCTTTTTTGCGCAATGGCTGACTCGTAGCGGTGCGCCCGCAATCGAAATCACCGAGGTGAAAAATGCCGCAACAGATTCCGGTTACAACGTGTCGATTACGCTGAAACAAGCCGAACCGGTGTATCAATTGCAAGTGCCGGTCGCAATCGAAACACAGCAAGGCAGTACCGTTCACCGGTTGGGTTTGCAGCAAGCGCAGCAAACTTTTACGTTGAAATTGGCGGACAAGCCGTTAGCCGTTTTGCTTGATCCCGACCTGCGCCTGTTCCGGCAGTTAGCGCCCGGAGAAGCGCCGCCAATCCTGCGCGAAGTGATGGTCAACTCGGCGACGCAAACAGTTTTATTATCCACTCAAGCCGAAACTCGCAAAATTGCCGAAACCCTCGCCGCCAAGCTGCAAGACCGCAAACTTGAAATAATCGCGCCGGACGATCCGCTGGCTGCCGCACCGGCGCTCGTGATCGGTTTGCAAGCGGAAGTCGACGCTTGGCTCGCCGCCAAACAACTACCCGCCCGATCAGACGAGACCGGTAAAAAAGGCAGCGCGCAAGTCTGGACAGTGGCGCGTAGCGATGGCGCATCGCTGGCGATCATCTCCGCGCAAGACGCCGCCTCGCTCGAAGCACTGATCCGCCCGCTACCGCATTACGGACGGCAAAGCTATCTGGTGTTTGACGGCCGGCAGGCGATTGAGAAAGGAATTTTGCCGATGCAGGTACGGAAGGTGATGGTTGAGTGATGGTTGGATGTATGAAGATGAAGGGGTTTATGTTTTTGGTAACTTGCGATTTATTACCTGATACTGATTTCTCGTTTTTTAGCTCAAATTAAGTCAATAAAAGGATTTTCGATCAACAATCCCTCGATTTTCTGACCCGTGCTGCAAATCTTCCGTGTACAAACGTGTGCTTCCGGATTCAAGGGTTGCAGCAACAATCAAAGCATCGTAAAAACTGAAACGATAACGTGCTTGCAACTGAAGGGCGTGCTGATAAAGTACTTGGCTTGGCATGATTCGCCATAAAGGCATCAGAATCTGCTGCAGAAAACGCTGAGCATTTTCGGTACTCATGGGGATAGGTAATTTTCGCGTCACAACGTTGAGCATTTCCTGGACAACTTGATGATTGATGCAAGCGCTGCGTGTTTCCAGCGCTCTCCGAACCAATTGTTCTGCGATTTCCCGTTTGCGTGTATCGGTTTCGTCGAATCGGTAGATAAAAACTTTGGTATCGATAAATTCACCGCTCATTCATTTCGTCCCACGTGAATTTGCGGCCGCCCGTACGTACTTGCCCGCGCAATTCCTCGATCAATGCCATGGTGGATTCGGTTTGCTGTTCTTGCCGCACATAATCCGCCAGCCAGCGGCGAAATTGTTCGTTGAGTGTGGTGTGCTCGGTGCGTGCGCGTTCGCGAGCGGCTTCAATCAATTTGTCATCTGCGCTTAATGTGATATTTTTCATCGATTGCTTCCTCTGCTGATATTGTGCACACAATGGCAGTGTACACAAATCATCACACGAAGAGAGAAATCCGGCCGTCAATTGTGGCGATTTAGATAGAGCACTATTTATTTTGCAGCAGCCGAGGTGAAGCGGTGGGTCAAGAAAATTCAGTGTTATTGACGATTACCTTCCTCACTCAATCCCTTGCGAACGTAAATAATCCTCATAATTGCCTTTGAAGTCTTTGATGCCGCCCGGTGTCATTTCCAGAATCCGTGTGGCCAGCGAAGAAACGAATTCGCGGTCGTGGGAGATGAAAATCAGCGTGCCGGTATACCGCTCCAGCGCGCTGTTCAGCGATTCGATCGATTCCATGTCGAGGTGATTGGTCGGTTCGTCCATCAGCAGCACATTCGCTCTTTGCAGGATCAATTTGCCGAACAGCATGCGGCCTTGTTCTCCACCGGAAATCACGCGCGTGGATTTTTTCACGTCGTCGCCGGAGAACAGCAGCCGCCCCAGTGTGCCGCGGATCGTTTGATCGTCGTCGCTGCCTTTCCGCCACTGATCCATCCATTCGGTCAGTGACGACTCTTGCGCAAAATCCGCCGCGTGGTCTTGCGGGAAGTAACCGGGGTTTGCTTTATCGGTCCATTTGATCTCGCCGCAATCCGGCGCCAGATCGCCCGCCAGGCAACGCAGCAGCGTGGTTTTGCCGATGCCGTTCGGACCAATGATGGCGACTTTCTCACCGGCTTCGATATTCAGGCTGAAATCCTCGAACAGCGGCTTATCCATGCCGGGGAAACTCTTGCCGATGGCTTGGATGGAAACGGCCAGGCGATGCAATTTTTCCTTTTCGTGATATTCAAAGCGGATGAACGGATACTGACGGCTGGACGGCTTGACGTCTTCGAGCTTGATTTTTTCGATCTGCCGCGCGCGGCTGGTGGCCTGCCGGGCTTTCGACGCGTTGGCAGAGAAACGGCTGACAAACGATTGCAAATCGGCGATCTGTGCTTTCTTCTTGGCGTTATCGGCCAGCATGCGCTCGCGCGCCTGAGTCGAAGCGGTCATGTAGTCGTCGTAGTTGCCGGGATAAATGCGCAGTTCACCGTAATCCAGATCGGCCATGTGCGTGCACACGCTGTTCAGAAAATGCCGGTCGTGCG
>CAYQZF010000053.1:0-13440 GCA_964421895.1 uncultured Nitrosomonas sp. | reverse complement strand
TGCAATTGCGCGGCGCAAAAGCCCAAGTCGTCGAATTGCCCGGCATCGGCCATGCACCTATGTTAATGGATGACAATCAAATAAAAATTGTGCGGGATTTTATCTTGGGTGAACGCAATAATTTGTCTTGAACAAGCCGCTGTACGTATTCCGGGCCGGATTTCAACGCAGCATGATCACGTGAGTTTTTTTACAGCACATTTTACGAATTTACGATTCGCAACACCGGTACTCTCTTCATCTTCTCACTGTTCATATGCTTATTCTCTGTAAGCAATAAGCTTCTATTTAGCGAAATAAATTCTGCTTCTGCCACGCATAAATTGCGCCTAAGCGTGAGCAGATCAAGCCTGCGGCAAATTGCCGCGCGGCATTTTGTCACATTCCCAACTTTATGTATTTAATTTAAATTCCGCAAAAATTGATTGCGGCGAATGCTTTTGAAGCAATCGGTGCACAACTGAAAGGCACCAGTTGCTCCAGTTGGGTACCGGAGGTGTGAATCAGCCATACGATCAATCGGAATAAACCAACACCAACTGAAAACAGGGAGTTTGCATGCGTTTACCACCGTTAGTTAATCCAGTAGAAGAATTAAGCAAAGATGAGATTTCCCGCTACAGCCGCCACTTGCTGATTCCTGAGGTCGGTTTGGAGGGCCAGCGCCGACTTAAAAGCAGTAAAGTTCTGGTAATCGGTGCTGGTGGACTGGGCTCTCCGGTGCTGCTGTATCTCGCCGCGGCCGGCGTCGGCACGTTAGGCATCATCGATTTCGATGTGGTCGACGAATCAAATTTGCAGCGGCAAATCATTCACGGTCAATCCGATATCGGCCGGCCGAAACCGGAAAGCGCACGCGACGCGATTAATGAGTTAAATCCTCACGTCAAAGTCCGGCTTCACAGAGAACGGCTTGAAGCTGCCAATGCGCAAACCATTATTGCTGCCTATGATTTGATTATCGACGGCACGGACAATTTCGCCACGCGCTATTTGGTGAACGATGCCTGTGTGTTAGCGGGGAAACCGTATGTGTGGGGATCTATTTTCCGTTTTGAAGGCCAGGTTTCCGTGTTCTGGGAAAACGCACCCGGCGGAGAAGGACTGAATTACCGCGATTTGTATCCCGAACCGCCACCGGCCGAAATGGCGCCATCGTGTGCCGAAGGAGGCGTACTGGGAATTCTGTGTGCTTCCATCGGCGCGATGATGGCGACTGAAGCGATAAAACTCATCACCGGTATCGGTGAAACCATGCTGGGACGTCTGGCTGTTTACGATGCGCTGGATATGAGCTACCGCTTTATTCCGTTACGCCGAGCACCGGCTAGAACCCTGATCGAAGGATTGATCGATTATCAAAGATTTTGCAACGCAAGCCACCCGGCAACTGCTCCTGGCAACGCGATACCCGTGATCAGCGCGCGCGAATTAAAGCAAATTAAAGAGAATGGCACGGACGTGCAGCTTATCGATGTTCGCGGCATCGAAGAATGGAATATCGTGCATATCGAAGGTGCCAAACATATCCCCAAAAACCGGATGATGTCGGAAGAAGTTTTGGCGGCGATGAATAAGGAAGACTTCATTGTGCTGCATTGCAAAATGGGCATGCGTTCCCGCGATGTGTTACTTGAAATGCAAAAACACGGTTTCACCAACGTCAAAAGCCTGGATGGCGGAATTCTGGCATGGATTAAGGAAGTCGATCAATCGCTGCCGACCTACTAGCAATAACTCGTAATAATCAATCGATTCAAAAAATCTAGGAGATAACAATTATGCTGACAATCCATTCGAAGCTGATTAGCGCCATGATCTCGCAAGCATTAAGCGATCATCCGATTGAAACCTGCGGCATTATTGCAGGCCCCGCGGGATCGAATTTGCCGCTGCGTTTGATCCCGATGCGCAATGCTGCGCAAGCGGAGAATTTTTTTATGTTCGATCCGCAACAGCAACTGCAAGTCTGGAAAGAAATGAGTGCGCGCCATGAAGAACCGATCGTCATTTATCACTCGCACACCAACAGCCAAGCGTACCCAAGCCGCAGCGATGTGGAATTGGCGACAGAGCCGCAAGCGCATTACGTCATCATTCCCACCTACCACCTGTATAACGAAGAAGTTCGCAGTTTCCGCATTGTTGAACAGATGGTAATTGAAGAAAGAGTGCGCATCGTCCAGCAATACCAACCCGAACTCGAATTGCAAATGGTGGCTTGACGCTTGGGTGATTCTAGAAAGCTCTTTTTTTATCGCAAAAATTTTTCATAGAAGGTTAAGTTCGTATGTCTATCACAGTAATCATTCCAACGATATTAAGGCCGCTCACGAATGAGCAAAAACGCATCGACATGGAAGGCAACAAAGTCTCCGAGATCATCGATCATATGGAGCGGCAATATCCGGGGATCAAGGAAAAACTCGTTACCGGCGGCAGCGCTCACCGTTTCATCAATATCTATGTCAACGATAACGACATCCGTTTTCAGGATGGCCTGGCAACCAGCTTGCGCGACGGCGATGTACTAACGATTCTGCCTGCAGTAGCGGGAGGTTGAGCAGAATCAATTTTGCTGTCCGTATCGTAACGATAGACATGAATAAATCATTAAACGATTGCGCAATTGCAGGATCTTTTCAAAATGCCACCGCGCCTTTTGCCGCAATGGCATTTTCGCTGTTTTACCAATCCAGTGCGCTGGGGCTAAAGATTGCCAGCAGCAGCGATCAGGCAACCGATGAGATGTTCTCTTTTACGTTCAGAACACCGCAAACAAAACCGGTTGATTGTGCGGTAACCGGCTGGGGCGATTGCGATCATACGGGAATGGCCACTGAAAACATGATCCAGGCCGCTTGCGGTTTGATGTCGGTGCATGGACGATCAAGTGGAAGAATCCAATCATTCGGATTGCCTTACGTTTCAACTGTAACGGCTGCATTGGCGTTACAAGGCGGTATTGCCGCCGCGCTCGGCCAATTGCGCGGTCTTGCGGTGTCGCAGAGCCACATCTCTATGTCAGCTGCGGCGTTACTCAGCACTTCGCAGTATATTGCGGACGCGACCGTCGTTACTCCAGCGGAAAATTTACCACTGGTTGCAGCAAATTACTCCACAGCACCGCCTTTTGTATCAGCGGATGGTGTCGTTTTTGAGCTGGAAACGCTGAATGCGGATCCTTGGCTAAGGTTTTGGATGCAATTGGGTATCAGCGCTGCCTTGGCAGGAAAGGGCTGGACTGCTTTCTTGTTGCGTTATGCCAAAGCCGTTGCGCCAATTCCGGATGAACTGATCAACGTTTTATCAAAATTAACTTATTTACAGATTTCGGAATTATGCGCAGATACCGGCATGTCGATATGCCGCGTGCACACGCTGGCGGAACGCGTGGATGACGAGCATTTCAAGTCGGAGTGGCTGCGAGGCCCATGGACATTTGATTTAGCCACGCCTTACCATGATATGCCACTAAAACCGGTGAGCGATGCACTGCCGCTGAGCGGACTGACCGTTATCGAATCTTGCCGCCGCATCCAAGGTCCCTTGGCAGGGCACCTGCTGTCATTACTAGGCGCTGACGTTATCCGCATCGAACCGCCGGGCGGCGATCCGCTGCGCGGTATGCCACCGGTAGCAGAAGGTTGTTCGGTCAGGTTTGATGCGTTAAACCGGTTTAAAACTGTGCGCGAAATCGATATCAAATCCTCCGCCGGACAAGAAGAAATCACCGAACTGGCGCGGCACACCGATGTGTTCTTACACAATTGGGCGCCTGGCAAAGCGGCGCAATTGAATCTGGATTATAGCGATATGGCTCGTGTAAATCCTGGGTTGGTTTACGCCTACGCAGCCGGTTGGACAACAGACGGAGGCGCGCATGCACAATCGTCTTCGATGCCGGGAACCGATTTCATGGTGCAAGCCTATTCCGGCGTGGCGCAGAAAATCTCCCAGGCTTGCGGCACGCGGGGCGGAACGTTGTTTACCATCCTGGACGTGCTGGGTGGCGTTATCGCAGCGCAAGGCATTACCGCCGCTTTGCTCAATCGCCAATTGAGCCGCGCTGGTGCGCGAGTGACTTCCTCGCTGCTGAGTGCGGCGACGGTATTATGCAGCGGTGATTTTCAAAACCGGCACCGCTTCTTCGACATTGCAGTACCTGCCAAAAGTTTACTGAACCAAGTTTTCGAAACAAAACATGGAAGAGTCGTGATTGACTGCTATGACAACGGCGCTGTGCAACACTTGATCGATGCGCTGGGCCTGGCAACGCATCCTGAGCAGGAAGATTTTCAGCAACAATTGAGTGAAGTCTTGCAAAACAAAACGGCAGCCGAATGGGCTGGCATTTTGCTGCAAGCCGATGTTCCAGCCGCGATCGTTGTCGAAAATCTGAGTAACCTGCATAGCGACTCACGCCTGCAATCGCACCTGGAATTTGGATCGTATACCAAAGTTACTTCGCCATGGAGTTTTCAATGAATCATGCCGGCATAATAGACTTGGTTCCCGCAGAGGTTCGTGCGCAATGGATACACAATGGAACCTATCCTAACCAATCCTTGTTCGCCCTGTTTTGTGAGCAAGCCCGGAAGAATCCGGACAAACCGGCGGTTGTTTCGCCGGATCACGCGATAACGTATGGCGAATTGCAACACAAAATTGTTTGCTTGGCCGCCAGTTTACGTGATTTGGGCGTTGTCGCCGGGGACGTCATCGCATATCAACTGACCAACAGTTGGTATCACTGTGCAATCGATTTGGCCGCAGCGGCGCTCGGTGCAATCGTCGCCCCCTTTCCGCCTGGCCGCGGGCGCCTTGATATTGAATCGTTGCTGCGCCGCTGCGATGCGCGCGTCATTATCGTTGAACCTAAATTCGTGCAACAGGATTTGTGCGAGCTGATTGAGTCGTTAAGGCCCTCGCTATTGTCGCTGCGGATCCTGGTGGTCGATGGTGCGGCGCGCATGGGGTGGCATACGTTAGATGCTTTATTTCAATCCCATCCGGTTGCATCCGACCCAATGCCCTCGGTCGATCCCAATTCCCCGGTGCGGTTCCTGATTTCATCCGGCACCGAATCGGATCCCAAATGGATCGCCTATTCTCATAATGCCTTGGCAGGCGGACGCGGGCGGTTTTTGCAACGTATCCATGCGCCCGACAGAGATTTCCGCGGACTTTATCTGATGCCGTTAGGAACGGCTTTCGGGTCGACTGCAACCTTCGGCGTGCTGTCCTGGCTGGGAGGAACGGTGCTGATGTTACCGCAATTCGATGCCGCTGCCGCCATTCGCGCGATCGCACTCCTGCAACCGACGCATATCTTCGGTGTTCCCACCATGTTTCAACGCATTGTGGCCGATCCGGCATTAGCGCAAACAGATATTTCCAGTCTGGTTGCGATTGTCAGCGGAGGAGCAAAAATCGATGAAGCATCGATCCGCCGCTGTAGCGCGGCCTTCAAGTGCAGTTTTATCAGTCTGTACGGCTCAGCCGACGGTGTTAATTGTCATACCATGCTTGACGATGACTTGGATACGGTTTTACACAAAACGGGACGGCCGAATCCCGAGGTCTGTTCGATCAAAATCGTCAATGATCAAAAGTGTGAAGTGGCGCAGGGCGATATTGGAGAAATTGCCGCGCGCGGACCGATCACACCGATGCAGTATGTCAATAACCCCGATCTCGATGCACTGTACCGCGATGCGCAAGGCTGGGTGTATACCGGCGACCTCGGTTTTATCGACAGCGATGGTTACTTGGTTCTAACCGGACGGAAAAAGGAAATCATTATTCGTGGTGGCGTCAACATCAGTCCGGCACAAATCGAGGAAATCGCCGCATCGCATCCGGCTGTGGTCAGCGCGGCATGTATACCGGTTGCGGATGACGACTTAGGACATCGCATTTGCTTGTGCCTGGTCATGCACGAGGGCGCCGAACGGCCGTCATTGACGCAATTTACCCACTTTTTGCTCGATCAAGGATTGGAAAAAAACAAATTGCCCGAGTATTTGCGTTATTTAAGACAACTGCCACTCAGTCCGGCAGGAAAAGTCGATAAAAAACATCTGATCACCGAACTGGAGAATACGCAATTCAAAAGTAATGCCGCTGTGATAAACAGGGCTGATTTAGCGCAGAGAGCACACTGATGCAGCCGGCGTTTAATAAATCGGCGCACACGGAAACGGCCAAATCATTGGCGCGCGAAGTCAGTGTTTTTGTCGACGAGATGATCATACCGAACGAGCCGATCCTAGCGCAGCCAGGGGAGCAATCTTTGCAGTTGCAATCCGATTTGGCCCATAAGGCGCGCCAGGCCGGTTTATGCGGTTTGTTTTATCCGTTATCGCACGGCGGGAAGATCGCATCGCTGGAAGATTATTTGCTGATTGCCGAACAGGAAGGGCGAACGGAATTTTCGCAAGCGATTTTTGCCAGCCACGCCGCATTGGATGCGCACATGTTGCTGAAATTCGGCAACGAAACGATCCATGAGCGGTTTCTGCAGCCCATGGTAAGCGGAGAGGCATTACCTTGCTACGGCATGACCGAGCCCGGTCATAGCGGCTCGATTCCGGACTTGATAACGACAACGGCGTATTTGTCCAATGGCAACTGGCATATCGACGGCAGGAAATGGTTCATTTCCAATGTCGATCGCGCCACTTTTATGACCGTTCTGGCACGCACAGCGGGTAAAGAAACCGCACTCAACAATGCACTGTCAATGATCATCGTGCCGACTGATACACCGGGTTTTAAGATGGAGCGTCAGCTTACAATGATGGGGCACTCGTACGGTCAGGGGGAAGTTTCCTTGACCGCAGTGCGAGTTCCCGAACATAACTTGATCGGCACGTGCGGCGGCGGTCTCGATTTAATGAACAAACGGCTCGGTCTGGGCCGCTTGTTGCGCGCCATGAACTGGATAGGACTGGCGCAGCGTTGTATGGATTTAATGGGTGCACGCATTCATTCCATTCGCGGAAAATTCAGCCGCCTGGCGGAAAAACAACTGGTGCGCCAGCACATTTTCAATACCTATCAGGCCATTGCCGGCGCGCGCGAGCTGATTCGCATCGCGGCGCGCGGCGTTGATGCGCAAAATCCCGACGAAATCGCGATTAATGTTGCCAAAATGGCCGCTTCGCATGCGCTGTGCATCGCTTCAGATAGCGCGATGCAGCTTTACGGCGCCGAGGGTCTCAGCGACCTGACACCGCTTTACGGCATTAGTCGCATTGCCCGTACCTCACGCATTCTGGACGGCAACGACGAATCGCTGATTAGTTCGATCGGGCGTCGTCTGATTAATCATTATCAGCGCCACGCGGTGTACTCGTTCGACTGATTTCATCCGAATCGCACAATGATAATCGCACTGAAAAACATTCCGCAGAGGTTCTCGCATGGCCATTGATTCCGGTAAGTTGCCGTACCCAATCATAGCCCGCGGCTTGCTGCAAGTGGTTTTGGTTTTTGCCATGACACTGCCGATGCTCATTTTATATGCCACCAGTACGCTCGGGCCGCTGCTCAGCCGGGATTTGCACTTCGAGCCGGTTGCTATCGGTTATTTGGTGATGAGTTCGTTCGGTTTGGCAGCTGTTTTATCGCTGTGGGCGGGTTTTATTGTTGATTACATCGGTGCGCGCATTGCGCTATTGGTGCTTTTCGGCGCGATTGCAGCGGCTTTTGCGCTGCTCGCTGCGGCACAAACGTTATATAGTTTGATTGCTGCTGCTGCAGTTTGCGGTATCGCGCAAGCGCTGGCGAATCCGGCGACCAATTTGCTGATTGCACAACAAATCCGGCCTGAACACAAAGCAAGGGTAGTGGGATTGAAACAATCCGGCGTTCAATTGGCGGCGCTTTTTGCCGGATTGGCATTGCCGGCTATCGCATTTCAATTTGGCTGGCGTGCGGCGTTCGGCGTCATCGTGCCAGTGGCACTTCTATTCGGCTTTGCGGTATTTTTCGTTACTTCCAGGCAGCACACCAGAAGTAAGAAAAGCCTGGCTTTCACGCGCCCAAACGCATTGTTGTCATGGTTGATGGCGGTGCAATTTAGCGTCGGTCTGGCGCTCTCCGCGTTTGTCACTTTCCTGCCGGTTTTTGCCACACAACACGGCATGCCGTTGCCGCAAGCGGATGTGTTAATCGCTTTGTTTGGCGTTGCCGGCATGTTGTCCAGAATTATGCTGACCCCGTTGGGGGCGAAACTGAACGATGAATCATATTTGCTGTTTACGCTCATTGCTATTGCCGCCGCTGCCATCGTACTGACAATGCCAACCGGTCCCGATAGTCATTGGCGGCTGTGGGTTGGTGCCGCAACGATGGGATTATCGGCCGTGGCGACCAATGCCATCGCGATGAGCATGTTGATCAGGGATCCGGCTTTCGGATCGGTGACGGTAGCGTCTAGTTATGTGTCCGTTGCGTTCTTTTCCGGCTTCGCGCTGGGACCACCGATTTATGGTGCGCTATTCAGACAATCCGGCGATTCGTCGCTGGCGTGGAGCGTGTTGACCGGCGTTTTGTGCTTGGCTTGTGTAATGACATTACGATTGGCGTCGGCGCGCAAGCATCGCGCGCAGGCGTTGGCACAGAAACCTAATGCTGTTCTCCGGTAATTACTGCGCGGTTTTAAGAAATTCCAACACATGATGAACAAACAATTCAGGCGCGGTTCTCATGGCGCTGTGCTGCTGACCGGAAAGAATGCCGATGCGATTATCGGGCAGACTCTGTTGCAGCATTTCCGCCGTCGCATAACGGCGCGGATGGCTGTCGCCACCGATAAGCAGCAACACCGGATTTCGCAGGATCTCGAATCGCTCCGGTGTGAAAGTGTAGCGGTCGATACTTTGCAGTTCGCGCAGAATGGTATGTGCAGCGGCAATCCGCACGGGCCAGTTCGGGCTCAGTCGCAGCGCAGCCAATTCCTGATCGGGTGTTTTCAGCAGATCGCGAAAGAACAACAGCAAGGATTCTTCCCGTTCACCTTTATCCAGCAACGCTTGCAAGCGCACTTCAAGCGCTGCCGACCAGCCGCTGCCGGTTAATGAAATCGAGGGTTCATACACAATGAGTTTATTAATGTTTGCTGTCAGCAGCGAAGCTTCCAGAGCACAAAGCCCGCCAAACGAATGACCAAGAAGATTGACATTGCCGCCGATGGCATCGACGACCGCAGCAACATCTTCGCACTCGCGTTGCAGCGTGTAGCCGTCAGCATCGCCGCTATGGCCGCGTCCGCGCCGGTCCATGGTCCACACGGTGAAGTACTGTTGCAGTCCGGCAAGTACCGGTGTCCAGGTGGAGCGATCTCCGGTCGTGCCGTGCACCAGCAATAGCGGCGCTCCGTTGCCGTGCCGCCAGCATGCGATCGGTGTGCCGTCGCTGGAAGTAATGAATTCCATAGTTGTCAGGTTTATTGAAATTGAATCAGAAAGAAAATAATGTAAGTGGGACTATGTCACTAAATCAAGCAATTTTCCACCAGCAATTAAACTGTTTTGCGCTTACCGCTACGCTACGTAAGCTGAATGAATGCGCAAGCGAGAGATATTGCGGCGCAATGGCGAAGTTTCTAGTAGCCGGTTTAGAAATTCTGGTTTTTTGTTTCATCATGGCGGTTTCTTTATCTGTTGACGGCGCCTTTGCAACCAATGCCCCAAAACCGCTGGGTCAGATCAATCAATACTTGCGTATTAATGGCGAGTTTCTCAGCAGCTATGAATCCTGGAATTATTTTCGTCCCGAATCCACAGTTAACAACTCTTACGACTTGTGGGTAGTGCGCTCGCGCCTGGGTGTCATGCTGTCCAGTGCTTATGTGGATGGTTTTGCGCAAGCGCAATACAGCGGTTTGTACGGACTGCCGGATGATGCGGTTTCGCTAACGAATGGACCGCTCGGATTAGGCGCGGCGTATTTCCTTGCCAACCAATCGGCAAATCCCAGTAATGTTTTTTTGAAACAAAGCTATGTCAATTTCAAGCTAGGCGAGCTGGGTTTGCCGGGTGCTTCGGTAAAAACTGGCCGTTTCGAGCTGATCGAAGGTATGGAATACAGCTCAGGCGTTGAAAAATTTGATGCACTCAAAAGAAGGCGCCTTGCCGAGCGCTTCGTTGGCGGTTTTAATGCGATTTATGTCGGGCGCAGCTTCGATGGTTTTTCGGTGGTTTATGACCGGCCTGCATTCAACATGTCTGTCAGCGGTGTGCGTCCAACGCAAGGCAATCTCACCGTGCAAGGACAAAAGGAAATCAGCGATATCAATATCCTGTATGCCGCGCTGACCAGTAAAAAAGATAGCCTAGTGCCGGGAACTGAGGGTCGTTTGTTTTATTTGCATTATGACGATCAGCGTGATGCACGGGTAATCGATAATCGCCCATTGTCCGCGAGACCGCTGTTGATTGATGAAAAACTGAGTATTCACACGATCGGCGCGCATGTGATGTCGCTACAGCAGTTCGAATCCGGCAGTCTCGACGCTTTATGTTTCGGATCCTATCAGTTCGGTAACTGGACCAATCAGTCGCACCAAGCTTGGGCGATTGGCGCCGAAGCCGGTTATCAGTGGCACAAGCTGCCGCTCAGACCGTGGCTGCGTGCCGTTTATTATCGCAGTTCGGGCGATGATGATGCGCGCGACGGCAAGCACCAGACGTTTTTCTCGGCGGTGCCAAGCGGGCGTTTGTACGCCAAGTTTCCATTTTTCAATCAAATGAATATTCAGGATATTTTTCTTGAAGTCATCGTGTCGCCTGCAGCCAAAGCGCAAATCAATATAAACCTGCATCAGTTATCGCTGGCCAATGCAAACGACCTGCTGTACGGTGGCCTCGGCGCAGCGCTGAAATCAGGTGCCTTCGGTTATTCGGGAAATTCCGCGCACGGTCATGGCGATATCGGTCAACTGATTGATATCGCTTTTACGCACAACTACAGCAAGCATCTGACCTGGCGGCTTTATTACGGCCATGCCTTCGGCGGTAATGCGATGAAAAGCATTTTCCCGGGCAAAAGCGATGCAAACAATTTTTTGATCGACTTTAATCTGGTTTTTTAAGAGAGATTACCAATGACTACAACTCTTGCTGTGGATGAGCGCCTGTTAAGCGCCAAAGAAATGACCGACGTACTGGAACTGATGTTCCGCCGTATGGAAGTGATCGATAATGCTAGTACCGGTGATTTTCCATTGTATTCATCCGATCATGGTAACACCTGGACTGTTTCCTCCGGCGGTTCGTGGATGGGAGGATTCTGGGGGGCATGCTGGTGGTTGCGGGCAAAAATGACCGAGTCGATCAATGATCAACAGAAAGCAGCGGAAATCTGCCGGCGGCTGGCGGCAAAAATCCCCGCCGATTCCGGATACCGCAGTTTGATTTTCTGGTACGGCGCGGCTTTGGGGGAAATCTGGTTTCGTGACACGCAAGCGCGGGCTTTGACTTTGGAATCCATTACGGCGCTGGCGCACAGTTTTAATCCCAAATTAAATTGTATTCCGCTTGGCACCGCCATGGGGGGTCTTTCTAACGGCGATCAATCGATTTCCATCGATAATTTTGCCACTTTAATTCAATTGCTGTGCAGCAGCGAACAAAGCCTTCATCACTACATGGCGCAATATCACGCGGAAACGACATTGGCGGCATGCCGCCGCAGCAATGGAGCATTCCATGCCAGCGCGTATTTCGCCGAGCGGGGATTCCAAGCGGATGATCAAGCCGGCCTATGGTCGCGCGGCCAGGCCTGGGCGATGCTGGGGTTAAGCCGGGCCGCGGCACGCTGGGGAGAGCCTTATTTAAGCCATGCCAAAGCTGCATGCACGTATTGGCTCAGTTCCCGCCCGCATGATTTGCCGCTCAACTGCCTCGATCGAATGGAACAATTAGAAGATCCTTCAGCCGCGGTTATTGCGTCGCTGGCAATGCTTTCTTTGGCGCGTTTGCTACCCGCTGAAAAAACTTGGCGCATCCATGCTCACCGCCAGATTAGCGTGACCATCCGCAGCCGCTATTTTACTGTGACCGGGACCAGTTCAACTGATCGTGCGAACCGTCACAATGAATCCGCTGGCGCGTTCTGGGGATGTTGCTATAAAACCGGATCAAACCGGGAAGAATTGGTCGAGTCGGTCTGGGGCAATTTCTTTTTGATGGCAGCGCTTGCGGTATTGACAGGCTTTGTCGATCCCCATCATTGTTAGGAAAGCTCTGAAAAAATGTTGTGCTCGGTCATGCTGCGTTGAAATCAAGCTCGAAATTCTCATTTACCAATTGTAAATTCCGCTTTCTCGCCTGATTTCACCTTGCCTGACCTTCGCTCACTACCTTTTTCAAAGCGTTCTCGACAGAGAGTATGAGCAATTTTTTAAGGAAAGCAAATGGAGTCAAACATATTGTCAAGCCGAACGATTGATCGCTTGCGCGATGCGCGCGATTTTCTTGCAGCAGTAGCGGTTACGATCGCTTTTTTTTCTGCTGCGCCTGCACTGGCGCAAGAACTGGCATCTGCGACGTTGCTGCTGCATGCCGCGCGGGTTTTCGATGGGGATGAAATGCGCAGCGGTTTGTCGGTGCTGGTAAAAAACGGACGAATCGCTGAGATCAAGACGCGCTCATCGTTTAAGACCGATGATGCCATGAAGATCATCGACTTGGGTGATGCGACGTTATTGCCGGGGTTTGTCGAATTACATGCGCATTTGTCTTATCAGAAAGTAGCGGCGGATACTGTCTTGAAGCATGGCATTACGACAATCCGCGATTTGGGCGGGCCGGTACATCAGCCTTATGGCGGAGAGGGCAGTTTGCGCGTACTGACTTCGGGGCCGATTATTACCGCACCTCACGGTTATCCGATTGTTAATCTGGGAGCGGCAAACATTGCGATAGCCGTTGCCAGTGAGGAGGAAGCACGCGCAGCTGTGCGCCGCTTGATCGATCAAGGCGCTGTTATCATCAAGATCGCACTCGAACCCGGCGGCGAAACGGGGGCGCCTTGGTCGTCGCACCATGGTCATGCACACCCCGATCCCGCACACGCCAATCCACATCCTGCACATGCAACCTCCCATTCGCCGACGGTCTGGCCTATGTTGCCGGAAACTACCGTTAAAGCCATCGTCGATGAAGCACACCGGCATCAGCGCAAGGTATCAGCGCATGTGGCCGAAACATCCGGTGTGCATATTGCATTGAACGCCGGTGTCGACGAATGGGCGCATATGCCGTGCGATTTCATTCCCGAATCATTGTTAAAACAGGCCAAAGCACAGAATGTCACCATCATCGGGACGCTCGATACGTTGTCGAAATGCACCGGAATTGCGCGTAATGCCGCTGTCTGGGCGGAACTTGGCGGTGAATTGCTCTACGGCGCGGAAATTGCTCATCCCGA
>CAYQZF010000052.1:0-13557 GCA_964421895.1 uncultured Nitrosomonas sp. | reverse complement strand
TCAAGTCCAACGGCTTCTTGGCCGTCATCGTCCGGCCGCCGGGTCAGCGCAAGGTCCTGCTCGACCGCGTCGAATTTGAAAAGTGGCTGACATCTCAACAACGTAACGCTCGCTGAGGAAAGTCTGAAATGAATTATCTGATTCAAGCCAGCGACATCGATGCAAATTCTTTGCTGCGCACTGCTCAAGAGCACTTTGACATGGTTCGTCAAAACCCTTTCCTGAAAGAGGAGCTTCTTCGCCAGGGCTTTTTGGAATTCGAGCTGGAATCCGGATTGATGCTGCGGCTGACCATGCAAGAGACATTTGTCATGAATGTGGTCGTCACTGAGCCCAAGAACGGGATGATCAATGTCTCTTTGCCTTTCTTCATTCATTGGGATGACAAAGTGTCAAAGCCTCCGATGTGGGTGCGGGCTGTCACCGATGGCTTTTATCGATCCGGAAAACTGTCTCGCTTTTCGAGATTCTGGGAGGGTGAAGTGCTTCTCAAAGAGCTTGCCATGCTGACTGGCAAGAGCACGGCCGATCTTGCTAATGAGGTATTGAAGGCCAAGCAAGCGACGGATGACTTTGCTCAAAAACTCCTGGCCATGTCGGTGGACATGAGTGAGCCAAAAGCCGAGGACTGGATTGTGGATGTCCGTGGCTTCATGTTGGCAACCGTGATCGGGCACTACAAGCAGTAGATGGCTCCCGGCGAAAGAGGCGCGCTTAGCTGCGCCCCTTCCAATCCGCGCCTTCTCCAGTTCAATGAATTAGGAAAAACATGTCTGAAAAAACACTTGGGCCGAAGCGCCCGCAGGTACTCCAATTGGGCAAGCTTCTGTCCGCAAAGCTGATGCCTGATACACCGCTGCTTGGTGATCTGATCTTTGCAAAAACCATTGGCATGGTCGCAGGGCCTCGTGGGGGAGGCAAATCGTTGCTTGCAATGCTCATGGCCTATGCGGTGGCCAGCGGCAAACCAGTTGAGCCTTGGGGTAAGGGGTCGGGGATGCCTGTCGCGTATTTGGATGGGGAGATGCGCGCCATTGGTTTTCAGCGCCGGCTCCGCCTCCTGCACGCAAGAAATTCTGATGAGGCGTCCATCCGGCGAGTCAATCAGAACCTGCACATCATCAGCCGAGATTACGCCGAGGATGTCATTGGATCGATTGACCAAGTAGAAGGGCAGCAAAGAATCGACGCTTTGATTCCCGATGACACCAAACTCATCGTTGTAGACAACCTGTCCGCGTGGACCAGTGGAGGCCGCGAAGACGGCGGCAGTTGGGCCACGATCAAAGCGTGGCTGATTGCGAAACGACTGCAAGGGACATCGGTGCTGTTGGTGCACCACACGGGCAAGAACGGCAAGCAGCGAGGATCAAGTGCTCACGAAGACTTGCTGGACTTCTCGATTCTGCTCAGCCCACTGCCGAGTAACGAGGGTCAGCAAGATACACGATTCACTGTGGAGCACACGAAGTTGCGTGACCACATCCCGCGGCTGAAATCGCGGTACGAGTTCACCATCTATACGGAGGACGAGAAGCTGTTCTTCGAGTCGATACCTGCGGGCATGCGTGTGTCTGAGCACGCGAAGGAAATGCTGGCGATGCACCTGAAAAACGTCCCGATGTCTGTCATCGCTGAGAAGTACCAGGTCAACAAATCGACTGTGTCTCGGGCAATCCAAAAGTTGAAGGAAATGGCCGCAATCCAGGCCCCGGACTTGGCCGTTGCGTAGTTGCAAACCCTAGGCACACGCGTCCTTGCAACGCAACGTGTGTCCAACTCAATTCGCCGCAACGCAACGGCTGGGGCGCCGTGCGGTGTGGCACCAAACAAGGAACCAATATGAAAGAGAAGCCGCAAGCGCCGGCCTACGGGTTTGGCGCGCCTACCACCAAGATTCTCAGCACTATGGCTGGGCGCTCGAAGTCGCCGCAACCGGCAGCCAATCGCGCCATGAGTAATACCGTAAGTAATACGGTGAACCAATCAGACATGCAGCTTCATCATGCCAAGTTGATGGAGTGCATCAATATCGACACTGTGGGGGTTGAGCTTGCACATGCCGATGCCAGCTTGCCACGGGCTTTCACTGTTGTAGGTTCGCATGGCGAGCCCATTCCAGACTCGCATTGGGGTCGTGGTCGTGCGGAATCTGATTTCGGCGCCAAGACAATCCGCGTTTGGGCGCGTGGCCGAAAGACCAAAAAGTCTGAGGGCGCAAAACAGCGGCTACTCTACATCGAGGGCAGCCCGGCCTATCACTACCAAGGGCACAACGTGGTGTCGTCGAACGACCTGACCATGCTCACGCACGAAATGGTCAAGGCGGTACACGAAACACACCCGCTGAATCTGCTTCGTGACCTGCGGCTGTTGCTGGCCCGAGGTCGGTATGCCGAAGTCACGCGGTTGGACGTGGCCGTCCTTGTGCATGTGCCAGATGGAATGTCCAAAGCAGCGTTGGTCAATGCCGTTGCCTTGGCCAACGTCATGGCGGGCGGCAACATGAGCCTGTTCGCCAATGAGGCCACGTATGGTGACCCGAGTTCGCAAATGCAAGCCTGGAAGCTCTACGACAAATTCTTAGAGCTGTTGAGGAAAGGGAAGTTTGAACTGCCAGACTCTGCTGCCAAGGAAGCCTTGACTGACCTTTGTAACCGGACGTTGCGGCTGGAATTCGTCTATCGCAAGAAATTCTTTCAGAACCATGCCTTTTTCAAAGGCCGCCCCGCGTATCCCGCGCATTTGACGCCGGATGTGATTGCGTGGATGGTGATGGAGTCATTGAACCGACTGCATCTGAAAGGGCGCGTCCACCGGCGTTATGGCATGGATGAATTGATGTCTATCCCGCTGCCATACCGAAGCACCTTTGCCCACTGGCAAAACCGCTTGGAGGTGCGCCAGTTTCTGGAAAGCGATGCAGAGTTCAAGAAACACCAGCGGTATCTCCGTGGGCGGTTGGGCATCAATATCGAAGACGAGCCACCTTCAGTCATAGTGGAGCCGGTGGAGTTGTTCGACATCCTGCACCCGAAGAATTTCGTCGCTGCGCCGGATGCCGTCAAAGCTGATCCAACCGTCTTTCACCAAGCGTGCATGAAGGCCGCTGTTCGGCACCAGATGAACAAAATGGGACGTAACTCGGTGGGGGTCGGGATGGCACCCATCCCCGTCCAGTTCGTTGATGACGATGAGAGCGTGTGATGGCGCTGACGCCGTGTGACCATTCGCGCCGCTGCAAGGTGTCGAGCATGGCAATTTGGTAGCCGTTGTATATCAATGGAGCCAACCTGCCATGACGATGCTTTCACGCTGGGGAAACAGCCTGGGGCTGCGCCTACCGAAATACGTGACAGAACGGGCTGCGCTGCAGGCCGGGGACCATGTCCATGTCCGCCTGCTGGACTCGGGAGAAATCCTGGTCCGGATTGCCCGTGCCAAAGACATCCCCGCCGTCTTTCGGCCGCTTCAGGGCGATGGAGTGCCTGCTGCCTCGCAACCAATCACTGACGAAGACGTGATGAAGGGGTGGTGACTGTGGGCACGGTCAGGAAGTGCCGCCAGCGGCCTTTGTGTCGCATAAACCTGCTTTTGCGACACTTTATTTGTCGCTTAGACATCTTCCGCGACAACACCGGGAGGTCGGATGCGCTTGACGCCAGCGGTCTTGACATCAGGGTTGATTTTATACATCATGGCTGAAACCGATGAAAGCGCCTAAGACTCAAGAAATTTACGCCCCAAAGGATGTGGCCATTCCGGCTCGCCTGGGAGGCGGGGTGCTGAAAGAGCGGGTCATCCGCGAGCTGCCGTCCAAGAAGGTCATCAGCTATGCCCTGGCCTACATCAACCCACTGATCTTCAGCGGCGACAACGGCCGCGTGCTGGGGTACGACAACAGCCACGGGTACTCGCATCGGCACTACATGGGTGTCATCACGCCGGAGCCCTTTACCAGCTACGAAGCACTGTATGACCGGTTTGAGCAGGAGTGGCAGGCCCTTGCCATCAAGTTCGTGAATGGAGAAGAGATATGACGAAGGCAAAGATCACGCTGGCAGACTTCGCCAAGAGCACTGTGCTGCGCGAGCACGCTCACAAGAGCCGAGCCGTTGCGCGCGCGCTGGATGAGAAGGCGGACGTGCTGCCGTATGCCAAGACGTTCACCAGCTACGAGTTCGAGGACTTCCTGAGCCAGCTCACCCCCAAGCGGTTCGAGCTGCTGCGGCTGGCCAGCAAAGGACGCCGATCCATCGCGGATTTGGCGACTGCGGCACACCGTGACCAGAGCGCCGTATCGAGGGACGTTGCCAAGCTGAGCCAGTTGGGCTTGGTCAAGGTGGAAGTGGTTACCAATGAAGGGCACGGGCGCAAGAAGATCGTGATGCCGGTTGCCACCACGATCTCGATCAACGCGTCGATTGCTGCGGCCTGACCTTGCCGCCAGCTGCGTCTCGTGATTTCCGCCAGTCAAAGCGCATCTTGCTCGGAACGCGTTGAAAGCAAGAGTAGGCCGTTTCCGCTTTGTTTACCTCAACATGAGGTACAATTTCCGGAAACATGAAAGGAGCCACTGTGCGGAAGTTTGAACTGACAGCCCCCAACGCCTTCGTTCGCCGTGCCACGATCATTGATGATCCTGCGCTGGTTGACGCGCGTCTGCAGGAACTCCATTCGGACTTGAAGGCCATCCTCTTTAAGGACGCCATTCGGGGTGGTCTTGGAGGACGCAACGAGGTGACCCGTGCGTCGGCTCCGACAGCAGCAGGCGTGCAGCAGTGGCTGAAAACCGTTGAAGATTTGCGTACGTTGCTCGCAGCACTCCAGTGGCATATCCACGAGCAGCAAAACTGCCCTTTCATTAGTTCGCCCGACCGCTCCATCTCCATCGTTGTGATGACCGGTAATAGCGAAACAGGAAAGAATGGTTTCGAGGACCCCACGAACCAAGCGGAGAAGGGGGCCGTGGCGGAAAACTTTGTCCAGCAGAACAGTCAGTTGGAGCTTTTCAACCGTGATTCGTTCAAGCTGGCTAAAGACAAGCAGCAGGAAACCCAAGTTTGGGCTTTGTTGTATCACTACGACAAGGTGTTGAACGAGGTCCGCTACGAACTGTCTTTGCCGACCGGTTTCGACAACAAGAAAATCACCGAATGGGGCGTTCGCCTAATTTTGGGCAGCATTCCCAACAATCCCGCAGAATTCACCATTCGCAAGGATGAGCCTAATGCCCCTGCGACGGTGGAAGTCGAACCTAAGACAGGTACATTTTGAGTAGTTGACTATGTCCGAAATCAACCCCAAGCAAATCACATTTGCCAGGGTGAGAAGGCGCTTGACCAAGGCGCAGCTAGCCAAGGAGCTGGGCGTCACCAGCCGTAGCCTACAGAACTACGAGACTGGGGCATCTGCTCCTGATCTGGACCTTCTGGCCCATATCGCAAAACTGCTGAAATTTCCTCAGCAGTTTTTTTTCATTGACGAAGACATGCCAGAGATCAAAGAGCATGCGGTGAGTTTTCGCAAGCTTTCTAAAATGACTGACGCCATGAAGGCGTGTGCTTTTGCGAGTGGTGCGATTGCGTTCAAAGTCAATCAGTGGGTTGAAGAACGCTTTAGCCTGCCAGAAGCTGACTTACCGGACCTCAGTGACCTGGGGCCTGAGGAGGCTGCTGCAACTCTGCGTAGGACTTGGGGTTTGGGGAGTGCCCCCATTCCAAACATGGTTCATCTGCTTGAGTCGAAGGGTATCCGAGTTTTTTCTTTGGCTGAAGAGACACGTGAAGTTGACGCCTTTTGTACTTGGTATGAAGGCAAACCCTTTGTCTTTCTTAATACTCTCAAATCTGCGGAGCGCAGTCGTTTCGATGCTGCTCATGAACTCGGCCATCTGGTGCGGGACATCTACACCATGCGGCATGGTCAAGTTCACGGACGAGAGACGCCGGAGATTGAGCGACAAGCCGATGCTTTTGCATCAGCATTTTTGATGCCTAAGGAAAGCGTAGAGGCTAACCAGCCCCCCGCTTACACCATTAAGTATCTGATGAAGCTGAAGCACTATTGGGGGGTATCGCTCGCCGCGTTGGCGTACCGATTCAATTCCTTGGGGTTGATCAGTGAATGGAACTATCGAAGCCTGTGTATAGAGATTGCCAAGAGCGGCTATCGTACGAATGAGCCTGAGCCGATGGAGAGAGAAACCTCTCAGCTCCTCACCAAAGTGCTCGATATTCTGCATAGTCGAAAACAGGGGCGTCGTGAAATCGCAGAGAGTTTGTGTCTCAGTGTGGATGAGATCAATGCGCTGACATTTCAATTGACTAAGCTGTCAGTCGTTTCTGGGGCCACCAATGCGGACCCAGCGCCTAAAGCGCCACCGAAACTGCGTCTTGTCTAGTAGCAGCGGATCAGCATTGCAGTGGTGAAGGGGCATCTTTACTGCCTCTTCGCAATCGCTGTTCTTTGGTATCCGGTCTCTCACAGCAAGCTTGGCAACTTCCTCTTGGCTACCGGCCGGATGTACCGGGCCAGCATCAGGTCGCTGGTGTGGCCGGTCTGGTCACGAATCTGCCACGGTTGAAGTCCTGCCATCGCGGCTTGGGTGCAATAGCCCGCACGTAAGCTGTGGCCGCTCACTGCAGAAGGATCGCCGCCCACGCGCCGGACGGCATCCTTGACGATTAATGCCACCGACTGCGCCGACAGCGGTTTCTCTGACACGTTGTCGTGCCGGTCGACGGCGCGGAACAGCCAGCCGGTGCGAATGCCAGTCAGTTCTTGCCACTGCTTCAAGGCCTTGATCGGGCAGCGGTCGCCGTTGGCATACGGAATGAAGCAAGTTCGGCCCGCGCCTTCCTGGTCGGTTTTCGATCTCACGATCAGAATTTCAAGGCCAGTGGCATGCTCAGTGATGTCCTCGCAGCGGATCGAAACCAGTTCCGATCTGCGCATCGCGGAGCCCCAGCCAATCAGCAGCAGAGCTTGGTCGCGTGCGGCTTTGATGGGCTTCTGCTGCCCCAGCACCAGCAACATTTCCAACAGATCGTCCTTCACCAC
This sequence comes from uncultured Nitrosomonas sp., assembly GCA_964421895.1. Taxonomy (GTDB): domain Bacteria; phylum Pseudomonadota; class Gammaproteobacteria; order Burkholderiales; family Nitrosomonadaceae; genus Nitrosomonas. The sequence goes on along the minus strand of CAYQZF010000052.1, from coordinate 6,495 downwards.
GGGTTTAACCCGCCTCTGGCGCGTGCCAATCGTGCGCCGGATGCCTTGCATGGTGCGTTTCACCTGTGGATGCTTGACCGGGGAGGCGTGCCCCGCATCCACGCAGGCTTTGCCAATGGCAATCAGCCTGCGTTCGAGGGTGGCAACTGCCAAAGTTGACGCGGCGTCGACCAAGTACTCGATGACTTGCTCCGGAGTGGCCGGGATGGTGCCGCCGTGGTCGCAGAAGTGGCGCACATCGGCGGCATAGCCGTGCTTGGTGGCTTGCGACTGCGCCGCCGCGATGTACGTGTCAGCGGTCAGCTTCTGCCGCTTCTCCGGCTTGCCGGTGGTGGAGGCGATTTCGGTGCTTGGTGCACCGTCGTTTGGATGGTGGTTTTTCATGGTGTATTGGTTAGCGGTAATGTTGACTTTTCGCTAGTCAGCCGACTTTGAACAAGCGGTACGGTGGCCGCTTGTTGTCTCTGTCGCTGAACTGGCGAGGAATGCGCTGGCTCAGTTCATGGCCGCGCGCCGGCGATGGTTCTGGGCGCTGGCGGTGCAAAGTCGGCGGTGTGGCGTCGGCATGCGGCAGAGAGACAAAACGCCGTGGCCGCAAAGTCCCCCAGCTCAGCCAACAGCCAGCCCAGCGCCTCCGTGGCGTCGCCGGAGATTTCGCCGGTTTCCACCTCCGGCGCTGCACGCGCCAGAATTTGCCCCACGGCCGATATGCCGAGGTGAATGGTGTTCATGGCCACTTCAGCGTTTTCAGCGATTTGCACTAGGAGGAAGGCATCTGCTTCCTCGTACTGAATCGCTTCGCCGGGGTGTGCGGTCAACAGTGGCAACTGCAACAGCAAGTCGCGCATAGGCCGCTCGGTGCCGCCCGAATGAAAATGCTCGGTGCGCCGCTGCATTTCAATACTCGCTCGGAAACAAGAGGCAAGTCGAACTGCGATCCGCTTCGGTAATGATCCAAACTCGCTCGCCAGCGATGGTGTAGCTTGAAAGCAGTCGCAGGCGACGCGTAACCGCGAATTCGTTTTCCTTCGCATCCTCGGATGGAACATCGCCCCAATCGCCCCGTACATGGCGGTTCAGATATTCGCTGGCATTGACGCCGTGCCGCTCAAGGTGTTCAAGCACGGCTGGCGTGGCCACGATTTGGCCGAGCGTGAAGAGCGGGGACAAAAATGTGGCGCTATTAGATTTCGTTTGCATGGCTATGGCTCCAAAAATGGATTGACCGCGATATTTGCAACAACGAAAACGCCATCGGAAATAGAAAAAGCCAAGTCAGTTGCCCGACTTGGCTTTTGATTCAGAGGCTTATCGCAGTTGCGATGGCTTCGCAGCACGGCACGGTATGCGCCGTTTTTTCAAGTTATCAGAGCCTGCTGGAAAGATCGAGCACTGTTTAACTTTGCCAAGGCCAAACGTCTTGAACGCACTTTTTGTGAGGCCTGTAAAGGCTGATTGCCCGCACACCCGTGCGCTGGCAATCAACTTCAAAGGAAGATCACATGCTTGCGAAAATCATTCAAGACGGCCTTCGGAAACACGGTTTCCACATTCTGGACATTAAGCCCATTCAGCACGGAACACAGATTCGACTGCTTGAAGGAGCCATCATCAATATCTACCGCACCCCCAAAATCTTGGTTCAGGGTAAATCCGTTTTCGAGTCGCCCGATAAACTGAAGGAGCAGCTTGAATACGTCCTCCCGTCGCGGATTACGGTTTGGAATATTGCGTAGCGACTATTGAATTCTGGAGTAATAAGTTCAATGCCCCTCCGGGGGCTTGTTTTCGTTCTGCGACTCCAACTCCCAACGGACTGTGGTGGTGATGACTTGGAATGTGTTGTAGACAAATGATTTGAGCAGCAACACCAGGTAGATGCTCCAAGCGCCAAAAACAACTAGCGCCACTGAAACAGGAGCTTTGTAAATTAAACCAACCTTCCAGGCGCAGTCGGTCGCACTTAGTGCCTTCCCGATAAGGATAGACAGCAGCCCTTGCTGCTGCGCGAAAAGTGCAAAGCAGATGCAGATGAACAAATACGCGATGTAGTGACTGAAGACCAGCATGAATTGCACAAGGTTGTACTTCAAGTAGCTCTCGCCAGATGATTCAAATTCAACCTTTGCCATCGTGACGAAAATATCCAACTTGGTAACGGTCACAAAGACCGTGAAACCTGCGATCAAGAATCCCAAGATAGAGGTGCTGAATGAGAGCCCAATCTCCGCATACTTTCGGAGTACGACTGAAAGCGCCGGAACGTTATCCCACTGCAGGTAGCAGAACGCTATCAACGCCAAGGCCACAGCCAAAGTAACCCGGCGATTGAACCTCGAGTGCGGGAATTTTCTGCCCAGCAAATAGAGGGCGAGTACAGTTTTTTCTCGGCCAAGATCATCCGGCTCAGGTATTGCCATCTTGACCGCCTGAGAATTGTTGAGCCAATCGGACTAACTTGACTTCCTTTTCAACAGATATCTCTTGGGCTCCAGTGCGAACTTGACCTGATTTCCTGTATGTCGCAAAAATAGAATAGAGTTTTTGAGCTGCTTGCTTCATTGCCTTCGGCACGCCTTCGATCAAGACTTGAATCTTGAAATCGTCATTAGTGCCTGAAAGCTTGCGCCCTTCGGCATCAGTGCCTGAGAGTGCCACCTCAGCATTTCCATCGAGCGCACTTTCTGCATGTTCCTTGACGTGGCCCTTTACCAAGCCCTCTGGATTTCGATAGCTAACGGTTGCCGACGATGCATGAAGTTGATTGCCTTGCGCACGGAATTTCTTAAATAGCCCATCATTATTTATCTCATTGTTTGGCTTCAGTAGCTTGATCGAGAACGATTTCAACTTGTCAAACCGTTCTACAAACGCTTCCAATGACTCTTCACTTGCAAGAGAGACAACCTCAAGATTCGGATGCGGGTATTTATCCAGAACAGATTCCTTGGTCCTCTTTTTCTGTTCACGGTTAGCGCCTTCTGGGAACTCTTGCTCTAGCAGGCTTTCAAATGTGGACTTGACGAACGCTTCGTGCGCATGCTTCAGAAATCGCTCCGTGGTGGTGCAAAAACTTTCCAGACCAGGAGCCCCAGTGACCTCCGGTAGAAACAGCAGCTTGTGATCTCTGAGAATCAGGACAAAGAGAGACGATGGAGCTGATGGCAACTTTTGAATACTTGTGACCAGCTTTCCATCTTCATATATTTGATCTCGTTGCAGGATGGTGTCTTTAACGAACTTGCCAACGATTGCGGGCTCAGTATGTTTCCCGTCCGTAGGGATTGAGATCAATTCGACATCGTGGAAGAAGTAGGACGTATCCTTGTATGTCCTCTTGAGCTTTGTGTCGGTGAATGCCGGAATGACGACCTCTTCGCAGAGGTCGAGCATTTCCAAGTTGCCAAAGTGGCAGATGAAGTTTGCAAATTGGACCGAACGTTTATTTGTTGCCATTGTGTTCCCTGTGATCTGGTATTTATCGTTTCTGGCAGTTTAGGTTGATTGCAATGCCTCGGCCTTGCTGAGCAGTCCATCCACATCCGTGAACTTGCCATAGACAGCCGGGTTTTCACCCACCGCCAGCGCCTTAAAGTGCGCCGTGCCGCATTTGATCTTGCCGCCCTCCCGATCGCGCAGGTCCTCGTCGAACAGGCTGCTCTTGGTTTCCACCACGAAGTACAGGCGCTCGTGCCCATCGCGCTCGATCAATACAGCCCAGTCGGGGTTGTAGCTGCCCAAGGGCGTCGGCACCTTGAACCAGCTCGGGAGCTTGGCGTAGACCTTGACCGCGTTGTTCTTCTCCAGCTGGTCGGCAAACTCCCACTCCACCGCTGAATCAATGGCTACGTGCTCGAAGACCGACTTTTCGGCGTTCATCCGCGCGTTGTGCTCGTTCAGGTAGCCCATCAGCACGTTCTTGGGGTCTTCAAACAGCTCCTGTGCCCAATAGGAGTCGTCACCCAGCCGCTGGTACTTGATGCCGTCCACCAAGGCGAGACGTTTGCAGCGGTTGATGGAGTCGGCCGCCAGCTCGATGAACTGCTGGGGGTTGCGCTTGAATTCGTTCAGGCGCGTGCTTTCGGTCAGGATGCGTGCAATCGTCTTGCGCGTGAGCTGGGTACGGTCCTGCAGTTCCGTGAGCAAGTCGGGCAACTCGATGTCGTTCTCATTCAGCGTGACGGTGTCTGCACCGGCCTTCTCGACGGCTCCCACACCAGACTTGGCAATCTCGATGCCGGCCTTGCGCCATTGCAGGCGGGTCTTGGCCACCGGGGGCATGTCGTTCAAGGCGTCGATGCACTTCTCGATCAGTTTCTCGTTGTCGAAGTGCACGCGGTACGTGGTCTTGTGCTTGATGCGGTCCCACAAGGCTTTGAATTCGGGGCTCACCAGCACTGACTTGCGCACCGCGATCTGCTTGCGCTCATCTGCGTTCTTCACTTCCAGCTTGCCTGACAGCTTTTTCAGCACACCCGTGATTTGTGCCCGCTGGGCTTCAAAGTTGGCAGGCAGTACCAAGGTGCCGTCTTTCAAGGCAGTCTTCAATGCGTCTTGAACCTTGCCCTTGTCGGTGATGTAGCCCTGCGCCTTGAGGTGCGTCCACAAGGCCTTTGATGCCTCGAAACCCAGTGCGGCAAGCTCACCGTTATCCTGCTCCACAGAAATCGCGGAGAAGACATGTGGCTTGACGATACCAAAGTCGATGCCAGCATCCTCGTAGTCCTTCTGCAGCTTCTCCGCGAACTGCTCGTAGCTTTCTTTGGCGATCACGGTCAAGGTGTTGATCTCGAAGCCGCGCAGTCGTTCGCCTTGCTGGTTCACGCACAGGCGCAGTCCGCGGCCAATGGTCTGACGTCGCCAACGTTCCGTCTCGCGCGTCGAGAAGTTGCAAATCTGGAAGACGTTGGGGTTGTCCCAGCCTTCCTTCAAGGCAGAGTGCGAGAAGATGAATTTCAGTGGCGACTCGAAGCTGAGTAGCTTCTCCTTGTCGCGCATGATGAGGTTGTAGGTGTCGTCATCGGCGGCTGTGCTGCCACTGGTGTCCTTCACCATTTCCACCATCTTGCCGCCCACCTTCTTCTTGTCGATGGAGAAGTAGCCGTTGTGCACCTCATCGGCGGCGGTCGTCAGGTCAATCTCGTTGAAGAGGCTTTGATAGTCGGGGTGGCGTGCCCACCGCTTGTATTCCTCTTCAAACATCAAGGCGTACTCGCCCTTCACGGCGTTGCCTTGATCGTCGTACTGGCGGTACTTCGCCACTTCGTCAATGAAGAACAGACTCAACACCTTCACACCCAACGGGCGAAGGCGCTTCTCTTTGTCCAAGTGTTCCTTGATGGTGCGGCGGATCATTTCGCGCTGCACGGCAGATGCATCCACATCGCCCCATGCATCACCCACGCGCAAAAAGACTTCGCTGCCGGGCACCTTCAGTTCCATGAACTGGTTGCCCTTGGCTGTGCGGATTTCACCGATACGGATGTCGCCGTACAGCGGGCGCTTGGTTTCCTGTTCAAGGTCGAAACCGTCTTGCACCGTGATGGTCTCGCGGCGCACAGCGCCCGCCGCATTCTCTTTATCCACCTCGATGCTGGCGGTGATGAGCCCCTTCTTACTGTTGACGGCCAGCAGCTTCACGTAGGGCTTGTTGTTGCCACCTTGCACGGTAGCCGCCGCCACCTCAATCTGCTTAACCAACTTCTGCTCGTAGGCGTCCACGGCATCCAGTTGGTAGATCATGTTGTGCTTGTCCACGTGTGTGGCGGAATAGCGCAAGGAGCAGAGCGGGTTCATGTGAGCCAAGGCCTTCTTACCCTTGCCGTCGATGCCACCGTCCACGCTCTGCGGCTCATCCACTATCAAGATCGGCCGGGTGTTGCGAATCAAGTCGATGGGCCGCTCGCCACCGGTCTTTTCGCTGGCCCGGTACATCTTGTTCTTTGACTTCTCGCGGCGCTTGGCCTCGTCAGACTCTTCAGCCGCTGCGGCGGCCTCGTCACCGAACTTGTTGATCGCGCCCACGGTGATGACCATGATCTGAATGTTGGGGCTGGTGGCGAAGTTCCGCACTTCCCCCAATCGGTCAGAGTCGTATTGGAAGAACTCGTAGCCTTTTGCACCTGGGTACAGGCCCTCGAAGTGCTCGCGGGTGATCTGCAAGGTCTTGTTGACGCCTTCCTTAATCGCCACCGAGGGCACCACCACCACGAACTTGGTGAAGCCGTAGCGTTGGTTCAACTCGAACACCGAGCGCAGATAGACGTAGGTCTTCCCCGTGCCCGTTTCCATCTCTACGGTGAAATCCAGCGCGTGCTTGGGGTTGAGTGGGTCAGATGGCTGCAAGCCGTTGCGCAACTGCACCTTCTGCAAGTTTTCGCTCAACTCTTCGTCAATCAGCAGCTGCAAGGCGTTGCCAATGCCGCCCTCGGCCGTGAACTGTTTACCCTCAAAACTCTGCTGACCAGAATCAGTCAGCGCCTGTGCCGTGACGGT
>CAYQZF010000051.1:0-13569 GCA_964421895.1 uncultured Nitrosomonas sp. | reverse complement strand
TGGTGCTGGTGAATGAACGCGTGGCGTACCTGAAAGTGGATATGAAAGGCTTCGATGAAGAAAAAGTGATTAAATTGCTTGAGGGAGGAAACATACATGGCGTCGGTCAATAAAGTCATACTCATCGGTAACTTGGGGAAAGATCCGGAAACCCGTTATATGTCAAATGGTGAAGCTGTTACCAATATTACGCTGGCAACGACTGATACCTGGAAAGATAAGAATGGCGAGAAGCAAGAAAAAACCGAGTGGCATCGTGTCACTTTTTATCGTAAGCTCGCGGAAATTGCCGGTGAATATTTGAAGAAAGGCCGTTCCGTTTATGTCGAAGGCAGGCTGGAAACCCGCAAATGGACCGATAAAAACGGTGTGGAGCGTTATACAACGGATATTATTGCCAGTGATATGAAAATGCTGGGAAACCGGTCGGGAAGCGGTAGTTTTGAGTCACCGCCTGATCATGAAGAAGACAATCCAGTTTCTAACCGGTCACCTTCAACTAAAACACCTACCGGATTTGATGATATGGATGATGATATTCCATTCTGACCGGCTAAAGCGTAACTGGTAGCTAACGTTTTTCGGGCAAGCGGACTATTTCCATTTGTGATTCTACTGCAGAAATAGTTGATTGCCGCCGGGGGGGTAATGAAAATTCAATGCTTTCGATACTGCCGCCAATTTCTCTGGCCATGTTCCTGAACTCAAGAGCCAGCATGCATTTGGGGACGATGAATGTTTGCTTGAATCCAGACTTGAAATGAACAAGAATTTTCATAACTTTTTTCCAGGTAATTTTATTTATTAAAGGGTTATTAAATAAATTAACAGCAATGAAGCTGTTTTTACGACCCAAAAAAAATAAACTTTAGTGGATATTGGTTATGGTTTATTTTTGCTAGTGGTTTACATGCTAGTATTAATTTTGATTGATGTTTTTGTATTCGATAAATTTTTCCTTTTAGGGAAACTCTGAGAAAGGTAACGAGTAGTGGTCAAGCAAAGCGAAGTCTGGTAAAAACGCAACAGTTTTTCAGAATTTCCCCAGTTTACTGGCAATATTTCCCGCCAGAATATTATTATCCCGAGACAGTTAACCCAGCCAGCATACGGATTCCCGCTTCAAAATTCTTTATTTCCGAGCGCTCGAGCAGTGCACACGGCGTGCCGGAATACTTGCAGTAATGTTTCACGGTGAAAAAAGCTTCATGATTAACACAGTCAACCGGACATATGATCATGTCCGCTTGCTTCAAGAATCGGGGTAGATCTTCAAAATTATCGTGTGAGTTGCCATGAAATGCTATAAAGCAACCGCCGCAATTTTTTATTAACCGATGGTATTCCGGATAAAGTTTAATTCGACCGCCGACACATAAGACAGATTGCCCGTGTAGCCAATGGTCAGTGCTATTTTGAAAATCCATCTGGTTGTTTTCGCTGACTGTTTCTGGTGAAAATCCGGCTTTGACCAAAGGTACCCAATCAATGACAGATATGCGCCTATTCGATACCGGGCGATGACCGGCTATCTTCAGATTCATGTAATCGAACCTTCGCTTCCATGCGCGCAACAATTTTGTGAATTTGCTCAAGTAGCAGGAAAAGAAAGTGCCGGTGAATTCAGAATCTGTAAAATGATGATGAGGAATGGTGCCGGAAGCAGTGACCATTGCCGGTTTCTTAAGGAATTTCATTGTGATGTCTCCAAGAATCAACCATAAGTAAAAAAATGGCTGGCTGACCTGGAGGCAGGCTGGCTGGCTAAATGTGCCGCTGAAGAAGGAAGAGGTAAACTTCAGCGGCAGAGAAAACTAAATCTGACTTTGTAACCAGTTATGAATACCGATTTTTTGCATGACACTGAGTTGGGTTTCCAGCCAATCGATATGTTCTTCGGTATCTTCCAGAATCCGTTCAAAAATTTCCCGTGATACATAATCTTGCGCAGATTCACAAGCGGCAATTGCGGCGAGCAGTGTATCTCGCGAAATCAATTCAAGTTTTAAATCGCAAGCGACGCACTCTTCGGCTGTTTCTCCGATCATTAATTTACCGAGATCCTGTAAATTGGGCAGCCCTTCCAGTAACAAAATCCGTTCGATCAAGGTATCGGCATGCTTCATTTCTTCACATGATTCTTCAAATTCGTGTTTCCCCAAACTGTTGAATCCCCAGTTTTTGTACATACGTGCATGAAGAAAATACTGATTAATGGCTGTTAGCTCATGTTGCAACTGCTGATTCAGCCAGCGAATAATATCAACGTTACCTTTCATTTTTAGCTCCTAAGATGAATATCCCTTAAATGGGATTTGTAAGAGGATACTGTTCTGTTATTGTTTACATACAGTGTTTGTTCAATCCGGCTTCTATCAGAAAAGTGTTCCAGCATCACCCCCTGATTTTGTATCCTGCAGCCTACGGTTCACGAATAGCCGGATCTCTAAGACTTACGGACACAAATATACAGGATATGCACCTTTTATCCACTATTTGTTGAGAATTAACTTACCGTTTCGCGTGCGGCGTAGTGAATATTGCTCTCCCTTGTGTAGTATGAACACAACATTGCCATTTTTGAATAAAGAATCACTGTCTATTCGTGCGCTGAGATTGGAAGCGCCGGATTTAGACGAGCTTCTTATGATGGTTTGCGATAAGTTTATGGTATTCATTGTCGTCAAGAATTAAATATAATGAGAATGATTCTCATTATATTTAATTCTTGAGGAAATGCAAGACTAGACCATAAATTTTATTTCAGTGACTTTTGAAAAGAGGGGTTAATTGTTGATGAGATGAATTCGATTCATTTTCGATATTTGGAGCTGTATTGGTGATGTGAATTGATCGGTGTATACTGCGAGCATATTTTGTAAGTAATTACAAGTTATTGAGATTTAAAATTAAAAAGAGTTCTAAGCAGCACATTTCTTATTCTGATTATGGCGCTTTAATTTTACGATCATGATTGAACGGCGAAATTTCTATCGAATTCTCCATGTGCAGCCGGATGCGCCGATGGCGGTAATAACGGAGAGCTACCGCGTGCTGACACAAAAACTCGGAAGCAGAACTGATCTGAATGGCCCAGACTGGAATATCGGCTTACTCAATATTGCCTATAATACCCTGCGGGATCCGCATAAACGTGCAGCCTATGATCGCGAATTATTGCAACGCTACCATATTCGAATCCTGAGCCAAGGGGCTTTGGGGGCAAATGCAGATTTCGAGATCGAAAGAGGAGGGAATGCTCAACCGGCTGGGTTTAATCAACGGAATTATTACCGGATACTGCAAGTTCAGTCTGATGCGCCAATGACTACAATTAAAGCGAGCTACTTGGCTTTAAAAAGAAACGTTGCTATTCAAGATATTGCATTGCTTGATGAGGCCTACCGGATTCTCTCCAATCCTGTGCTGCGCCAACAGTATGATGCGATTTTTGCTGGCAGTTTATTTCATGCAGCACGTAAAACTGCTCAGCGAAATATCGATCTGACCGAGATTGTTCCTGGGAAAAACTATGTTACGCCAATGACCATCAAGCATTATTGGCCGGTAATCACACACTATTGCTCGTTTTGCAAAACACCCAATGTGCCGCAAGCCAACTTATACCAAAGTGAAAATTGTTTCGAATGCGGTAGTCCAATATTGTTATTGCACCAAGAGAATCCAACAACGCAGCGTACCATGAGGCGGATCTCTGTCAGCGGGAGATTTATGTTTTATCTATTCTGGCCGGGAAAGCCATGTCAAGGCCTTTGCCAGGACCTTTCCCCCACTGGGCTGCGCTTCAGGACTGATGAAGTTTTGGATTCCAATGACATCATAAAAATCGATGCGCCTAGTTTTCAAGCGGTTGCCGAAGTAACGCATCAGTGCTATGAAGGTAAAGGATTTTCAGTCGGAACTCGCTTTATTGCCGTGAAATTTGATCAACGGTACGGAAATTTTGTCACTGTGCAGGTGTAGATCGTAACTGTGAAACATAAAAGTACAATTCACTCTCCCTTAAAGTAAGTTGATGGGTATCTTGAGATAAGCAATACCGTTCGCCTCGGTTGGTGGTAATTTCCCCGCTCTAATATTCACTTGCAGAGCGGGAAACAGTAAGTTGGGCATTTCCAAAGTAGTATCGCGCTGGTTACGCATGGTCACAAAAGCATCTTCATCGATACCGTCATGTATATGGATATTCTGAGTACGTTGCTGGGCCACGGTGCTTTCCCATTTTGCCGGGCGTGAAGCAGGCGGGTAGTCGTGGCACTTATATAATCGAGTGGTGGCAGGAAACGCCAATAATCTTTGTATCGATTTAAACAACTGGCGTGCACTTCCACCCGGGAAGTCTGCGCGTGCAGTTCCGACATCCGGCATGAAGAGCGTATCACCGGCAAAGATAGCATCATTAAATTGATAGGCTAAATCAGCGGATGTATGGCCGGGTACCGCGATGGCTTTTGCCGTCAATTTTCCAGCCTGGAATGTTTCACCGTCCGCAAATAAATAATCAAAATGATGGCCATCGGGAATGAATTCATTGCCGAGATTGAAGATTCTCTTGAATGTCTTTTGTACAGTCAGAATTTGATCTCCAATACCCGTTTTCCCGCCCAGCTGGTTCTTGAGATAATCGGCGGAAGATAAATGATCGGCATGTGCATGCGTTTCCAGTATCCATTCAACCGATAATTCCCGATCGCGAATAAAAGCAATGAGTTTGTCAGCAGAAAAGGTGCGAACCCGGCCAGATTTAGCATCGTAATCCAGAACTGGATCGATGATGACACAATGTCCTCCCGGCTCATCAAAAACAATGTAACTGACACTCCAGGTTGTTGGATCATAAAATACTTGGATGCTGGGTTTCATTTTGTTCTCCTGCTGTTATATTATTAAGAAAATTCTTACAGTTGAGTATATGCTCTATGATATATTAATATATATATGATTTTTTGATATATATTTGTGCTACTTGTCCTTTTAAAAATTAATATCAGTGACATGAATGCTAGTCTGACGAGAGCGATATGGAGCAGCAGTAGGAGTCGCGAGTATATGTCTTGGATCTGCTTTATGTATCGTAATGGATAGTAGCGATGTCGCTTTTCTTGTTGCTATTAGCAGGCAAGGAGAGCTACCAAGCCATACAAGAACGTAGCTGATTGACTTAAAATAAACTAGAATCCTAATTTTTATTTATTTTCTGTTTTTTGTCATGAATTTATTAAGAGATATTAATGTTAAACAAGAAGAAATTATGAAAACAGAATTAGTTCTACCCGGTATTGATGCACTGCATACATCCGCGTCGGAGGCATGTACTTTGCTGAAAATATTGGCAAATGAAGATCGGCTGCTCATTTTGTGCGAGTTGAGCAAAGGAACCCGGAATGTGGGGGAATTGGAGGAGTTGCTGGGCATTCATCAACCTACATTGTCGCAGCAGCTGACCGTTCTGCGCGAAGAAAATTTGGTGGCGACAGAGCGCAAAGGGAAGTATATCTATTACAGCTTAGCAAGTCTGGAAGCCGCTAAAATTATGGAGACTTTGTTCAGTTTGTATTGTAAAGATCATTCGTAATCAGTCATCGAGTAGTAGCTTCTGTCATCTTGCTGCGTGAGTTGAACGAGTGGAAGCTTTGCTGACTGGCGCTGCACTGGGTGCAATTACCGGCATTATTCTGGCGCTGACCGGTGCCGGTGGAACCATCATCGCAGTGCCTTTGCTGATGGCTGGATTGAATTTAGCCATTACCGAAGCTGCTCCCATCGCATTATTTGCGGTGTGTTTATCGGCGTCATTCGCCGCGCTGATAGCGCATAGACGAAAGCAAGTGCGCTACCGGGCAGCCGGATTCATCGCGCTTACCGGCATTCTGGCCGCACCTTCCGGTATTTTGCTGGCGCAGCATTTGCCCAACGCACCTTTGACAGTATTATTCGCTTTGATTTTGTTCTATGTGGCATTCAGCATGCTGCGGCAGAACATGTATAAAGAGAATGCTGTGACAGATTGCGCCGCGATTCCATGTCATCAGCTAGGCTATGACAAGGGACGCTTGATGTGGAACTGGCCGTGCGCCCGGGCGTTGGTATGGGCGGGAATTGTAACCGGATTTTTGTCGGGATTGCTGGGAGTCGGTGGCGGTTTTGTTGTCGTGCCGGCTTTAAAAAAGGCAACCAATTTGCCCATACAATCGATTCTGGCGACATCATTGGCAGTGATCGCGCTCATAGCGGCTGTGAGTGTGGTTTCGGCGGCTTTGCTGGGCAGCATGAATTGGACGATTGCACTGCCTTTTGCCGCTGGTGCGCTAGCGGGTGCTCTGGCCGGACGTCTTTTGGCTTATTATCTTGCCGGGCCGATACTACAGCAAGGATTTGCTGTAGTATCTATGGGTGTATCCGTATGGATGATTGTCAGATTATTCTGGGCAGCTTGAAGGATAAGAATTAGGCTCAATTCAGCATGATTTCGCGTAGTTTTTCTTCCAGCGGAGGACGCAAACCCGTTTTGCGAGCTTCCTCAATCGCTACTTCGGGATCGACGCCTTTGCTGATGCGATAACTCGCCCACATGGCGCTTGCCCGGTTACCCGACCCGCAATGAATCAGTACCGGTGTTTCCGCAGATTCGATTGCTTTGGTGAATTGAGCCACTTGCTCTTTAGTGATGCCGGCAACAGTCGTCGGAATATTGACATAAGCTATACCGACCGAATCAACCAATCCTTTTTCTTCGGCAGTTCCTTCGTTTTTGGTGCGTAAATCAATAACTGTTTTAAAGCCAGTGGCTGCCAGTGCTTGCACACCACCATCGCTAATTAGTCCGGATATGGCAATTTGTTCCGTAGCGCGGCTGTAATTTTGTACTGGAATTACCTGATGCGCGAATGGCACCCGGCCTCCCGAAGCTTGTGTCAGGCCGGTAAACAATATGCCCGTCAGCACCATCAAAATGATAGAGTATTTCATAGAAAGCCCCATTTGCTATGTTAAGTGGAAAAAGTCGTTTTCATTGTAGCCGGACTGAATAATGAAGTACACAGTATCCCTGTCCATCCTGGTCTATCGAGGAGCGCAAGGAGACCGGACAATTTTTATCGAAGGTGATGCTTATGCCGCATGAACAGGATTTGGCAGTGAACCCGGCACCGGCATGGCATAACTTATCCGTGCAGCAGGTTAAAGATGCGCTGCTTAGCGGAGATACCGGATTATCCGCCACTGAGGCGGAGAAGCGCCTCGAGCGCTACGGTAAAAACAGCTTAAAGCCGCCGCAATCGAAGAGCGCCGTGATGCGGTTTTTATTGCAATTTCATAATGTGCTGATTTATATCCTACTGGTTTCGTCCGTGCTGACAGCGTTTCTCGGGCATTGGGTCGATAGCGGCGTGATTCTGGGCGTGGTAGTGATCAACGCCGTCATCGGTTTCCTGCAAGAGGGCAAAGCGGAAAAAGCGCTCCATGCCATCCGGCGCATGCTGTCGCTCAACGCGGCGGTACTGCGTGATGGGCAGCGCATAGAGCTTCCGGCAGAGCAATTGGTGCCTGGTGATATGGTTATACTGCAATCCGGTGACAAGGTACCCGCCGATTTGCGCTTGCTTAACTGCAAGAATCTACGCATCGAGGAAGCGGCATTGACCGGAGAATCGCAAGCCGTAGAAAAGTCCCTTGACGCGGTTGAAGCCGTTACGGCCATCGGTGACCGGCGCTGTATGGCCTATTCCGGAACGCTGGTGGTGTATGGCCAGGGATTGGGTATGGTGGTCGCCACCGGACAGCAGACCGAGATCGGCCGCATCAGTCAGATGATCGCGCAAGTTGATAAGCTGGCTTCGCCGTTGATGCGGCAAATGGCGGTTTTTGGCCGCTGGCTGACGCTGGTGGTGTTATCGCTGGCGGCGGGTATTTTTGTCTATGGGTGGTTTTGGCAAGACTATCCGCTCAATGAAATTTTTCTCGCTGCAGTCAGTATGGCGATTGCGGCCATACCGGAAGAATTGCCTGCCATCATGACAATCACGTTGGCGCTGGGGGTGCAGAATATGGCGCGGCGCAATGCCATCGTGCGCAGACTCCCAGCGGTGGAAACACTCGGTGCTGTGACGGTCATTTGCACCGACAAAACCGGAACGCTGACGCGCAACGAAATGACCGCGCAGCGCGTAATCACTGCGGACGATCAATGGCAGGTGAGCGGCGCGGGATACGCACCGCAAGGTAGCTTCAGCCAGAATGAAGAACTGATCCAGGTTGCCGGTCATTCCGATTTGCAAGAACTTTGCCGTGCTGGGTTGCTGTGCAATGATGCTATGTTGCATCAGCGCGGCGATACCTGGGAGATTCACGGCGATCCCACCGAAGCCGCGCTGGTTACATTGGCTATGAAAGCGGCACTTAATCCCGGCCGGGAGCGTGAAATGCTACCACGCATAGACGTCATTCCCTTTGAACCGGAGCATCGCTTTATGGCAACACTGCATCACGATCTGGCCGGGCATAGTCTCATTTATGTCAAGGGTGCACCGGAAAAGGTGCTGGCGATGTGTAACTATCAGCGCAGCCAAGGGGAAGATTGCTTACTTCAGTCCGATTTTTGGCATACCCAAATACGCGAAGCGAGTGAAACCGGCCAGCGCGTGCTCGCGATTGCTAGCCGGGTAATACCGGTCCGGCAGCAGACAGTGGATTTTTCACATGTGGAAACGGGCTTAACCTTGCTTGGGATGGTCGGCATTATGGATCCACCGCGCGACGAAGCCATCGTCGCGGTGCGGCAATGTCATGCCGCGGGTATCGGCGTCAAAATGATTACTGGCGATCATCGCATCACTGCCTGCGCGATCGGCACAAATCTCGGCATCGGCGATGGACAGCGCACGCTGACGGGAATCGAGCTGGATAATTTGGATGATGCGCAACTGCGGCGAGCGGTTGTAGATATCGATATTTTTGCCCGGGCCGATCCCGGACATAAGTTGCGTTTGGTTACTGCGCTGCAAGCTAACGGTGAAATTGTCGCCATGACCGGCGATGGTGTGAATGACGCACCAGCGTTGAAGCGTGCGGATATCGGTGTGGCGATGGGACAGAAAGGCACCGAAGTGGCCAAGGAGGCCGCCGAGATGGTATTGACGGACGACAATTTTGCGTCGATCGCGCATGCCGTGGAGGAGGGCCGCACGGTCTTCGATAATATCCGCAAAACAATGGTGTATGTGCTGCCGACTAACGGCGGCGAGGCCGGTTTGCTGATTCTGGCCGTCATGCTGGGAATGGCGCTGCCGGTCACGCCGCTGCAAATTTTATGGATCAATATGGTGACAACGGTGACGCTGGCGATTTCACTGTCGTTTGAGCGCCCTGAAACGAGCGTGATGACGCGTCCGCCACACGATCCGCATGCACCGGTACTGTCGGGATTGCTGGTGTGGCGTATCGTTTTTGTCACACTGCTCATGATCGGCGGTAGTTTCACTCTGTATTTCTGGGAATTGGCGCAAGGCTCCAGCGTTGAGCTGGGCCGTACCGTCGTGGTGAATGTGGTGGTGATGTATGAAATCGTTTATTTATTCAATTGCCGCTATCTAATTGCTTCGGTGTGCACACGCCAGGGTTTGTCCGGTAATCATTATGTGCTGCTGGCAGCGGGTTTGTTGCTGATATTGCAGTTGCTGTTGACGTATTGGCCGGTCATGCAGCGACTGTTCGGCACCACCGCGCTGGATGTCGCCGCTTGGGGGCGCATTGCCGCTGTCAGCTTGCTGTTGTTTCTGCTGATCGAGTTTGAAAAATACTTGTTGCGGTGCAGGGGGGTAGAGAATTTATGAGGGGCACTTGCCTATTCCTTAGCTTTTTGAGTGATGTGTGCATCAACCGATCACTTGCTAACTTCATTAGGAAGGTTATTACAATAGGGACTGCAATTGCAGTACAGCCGAGCAAGACATTCGATCTAGACTAGCAGATTACTCCTGCTAGTCTAGGAGCTTGTTTTTTTAATCTTTGTCCTACTTGTCTTTGCCTTCGCTAGGTTCGCCAAAATGCTTCAGTGATTTTTTCCATGCATTTTGTCCTATAATGCGCCCAAATTTGCGCGCCTCTAAATCGCCGTCGATGAAGTGTATACCGCCGTAGCGTCTGGAAATACCTGCTTCGTCAGCAGCATCGGAGAAAGTAGCCCAATAGAGAATAATATCATTGGCCGGTACAATACCAGGCTCGACCCTTGATGATCCGGCTGGTATGACTGCGCTATGTCTGAAGTTATCGCTTTTGGTAAACAACTTAAGCGTTTCTGCACCTGCGGCACTGAAAATGCTGTGTCCCGAGAAATATTCCGGAAACGGCGGCGTAACTACGCTGGCAGCTTGATAAGGTTTCCAATCTGCGCCGTCAATCAAGCCTTGCCATGAAGGAATATTCTGACCAGCGAAGAGAAAATGTATGGCGGTAACGGGTCTGACGTAGTCAAAATACCGCTTAGCATCCCACGACACAATACTGGCGTCAAAAATGGCGTTGGATAGAGCAAAGAACATTTTGACATCTTGATCGATGGTGTGCGTGTCACGCTCGGATACAACGGTGGCAAACAATGTCCAGTGACCCGGCGGGAGTTCGGATGATGGACCATCCGCCCAGTATTCGGCGATGACTTTTTTCTCGTCGGTTAAGTGAGCGCTGTAATCGACAATTTGCTGCGCTTGAATGCGATAGCGCTCCGGCTCGGTGTTGAAGTTAGCGGGTGCGGGAATCTCTTTCCGGTATTGCGAGCCGGACTTTAGTGCATAGGGTTTCACATTACCCCAATGCGGCGCAATGTAAACCTGATCGTGACCACCGACCGATAATGGTTGCCAGTGATTCGGATTGTTTATGGATGAAGATGTGTTGAGCGGTGTATACCCGGTGTAGTCACTATAAGGTGCTCCGCCGCCGTTTAGATCGCCTAATTGATTGGAGCCATCGTGATGGCGGAATTCGATGACAGCCGCAGCTGCGGTATTGCCAACACCCGCAGGAGTGGAGGTGTCGGTCGAATTATCCAATGGATAACCTAATGCGCTCATTACGCTATTGAAGCTGGTTACTTGTGTGGGAAACAGATCAGATAAGCATTTATGAGCAGCATAGCTCATAGCTTTTGCTTTATTGGCATCGGTATGTTCATTGATAGGACGGCGCAGATGATCTTCCAGTTGCGTGCCTTTCGCTTTTTTGTCGTAGGCTGTCCATGCATCGAACATGCAAGTATGTGTTATTGCCAGCGCTCTAGCCACAATCGGTGGACCCGGGTGGGTTGTGCGGATAGCTTCCAATGCAGCATTATTCCATTTTGTTACGATAGTTTCTGCAATGGTCAGTTGGCTGCAAAAATACAGTGCGGTTCCCAAGGTTACGAGTGCCAGTTTTCTGGCATTCCGGTGCTTCATTTATTTTCTCCTGCTTTGTGGATAAAAAAAGAGCTAAATTTTTAAAATTAGCTCAACATAATGTCTGGTCATTACTAAAAATGAAGCGGGGAAGTCTAGCTGAGTTAGTGAAAACTCACTATAGTCATATCAGACTAATGGTTATAGTCTAAATAAACTAGGATAAGCTTGCTGTGAGAAAAGTCACACCATAAGAGATGGTTGGATTTTGTCGCTAACGACGGTTTGAGAGAGGGAATGAAGTGAAAGAAGCTGTTGCGATTGATTGCATCCGATGCAAAATCTGGCTGTTTGAACGAGCGCGGTCGTTTTTCAGAGCTTCCTTAAGTTTGGATGAATGGATTATCGCCGACCATCGTACCAAATCGGCAATTTTTTCTTGTCCAGCAGAGCCTTACGCGAGCTGAACATGAGACTGAAGAGTTGTCTGGTAAGTTCCTGGCGGGTATAGAGTTTGATTTTGCGCGGTGACGTGACCAGTGGATGACGGGTCAGAATGGTAAATTTCAAACCGCGTTTGCGCCCCCATTTTTTCAGCAATTTGCTCAAATCGATTTCGTCGGCGGCAAACATTTCCTGGTTAAATCCTCCGGCATCGCGGAATGCATCGCTGCGGCACACGAACAGTGCGCCGGATGCCCAACGGAATGTAACGGATAGCGCAGTCCATAACCATATCGTGGCAGTCCCCCACCACGGCAGACCGGGCATGTGCATGACGCTGCCGCAACCGATATACTTTCCGCTTTCAATCATGTGCAGAATATCGCCCACCATGCCGGGATTCAGTAAGCTGTCTGCATCGACGAACAGCAGCCAGTCTCCCGTTGCGGCTGCCGCGCCGGTATTGCGCGCGCGGCCGATTTGATTGATCGGCTCGAATACGACTTTTGCCCCTGCTTGCGTGGCCAGCTCGGCGGTTTTGTCGCTGGAGTTGTTATCCACGACGATGACTTCATGGGTAAAACCGGGTTTTCGGTTGGCGCTGACCGATTCCTGGATGGAATTCAGGCAATCCAGAATCAGTTGTTCTTCGTTAAAGGCGGGGATGATGATCGACAGGTGCATGAATCGAAGATGTAACCGGAGGGGGGTGAAGTCGGGAGGGAGAGCGGAAAACCGCTCTCCGCAGCGCAATTAGAACTCGCCTTGTTTGATGTAAGGTTGTGACCACAAAATAACTTGCATCAGCACGGATTTGCGCCATGCATCTTGCATGCGATCCACGTCATCACGGGAATGGCCGCCTTTTTCCAGGAACGGACGCAATGTCGTCGTGATTGGGATCAGTAGCGCGAAAATATAATGCACGTGAATGATCGGTACGCATTTTACATTGTCAGTGGTATTTTTCTTGGTGGTATGGTGGCGTAAACCGATTTCGTGTTGATAGTTCAACCAATCCTGATTGTATTCCGCATTGGCGGTATCCAGAATCCATTGACCGAAACGTTTGCGCACGCCACCGAGGTAGTCCATGTTCGGGCTGCCATCCGCTGCATTGGTGAAGTAGTGCAGCAGGAAAGGTGTCGAACCAACGAAACTGTACCACACGTCGAGAATTTGCTCGACTTGATCTTTCAGCACGTCGTGCGACATTTTCAAATAACGTACATCGTCGTCACCGAACAGAGAGGCCTGTTTCAGTTTGGCGAAATCGTCCATCGATACGGGAGATTTCGCAACAGCAGCAGTACCGTAGGTATAGCCGGGTATATTGGTTGTCATAAGATTTCCTTTTTAAAGTATTTTAAGATGTTAATCACCATAACTAGCGCTGGTTTCTGCCAGTTATGTATGGGATATCATGCAGTTATGCAATGAATTCTTATAAAATTATATAGAAAATGAATCGAGTGAAAATTTGCAACGCGGATTCTACAGGATTGATAATTTTTACGGGTAACCTTTTTAGGAGTGAGGGAACGTGGGAAAAGTAGCAAGCGGTAGCCGGGTTAAATGAAATCAAGTGGAAATGCGCAGCTTACAAGCAGTCAATGAGCATTTTGAGCCTGACTTCAATGCAGCATGGCCGGGCACAATCATCTTTCAGAATTTCTTTAATCTCTACCGGGTTTAATTCCTCGCCCCTTGGGGCGTAAAATATTCGCGT
>CAYQZF010000050.1:0-13593 GCA_964421895.1 uncultured Nitrosomonas sp. | reverse complement strand
AAAAAGTCGATGCCGAAGTTCGCCGTATCATTGACGAACAATATGCATTGGCGCGTAAATTGATTGAAGAAAATAAAGACAAGATTGAAGCCATGACGCAAGCTTTGCTGGAATGGGAGACAATTGACAGCGATCAAATCAAGGATATTATGGATGGTCGTCCGCCACGTCCCCCCAAACCACCGCAGTCCATGTCTTCTACGAAAACAAATGAACAACCTGCTCCAGCGGTAAAAACGGATGGGGGCAAAGAGCCCACAGCACCGCAAGAAATCGCTAAAGAAGCGGATTAGTCATCAGTAGATTGAACAAACGGGATGCGATTGAAAGATCGTATCCCGTTCTTATTTCTGTAATCTCTTTAGCCTCTCCGTGTCTTCAACACATCTGAACTTTATTCATTCTAGCAATCGCCCATTAATTATGGGCATCATTAATGTCACTCCCGATTCTTTTTCGGATGGAGGGTATTATTTCTCAACTCAGCAAGCTATTGCGCATGCTAAAAACTTGATCGAAGAAGGCGCCGACATTCTGGATATCGGCGGCGAATCGACACGCCCCGGAAGCCAACAAGTTAGCACCGAGGAAGAATTGAAACGTGTTATCCCCGTATTGGAAGCGCTGGCCGACACTCAAATCCCTCTATCGATCGATACCTCTAAACCCATGGTGATGAAACACGCCATAGCCGCTGGCGCTTTCATGATCAATGACGTCAATGCGCTACGTAGTCCCGGTGCATTGGAAGCAGTCGCGCAAAGCAGTCATGTACAGGTCTGCTTGATGCATATGCAAGGCACACCGCAGACCATGCAAGCAAACCCGCAGTACTATGATATCGTCCAGGAAGTGAAAGATTTCTTACAACAACGTATCCGAGCAGCAACAACAACCGGCATATCACAAGACCGGCTGATTATCGATCCGGGCTTTGGTTTTGGCAAAACGCTACAACATAATTTTACCCTGTTAAACCGGCTGGACCAATTGCTTGATCTCGGTGTTCCCCTGCTCGCAGGTTTATCTCGCAAATCCATGCTCGGAGCGATCACAGGAAATAGCGCTGATCGCCGCATCCATGAAAGTATCGCAGCGGCCTTGCTAGCCGTAGTCAAAGGCGCCAAAATTGTGCGCGTGCATGATGTCAAAGCAAGCAAAGAAGCACTTGCGGTTTACGATGCAATGAGAAATTGTAATGTACAATAAACCAGCATAATCACATCTAACTGCAATTAGTAAGCACTCAAAATTGACAAAAAAATATTTTGGAACAGATGGCATTCGCGGACGAGTCGGTAAATCACCCATTACGCCCGATTTTATTTTGCATTTAGGCTATTCGGCTGGCAAAGTTCTCGCCGCTGCCGATTGGCATCTTGCGCAAGGCAAGCGCCCGACCGTTCTGATTGGCAAGGATACTCGGGTGTCAGGTTACATGCTGGAATCCGCCTTGGAAGCAGGATTATGCGCCGCCGGCGTGGATGTCATCCTATCTGGGCCGATGCCGACTCCGGCTATCGCTTACCTTATTCGCGCCTTGCGACTACAGGCCGGGATTGTGATTTCGGCTTCGCATAATCTCTTCGAGGATAATGGCGTCAAATTCTTTTCTGCTGAGGGTAGAAAATTACCCGATGAAGTAGAACATAAAATCGAAAGCGGTATCCATGCGCCGATCGAAACCAAACCTTCGGCGCAATTAGGAAAAGTACAACGTATTGACGATGCCGCCGGACGCTATATCGAATTTTGCAAAAGCACTTTCCCCTACCACCTTGACCTGCGCGGATTGCGTATAGTGGTCGATTGCGCGCACGGCGCCGCTTATCATATCGCCGGTCACGTTATGCACGAATTGGGCGCCGACGTCGTCACCATCGGCGTGCAACCCAATGGATTGAATATCAATCTTGAGTGCGGCGCTACACATTGCGAGACCTTGCAAAAAGCGGTCAAACAGCACCACGCCGACTTAGGTATTGCATTGGATGGCGATGGTGACCGGCTCATGATGGTCGACAAAAATGGCCGAATTTACGATGGCGATCAATTGATCTACATCATCGCCAAGCACCGCCAGCAGAATAAAACACTGACCGGCGGCGTAGTCGGTACCTTAATGACCAATCTGGCGATCGAGGCTCAGTTCAAAAAAATGAACATTCCATTCCTTCGCGCCAATGTCGGTGATCGCTACGTACTGGAATCGCTGCAAGAAAAAGGATGGCAACTCGGCGGTGAAAATTCCGGACATATCATTTGTATGGACAAACATACCACGGGCGACGGCATTATTTCCGCCCTGCAAGTGCTGTACGCATTACGCGATACGAATAAAACACTGGCCGAATTCATGCGCGGTGTCTCGCTTTATCCGCAACGTTTGATCAACGTAAAAACTCCCACCCCCCTCAATTTCAGTTCCAACAAAGCAATCCAAGCCATTCGAGAAGAGGCCGAAACTGATCTGAATGACAAGGGGCGCGTGCTGATTCGCGCATCGGGTACAGAACCGCTGATCCGCGTCATGGTAGAAGGTGAATCGAAACATAAAATTAATCACTGGGCCGAGCGTATCGCTGCAACTATACAGACTGCCAGCGGCAGTTCTTAGATCAGGAATTGATTTTTACCGCAAACTTGTCCCCAATCACTTGCTGAATGAATACACACGCACCGGTCTTGAGAAGAAAAACGGTATTGTCATAATCCTGTAATAATCCTGAAATAAGATAGCGCACCGGTTGCAACAATCATGTATGACCATTTTATTGACTCACCTGGAGAACATATCAATGTTGACCTCATTTAAATTCAGAATATCTCTTGCCGCTACGCTGCTCAGTGCAGCCGTCACCGCAGGAACCGCCTTTGCCAGCCCGATCGTAAAGATCGATGGCTCCAGCACGGTTTTCCCCATCACCGAAGCAGTCGCAGAAGACTTCCAGATCGCCAAGCGCGGCGCGGTTCGTGTCACCGTGGGCATCTCCGGAACAGGTGGCGGATTCAAAAAATTCTGCCGCAATGAAATCGATATCGTCAATGCTTCACGCCCCATCACGCAACTGGAAATGGAAGCCTGCAAGGAAGCAGGCGTGCAATATATCGAAATGCCCATTGCATTCGATGCTTTGACCGTTGTAATAAACCCCAAAAACACCTGGAGCAAAACCATCACCGTCGATGAGTTGAAGAAAATCTGGGAACCCGGCGCGCAGGGTAAAGTAACCAACTGGAATCAAATCAATCCCGCATGGCCAGACAAAAAAATTAAACTCTATGGCCCCGGCGCAGATTCCGGCACCTTCGAGTATTTCACCGAAGCCATCGTCGGTAAAGCCAAATCAAGCCGTGGCGATTTCACCGCATCTGAAGACGACAACGTATTGGTACAAGGTGTTGCCAGCGACATTTACGCACTGGGATTCTTCGGCTTCGCGTATTACATCGAAAATAGCAAAAAAATCAGTGCTGTCGCAATCGACAATGGCAACAGCGGTGTGCAGCCATCGGCTGCAACAGTGGAAAATAACAGCTACAAACCGTTATCGCGCCCAATATTCATTTATGTAAATGCCAAATCAGCAGACAAACCGGAGATTGCCGAATTTGTTAATTTCTATATGCAGCATGCCACGGAACTGGTGAAAGAAGTGAAGTATTTCCCGCTGTCCAAAGAAGTTTACAACCTCAACATCGAGCACTTGAACAAGAAAAAACTGGGTACAGTATTCAAAGGTACGGGAACGAACATCAAGCTGGAAGATGTCCTTAAATTGGAATCCAGCCTATAGAATCACAGGCAACTCTGACAAGGCTGGAAACCTTTCCGGCCTCGCAAGCAAGCGCTGATTAACGCATAAGCCGGTATTTGGCTTAGAATTGATCGGCGCTTTCTTTATTTTTGGGATGAAAAAGTTGTCATGGATTTCCTGCCCGTTTTCCTGGATATTAAAAATAAAACTTGCTTAGTTGTTGGCGGCGGCGAGGTCGCTACGCGTAAAGTCATGTTACTGCTCCAAGCCGGTGCGCACGTTTCGGTGGTATCGCCGCAACTAAACACCGCGCTGAATGAGTACCACGAACAGGGAAAAATCAAATATCACGCGGGAATTTTTCAACCTGGTCTGCTGCAAAATATGACACTTGTGATTGCCGCCACCGATGATCGCGACATCAACCGGCAAGTCTCCACAACTGCGCAGCAGAAGCAGATTCCCGTCAATGTGGTAGACAATCCCGATCTTTGCACGTTTATCATGCCATCCATCGTTGACCGCTCACCGCTGCTGATCGCCATCTCCAGCGGCGGTCACTCGCCGGTTTTGGCACGGTTATTGCGTGCACAGCTCGAGACTATGATACCGGCCGCTTACAGCCGCCTCGCCACGATGGCAGGCAAGTTCCGCGAACGCGTTAAACAACATTTCACGCACCCGGAAAAACGTCGCATTTTCTGGGAAAAAACATTGCAAGGCCGGTTCAGTGAAATGGTGCTGGCAGGAAAAGACGAAGCCGCGCAGGAGTATTTGTTGCAATCGTTGCAGCAGGAAAAAGACGAGCCGCCGCAAGGCGAGGTTTATCTCGTCGGCGCGGGACCAGGCAATCCGGATTTACTGACGTTCCGCGCCATGCGCCTGATGCAGCAAGCTGATGTCGTGGTTTACGACCGCCTAGTGTCACCCGCGATTCTGGACATGGTGCGCCGCGACGCCGAACGCATTTACGCCGGTAAGGAACGCAACCGCCATACACTACAGCAGGAATCGATCAACCAACTGCTGGTGCGGCTGGCGCAAGAAGGTAAGCAGGTACTGCGCCTCAAAGGCGGCGATCCGTTTATCTTTGGCCGTGGCGGCGAAGAAATCGAAACGCTCGCTGCGCACCGTATCCCTTTTCAAGTTGTGCCCGGCATTACCGCGGCATCGGGTGTCGCGGCTTATGCCGGTATTCCGTTAACGCACCGCGATTACGCGCAATCGTGCATTTTTGTCACCGGTCATCTGAAAAATAACAGCATCGATCTCGACTGGACGCATCTCGCGCGCCCCAATCAGACGATCGTGATCTACATGGGATTGCTCGGCCTATCCGAGTTATGCCGCCAATTAATCGCACACGGCTTGCCGGACAGCACTCCCGCCGCCATCATTCAGCAAGGCACCACACAAAAGCAAAAAATTGTGACCGGCACCCTGCACACACTACCAGATCTGGCGGAAACCGCTCATTTGGCCCCACCGACCCTGATCATTGTCGGACAAGTCGTTAAATTGCATCAGAGTCTCGCTTGGTTTGAACCGGCCTCGGATGCGGAAAACACGCAAGCGCACTTTCTGGCACTGGATCAACCAGCAAAACCGTCACCCGAATAACAATCCTGTCCGATTCGACCATTTTTATCCCGATTCAGCAAACCGCATCGATAAATCGATCGCCTGAATATTCTTGGTCAGACTGCCGACCGAAATCCGGTCAACACCAGTTTCCGCCACCTGGCGCACATTAGCCAAGGTAATGTTGCCGGAGGCTTCCAATATGATCCGCTCGGAGGAGCGGCGAGTCAGCGCTACTGCATCGATTAATTGGCTCAGCGTGAAATTATCCAGCAACACCATGCGGGCCCCCGCTGCCAGCGCTTCCTGCAATTCCTGCAACGATTCCACTTCAATCTGAACAAAAACATCCGGTGGCGCGATTTCCAGTGCTTGCCGTAACGCCGGACGGATGCCGCCCGCCGCAATAATATGGTTTTCCTTGATCAGAATCCCGTCGTACAACCCCACACGATGATTCACCCCGCCGCCGCACGTCACCGCGTATTTCTGCGCCAGGCGCAAACCCGGCAGCGTTTTGCGCGTATCGACAATCACCGCGCCGGTTCCTGCGATGGCAGTGGAAAAACACTTAGTTTGCGTGGCCACTGCGGATAACAATTGCAGAAAATTCAGCGCCGAACGCTCCGCCGTCAGCAGCGCGCGCGCCGCACCTTTAATTTCACACAGCTTATGCCCCGCTTGCACTTGATCGCCGTCATCGACGAACCAATCGATGGCCGCATCAGGCGCCAGCGATGTAAAACATTGCGTAAACCACTGTTTGCCGCACAAAACAGCATTCTCCCGGCTGATAACCATTGCGCTCAGCACTTTGCCGCTTGGAATCAACGATGCCGTCAGATCGCCGCTGCCGATATCCTCTTGTAATGCCCGTTGCACATTGGTGCGAATCTCGTCGTGTAAATCCAGCATTCTTTATCCTTACCTGCCATGAAGCCATGCATTATAGTGCACGCAAGTGGTTCACTTCCGCCAATCGAACGGCTAGTATAGCGATGGGCTTGCGAAATAAGGAGAGTATATGTCCAGCGCTTTTGACTTGATCTTTTTCGGTATTGCCGCAATGCTGGGCGTAGCCGCTACCGGTTTGATCGCCGTTTGGTTCATCCAGGATGTCACGCAAAAGAAGCATTCGATTCTGCGTAATTATCCGGTCATTGGCCGGTTGCGTTATTTTTTTGAAATCCAGGGCAAATACTTCCGGCAATATTTCTTCGCTAATGACCGCGACGAGATGCCTTTCAACCGCGCCACACGTGGTTGGATTTACAAGAATGCCAAAAATAAAGGCAGCTTGGTCGGTTTTGGTTCCACCAACGACTTGCGCCAGCCGGGCTCGATCATTTTTGTCAACGCCGCTTTCCCAATTCAGGAAGAAGATCAGTTGCCGACACCGTCGTTACGTATCGGCGAGGGTTACTGCACCGAACCGTTCGAGGCAAAATCGATCATCAATATCAGCGGTATGAGTTACGGCGCTATTTCCAAACCTGCAGTGCGGGCATTGTCGCTCGGTGCCGCACAGGCAGGTTGCTGGATGAATACCGGTGAAGGCGGTTTGGCGCCGTATCATTTGGAAGGCGGTTGCGACTTGATCATGCAGATCGGTACCGCGAAGTACGGCATCCGCGATGAACATGGTAATTTCTCGCCGCAGCGCGCGAAAGAACTGAGCAAAGTGGTCAAGGCGTTTGAAATCAAGCTGTCACAAGGTGCGAAACCCGGCAAGGGCGGTTTGCTACCGGGCGGTAAGGTGCACGAAGAAATTGCCGCGATCCGCGGTATTCCGGTGCATCAGGACTCAATCAGCCCGAACCGCCACAAGGACATCAACAACATCGACGAACTGCTCGACAAAATCCACTATATCCGCGAACTGACCGGCCGCCCGGTTGGCATTAAAACAGCGATCGGTGGATGGAATTTCATCAATGAGCTATGCGACAGCATCAACCGCCGCGGCTTGGAATATGCACCGGACTTTCTCACCATTGATGGCGGTGAAGGCGGCAGCGGTGCGGCGCCGCAGACGTTGATGGACCACGTCAGTCTACCGATCGCGGAAGCCTTACCGCGCGTCGTCGATGCCTTATTGCAATCCGATCTAAAAAAACGCATTTATGTGGTGGCGGCTGGAAAACTGGTAACTTCGGCGGAAGGCGCCTGGGCGCTCTGCGCCGGTGCCGATTTTGTCAACACCGCGCGCGGTTTTATGTTTTCGCTCGGTTGCATCCAGGCGATGCGCTGCCATCTGAACACCTGCCCGACCGGCATTACAACGCACGACGTACGGCTGCAAAACGGTTTGGTGGTGGAAGAAAAATATCTGCGGGTCGCGAACTACGCCCGGAATGTTAACAAGGAAATCAACATGATCGCCCATTCATGTGGCTTACGTCACGCCCGGGAATTTAAGCGCGAACATGTGCGTATTGTCGAAACCGCCGGGAAAAGCGTGGCGCTGAACATTCTTTACCCCTACCCCGAACCGCTCAAGAAAAAAACGTAGTTCCTCGATCATCTTCCAAGTTTTCGTGGGTGGACTGTTTCATCCCGTAATCTTATCCTGCCGGGAAATATTGCCCGGTCTCGCGCATCATTTTTTATCGCGCTGAGAATAAGGGGAAAAAAAGCCCCCTAAACAAAGCTTAAGTCTATTAATCACCCCTCGATAATACATGCCTTACTCCTTTAACCTGCGCCTACTGATCAGCAGATAGTCATACGACACAGCATGTTTCGCTTTTTTATCAATCAGGATAACAGAAAAATACGCATTATCAGCGGACTGACGCTGAGTATGCTTATCCTGTCGGCGGGATTCTCTGTTTACAGCGTCATGCAACCGCAGACCGAGACCATGGCCGTTTCAGGACTCAGAATTGCGTTGGACAATACCGTTAAGCTGATCGAGAATCAGATTTCGCACGCTATATCGAATACCCGGACAATTGCTGCTACCACCGGGCTAATTCACAAACTGGAAAAAATTCATACCGGTGAATCCAAGGAAACAAGCACTCCTGAGTTATTGAAAGCCGCAGAAAATAGGGTGAATAACCGTCTTTCCGGTATCAGGATCTATGATGCCAGCGATAATCTTGTGGTAGGTACAGGAATCAATTCGGATCATTCAAATCCGGGTATCGAACTAAAAACAGAACCCGGTATTCATGCGGCATTAATCTGGGAAGAACAGTTTCTTATTCGTAACATCTTGCCGATCCTAAATGACAATAATCAATACATCGGCCGGATCATAACCGAAGAGCACATACCGGATCTTACGAGGATTTTCACCGAAGCCGTGTTAATCGGTAAAACAGGTGATTTTCTCCTTTGTGCACCAGTCAAGGACAACAATCTCGTTATGGATTGCTTCTTGCGGACAGCAGACGGCAATCAATTTAAGCGCATACAGCGCATCATGCACGGCAAGCCATTACCAGCACATCTTGCGTTGGCAGGGCAAAACGGCATCCAGTTTACCCAGGATTACCGGCAAATTGACGTCGTCGCTGCACATTCACCGGTCGCTTACGGTTTGGGCGCAGTACTCAAGGTGGATGAAAAAGAATTACACGGTGATCTCTCACATCAGCTAAGAAAGATCCTACTCAGCCTGATCTTGCTTATCTTTGCCGGTATGGTTGTGGTTTATTGGTTAACCAGACCGCTCATATACAAAACGATAAAATCGAAAAAAGCTTCGATCAAAGTTCATAATGAATTAATAGAGGCAAAAAACAATGCCGAGAAAATCTCATCGGAACTGAGCGCTTATTTAAATGCCATCGGCAAGCTTACGCTAATTTCAATCACCGACCGCAACGGCAAAATCATTCAAGCCAATGAGAAATTTTGTGAAATCAGTGGCTATACACAACAAGAATTGATCGGACAAGATCATCGCCTGCTTAACTCGCGCGTACATCCCCAATCGTTTTTCACGGAAATGTGGGCGACTATCGAAAAAGGCCAAATCTGGCATCAGGAAATCTGCAATCGCGATAAATCGGGCAAACTCTTCTGGGTCGATTCAACCATAGTGCCTTTGTTTAACTCCAGTGAAAAAATCGATCATTATCTTACTGTGCTAGTAGACATTACTGCACGCAAGCAAAAGGATCTCGACTTGAACGAGCGGCTCAAGGAAAGCGATTGCTTGCATAAAGTGCGCAATTATCTGGAGTTAAATCAAGATAGCGAAACAACCTGCCATAATGTGTTGGGATCGTTAACCCGGGCGTTGCAATTCCCAGATATTGCGGTTGCATCCATAACACTCGATAGTAAGCAATTCGCCACTGCCGGGTTTGAGAATGGCCTTACCCACACTCTCAATGCCTCAATTATCGCCAATGGAAATATATGCGGTGAATTAACAGTCTCTTACACGCAGGATTTTCCATTCACGTTACCGTATGAACAGCATCTGACCGATACGATTGCACATGATCTAGGCCGCTGGTACGAGCGCAAAGAAGCAGAAAAACGCATCATAGAAATGACTACACACGATGCATTAACCGGCTTGCCCAACCGGCATTTGCTGCAAGACCGCATCGAGCAAGCACTGGTTCATGATGCGCGCAGCCAAAAGCACATGGCGGTGCTTTTTATCGATCTGGATCATTTCAAAACAATCAACGATTCGCTCGGTCACGATATCGGCGATCTTCTGCTGCAAGCGGTTGCGGAAAGATTGTTGACTTGCGTGCGTAGCGAAGACACCGTCGCCCGCCAGGGAGGCGATGAATTCATTGTGGTACTTAATTCCATTGCAGAGTCTCTGGATGCAGCCAAAGTAGCGCTGAAAATTCTCGATGCCTTAGCGCTCCCCTACTATATCCACAGGAATGAATTGCATATCTGCGGCAGTATCGGCATTGCGGTCTTCCCCGAGGATGGCACCAATGCCGAAACATTGTTAAGAAACGGGGATGCCGCCATGTATCATGCCAAAGAGAATGGCCGCAACAATTACCAGTTCTTTACCGATGAGCTCAATAAATCCGCTCAAGAAAGACATACGCTCAGCCTCGATTTACGCTACGCGCTGGAACGCAACGAGCTGGTTTTATTTTACCAGCCGATCATGGACATGCCGGACCATCAGTTACACAGTGCCGAAGCATTATTGCGCTGGCGTCACCCCGAGCACAAGCTGATCGCCCCGGATAAATTTATCAGCCTGGCGGAAGAAACCGGTTTAATTATTCCGATCGGTGAATGGGTATTGAAAACAGTATGCGAGCAGATCAAAACCTGGCAAGCGCAAGGCTATCATGTACCGAAGGTCGCTATTAACTTATCCGCGCGGCAATTCCGCGACAAGGGGTTAATCAATAATATTGCGCGTATTTTGGATGAAACTGGTGTGGCAGCTCACTACATTACGCTGGAAATCACCGAAAGCATGCTGATCGATAATATTGAAAAAGTTGTGGA
The DNA here is from genome assembly GCA_964421895.1 of uncultured Nitrosomonas sp. GTDB lineage: Bacteria > Pseudomonadota > Gammaproteobacteria > Burkholderiales > Nitrosomonadaceae > Nitrosomonas. The sequence continues at coordinate 2,800 of CAYQZF010000050.1, read as the reverse complement.
AACATTGAATCAGCTCAATGCCATGGGGATTCGCATTTCCATCGACGATTTCGGCACCGGCTACTCCAGTCTCAGTTATTTGAAACGCTTCCCGATTCATACCCTCAAAATTGACCGCACCTTTGTACGCGACATTGTCACAGATAAGAATGATCATACGATTGTCGCTACCATTATTGCGATGGCACACAGTCTGGGCATGGATGTCATCGCGGAAGGTATAGAAACGGAGGAACAACTTGATCTTTTGATTGCGCAGCAGTGTGATCACTACCAAGGCTATTATTTCAGCAAACCGGTTGCAGCACTTGAAATCGAACCGATACTCGCCAACTCGTTACCGAAAAAGCACAAGATCCACGCAATCCGTTCAGTAAAATAACCTGCTCTTGAAATTCCACGCTTCTCCCCCACGTAGGCAGCAATAACCTACCACTGGAGAATTTCATGCGTTTTGACAAACTCACGACTAAATTCCAACAAGCGCTCGCAGATGCGCAAAGTATTGCCGTCGGCCAGGATAATCCAACCATCGAGCCGCAGCACCTGCTCCTGGCTTTACTACAACAGGAAGACGGCAGCACACTTTCCTTACTGCAACGTTCCGGTGTCAATACTGCACCGCTGTTGGAAAGCGTCAAACAAAGCGTGCAGCGCTTGCCGAAAGTAGAAAACGCCGGCGGGGAAGTCACCATTTCCCGCACCTTGAATAATCTGCTCAATCTGGCGGATAAGGAAGCGCAAAAACGCAACGACCAGTTCATCGCTTCGGAAATGTTCCTACTCGCGCTGCTACAAGATAAAGGCGAGATCGGTGCATTGCTCAAGCAACACGGCGCTAATGCCGTGGCCCTTGAGCGTGCTATCAATGCGATTCGCGGTGGCGAACAGGTCAGCAGCGCGGAAGCCGAGGGCAGTCGCGAAGCGTTGAAAAAATATACCCTGGACCTGACCGAACGTGCGCGTCAAGGCAAACTCGATCCGGTCATCGGGCGCGACGATGAAATCCGCCGCGCGATACAAGTGCTGCAACGGCGCACTAAAAACAATCCGGTGCTGATCGGCGAACCAGGTGTCGGCAAAACTGCCATCGTCGAGGGTTTGGCGCAACGTATTGTCAATGGCGAAGTACCGGAAAGTTTGAAAGACAAACGTGTTCTGGTGCTCGATATGGCTGCGCTGCTGGCCGGCGCCAAATACCGCGGTGAATTCGAGGAACGCCTCAAATCGGTATTGAAGGAGCTCGCGCAAGACGAAGGCAAAACCATCGTCTTCATCGACGAGCTACATACCATGGTCGGCGCCGGTAAAGCGGAAGGCGCGATGGATGCTGGCAACATGCTGAAACCGGCATTGGCGCGCGGTGAACTGCACTGCGTCGGTGCGACAACCTTGGACGAATACCGCAAATACATTGAAAAAGATGCTGCGCTGGAGCGGCGCTTCCAGAAGGTGTTGGTGGAAGAACCGACTGTGGAAGCCACTATCGCTATTCTGCGCGGCCTACAGGAGAAATATGAAGTGCATCATGGTGTGGATATTACCGATCCAGCCATCGTCGCGGCTGCAGAATTATCCAACCGCTACATCACCGACCGTTTCCTACCGGACAAAGCGATCGATCTGATCGACGAAGCCGCGGCGCGGATCAAAATGGAAATCGATTCCAAACCCGAAGCACTCGATAAACTGGAGCGGCGTTTGATTCAATTGAAAATCGAACGCGAAGCAATCAAAAAAGAGAAAGACGAGGCTTCGCAAAAACGTCTGCAATTGCTCGAAGATGAAATCAAACAGAAAGAACGTGAATACGCCGATTTAGAGGAAATCTGGAAAACCGAAAAATTTCAGGTGCAAGGCTCCCAGCAAGTCAAGGAAGAGATGGAGAAAATCAAGCTGGAAATTGAGACGGCTACGCGTAAAGGCGATTGGCAGAAAGTTTCGGAATTGCAGTACGGCCGTCTGCCGCAACTGGAAGCGCAGTTGCAGCAAGCCAACCGCGCCGAAGCCGACACGGTAGCCGCTCCCAGATTATTACGCACGCAGGTCGGTGCAGAGGAAATCGCCGAAGTGGTATCGCGCGCAACCGGTATTCCAGTCTCGAAAATGATGCAAGGTGAGCGGGAAAAGCTGCTGTTGATGGAGCAAAAACTGCACGAACGGGTTGTCGGCCAAGATGAAGCGGTACGGCTGGTGTCCGACGCTATCCGACGTTCCCGCGCCGGACTGTCCGATCCGAACCGGCCGTACGGCTCTTTCCTATTCCTGGGACCAACCGGTGTCGGTAAGACGGAGTTATGCAAGGCACTGGCCGGTTTCCTGTTCGACTCGGAAGAGCATTTAATTCGCATCGACATGTCCGAATTCATGGAAAAACATTCGGTTGCGCGCCTGATTGGCGCACCGCCGGGTTATGTCGGTTACGAAGAAGGCGGCTATTTGACCGAACTGGTGCGGCGAAAACCTTATGCTGTGATCTTGCTGGATGAGGTGGAAAAAGCACATCCGGATGTATTCAACGTATTGCTGCAAGTTCTCGACGACGGACGCATGACCGATGGTCAGGGCCGCACTGTCGATTTTAAAAATACCGTGATCGTCATGACTTCCAATCTTGGATCACAAATGATCCAGGAAATGGCGGGCAACTCGTATTCAGTGATCAAAGACGCTGTAATGGGTGAAGTAAAAACTTACTTTAGGCCGGAATTCATCAATCGCATCGATGAGGTGGTCGTGTTCCATGCGTTGGATCAGAAACATATTCAATCCATCGCCAGAATACAACTGCACAATCTGG
>CAYQZF010000049.1:0-13632 GCA_964421895.1 uncultured Nitrosomonas sp. | reverse complement strand
ACCGGTACACCACTGTCGCAAGACAGCCGGTGTACCGGTTTTTTTATCGGTCAAAGAAATAAAAGTATGTGAATAAATGGAGAGCGCATGCAGCATAACCCTGGATTCTTACGGTTAGTAGAACAAGCTAGACAGCGAGTAATGGAATGTACAGTAGCTGATGTTCAAGCACGATTAGCGCAAGGAGAACAATTTCATTTCATCGATGTGCGCGAAGATCACGAGTTCTGGATAGATCATGCAGCAGGTGCTCGTCATCTGGGGAAAGGTATTATCGAACGTGATATTGAAACCGTAATTCCAGATAAAGAGGCGCCAATTGTCTTGTATTGCGGAGGTGGTTACCGTTCTGTGCTAGTCGCGGATGCGTTGCAGCAGATGGGATATACCCATGTGGTTTCACTGGCAGGTGGGATTAGGGCTTTGCGCGATATGTGTTTTCCGCTTGAGAAAGATAAATCAATTTAGCAAAGACACATCATCGCTTGCAGCTTTGATACAAATAGTTGGTTGAAATTGATTATGTTTTTTTCACGCAAGCAATCTAACAAAGTACATATTTTTCATTTCTTGCTATTAAACAGATTTCTTTATTTGAATATAGTGTGAACGATCGAAGTTAACGATCGGTGCCATTCTTTCCATTATCATCGGGCACCATGTGCGCGCGTTCGAGCGGTAAGGTTTCTCCCCGGAAGAATCTGGGTTCTCGCAAATTCCAGAACAACATCAGCAATACGCCAAAAAATAACGTAACTACGCCGATTAAGAATACTATGCCCACGCCCGCAATCGATCCGCTCGATCCATAACCGGGATCCATCATATTCCATGCCTGGATAAACGCGACAGCAATCAGAATGGCAGCGGCAATTCCCGGCAGAATGACTTGCGAAAGCATGGTATACCAATGATTGAATGCGGTCCGATGGAAATATAGTACGCAGGCCAGCGCGGCCACCGTGTAGTAAGTACAAACTACGATACTGACGCTGTGAATGGTGTCCTTGACGATGGATTCGCTGATCAAGCTCAATGTTACGTAGATAATTAGCGTCATTAAGCCAATTGTCCATGTCGCAAATTGCGGAGTTTGCGTCGCTTTATTAACGGAAGAGAAGCGGTGTGGAATGGCCCGGTAAGTCGCCATGGCAAGTGCGGCGCGCGCAGCCGGCATGATCGTCGACATGGTGGCGGAAAATGCCGAGATTGCGATGATCAGCGCAGCTATAAAAGTGCCTTTGGCTCCGATCATATGAGTTGCTAGTACCGTAATAATTGAGTCGATATTATCTTGGAACGTTAAGCTGGAGCTGTCGTGCACATCAATACCGGCATAAGCCAGTGCAGCAGTTGCGAAGGTGACATAAGTAACTACCGTGATGAGCATGGCGATGATGCCGCTTTGTCCTGCCTGTTCAGCGCTGCCGCTCGTTTCTTCGGACATCGCTAACGATGCATCGAATCCCCAGAAAATGAATAGCGCGACTAGAAATCCATTCAGAAACGCATGAAACGAAGAAATGGCGAACGGATTAAACCATTCTAGCGATAAAGACTCTGCAGTACGCACCGTATCACCTTGCAAGACTTGTAAGAATAGAATCATCGCAAGTGCGATGAGTCCGCCGTACTGCATAATTGTCAAAATCAGTGTGGTGCGCGAAGATTCTTCTGCACCGAGTGCGGTCAGATATGTGGTACTTAAAATAAATAAAGTTGCAACACCAAAATGAAACCAAATTGGCGTTTCTGTCATGCTGAGTAAGATAGCCAGTGCATCCACAATCACTTGCGTTGCCGCTACTCCTGACAGTATGCTGGCCAGCAGAAGCGCCCAGCCGCCCAGCCAGCCGAAGCGCGGTCCAATGGCTTTGGTTCCCCAAGTGAAAACCGTTCCGGAATCAGGTGCGGAAGTCGTCAGGTGTTTATAAGACAATGCTACAAAGAACATTGGGATCACGGATAAAATAAACACGATCGGCAATTGATAACCGCTCTGTGCGGCGCCGTGTCCCAGTGCACCGGTGAGTGAATAGGCCGGCGCGGTTGCCGCAAGGCCGATGGTAACCGCGGCGGATTTTGATATCGACTCTTTTTTTAGCCCTTTGGCTCTCAGGCCGTGCATTACGGTTTCTTCGTGCATGTCATTCCTCATGTTCAACCAGTGTGCAGAATGCAACATCGGGAGTTTGCGCAGAAAAGTAACAAAGATTTGTAATGAAGTCAAAAGTGGCGCATGGACACTAAAGCGCTCGATTTCACAGGTTTCTCATGCGAAATGCGAATTGCAATACAATTGGCATCGATGATCGTGATTCTGAGAATAACTGATCGATTATTGAGAATAAAAATTGCCATTTCCGGTAATCACTTCGTTTCTGAAGCTCAGTTCAAATAATGACATCGGTTTTTATAACAAGCTTTTGTATTAGGTTCCGCTGCGGCTTAGTGAAATGATGGTAATTCGTTGAGAATGAAGTCAAATAAACTGATCAATCAATTCTTACCCGGTGTACATCAATCCAGTGTATGCAAGCCCTGTCAGGTGAATATTTTCTGCGTTGATACCGGTTTCCGCAGCAAGCATAGCAAGTTCGCCAGTTGAGATTTTGCCGCTATCGAGCATGTTGACGTAGGGGGATTTTTCACTGAGTGTGGGTGCGGAGCCAAACAGGTTTTGCCACAGCAGCGAGACGATGGCGTCGTGGCTGGTAAGATTGGTTGCGTCGATGGCGAAGGTCGCTAGTTGCTCGTAACTCAACCCTTCATCGGCTTTAATCAGGCCGATACCTGCATAATCATGATTGGTCACAGCAGCAGCGCCAAATACTACACCGATCAGTTTGGCGACTTCTCCAGCGTGACCATTGAGATCGAGTGCTACATGCGCGTCGGCGAATTTCACCCGTTCGATGTCTGTCAATATATCTTGATTGCCGGAATTAGCAGTATCGCTGAGCGTGTAGCCGCCGGCGATCGGGTTCAGGGTGAATTGGCTGCGGAGTGCATCGACTTGTACGGTATCGATTCCTGCACCGCCATCCAAGTTGTTGCGGCTGCTGTTGCCGATTAGGATATCGTTGCCTTGCCCGGCAACAGCATTTTCGATCGTAACGTTGTTGGCGATCCAGACGTTCGGAACGGGATCACCGATATTTACACCATTGGATTGAACGTAAACCAGCTGACCGATAAACGATCCATCGCCTGAGTTTAAATTGATCAAGCCGGGTATTGTGCCATCGTAACGAATGGTGTCGTTACCGCCCGCATCCCAGAGTGTTTCGTTGTAAGTGTCGATGTCATTAAAAATGTATGTGTCATCACCGGCGTGGTAATGCATATTGGCGCCGTATAAATACTGTATTGCAGCAATATCGAGCGCCATCGGTGTAGTCGGGTGAAAAGAGAATTCGTCACCCGTTTCGCCTTTCAGATTGGCATAGGTATAACTCATTACGGAGTGGATGGTGCTGTCCAAATTCGCCGAGAGTACCGGTTTTGATGGCATATCGGGATCGGCGAACGGGTGGGTGAGGCCGAGTGCATGGCCGAGTTCGTGCAAAAGCGTCTCGAAAGAAATATTTCCGGGATTCCATTCCTGTGAATTGAGCAAACTATTGGTGTTGATCCACACGTCTCCCGCCAAGGGGCTTGTATTGGGTAGATAAGCCCAAGCCAATGTCGCTTCACCGGGGTCGTCAGTATAGGCCGCGCGGATGTCGCCCACGTTACCGGGTGTTTCCGTGACCTGAGTAAAATTAATATTGGCAACATTTGCCCACTGTTGTAATGCTTTGATAAAAGCGGCCTGATCGGCGCTTGTCAGTGGTGTGAAAGTGCTTCGCCAGGGCTCTCCATCGCCGAATTGAGAACCGTACCCGCCGGAGAGTGCTGACCAGTATGAAATGCTGTTGCTGAACGGAAAGCTGTATGAAATGGTTGTGTTTACCCAGCGCAACTCTCCGATGAGCGAGTCAATCGAATTGTCATGAGACAGTGTGGTATAGGTGATGCTACTGGAAACGAAAGGTGTCGGCATGATGAATCCTGATAATTACTTGAACTTGAGGAAAGGAAGTTTCTAAAAGCTGTACGATAAATCAAGTTGATATTTCTAGTTTATCTTTCTGAGTTCTTTAACAACTTTACTCAATTAAATTCACGAAAAATTCACTTGTTGAGGAGAATAATCCCGCAAAGGATAAATTCCCTTATGCGGGAACGGTATTTCGGTAGCGAAGTGTAGGATTGTGTCAACGCTAGATGGCTCATATTCATGCGGATTTTTATTTAAATTTTTCATTTCATTAGAATAGGGATTGGTTGATCATGGCAACTAAGAATGCGATATTGTTTTTCGTTTGTTTGTTGGTATTTTTCCTATTAAGTTCTAACGCGAATGCACTCCCGAGTTTCGCGCGCCAGACCGGCTATGCGTGCAGCGCTTGCCACGTTCAGTCATTTGGACCCAACCTGACTTCCGTTGGCAGGAATTTCAAGCTCAATGGATATACGCAAACGGATGGCAAGAACAACAATATCATTCCATTGAGTGGCATGATCCGCGGTTCGTATACGCATACCCAGCACGATCAGCCAGATGGCGCTGCGCCGCGTTTTGGTAAGAATGATAACGGCACGATTGATGAGGCTGCTGTTTTTCTGGGAGGGCGCCTGACATCCAAGATTGGTGCATTTGTTGAAGGAACCTACGATGGCGTGGAAAATATCGGCGTGCTGGATAATGCTGATATCCGCTTTGCCGATCACACCGATGTTGCTGGTCAGAAAGTGGTTTTTGGTTTGACGACAAATAACAATCCGACAGTTACCGATCTGTGGAATACCACACCAACCTGGGGATTCCCGTGGAGCTCGTCGCCTTTGGCACCGACGCAATCCGCCGCCAATCTGATTGAATCGCTCGGCTCGCAAGTTATTGGTGCAACGGCGTATATGATGTTGAACGACTTTTTATATGTGGAAGCCGGTGGTTACACCAGTTTGGCTAAAAACGCACAAAAAGGAATTAGCGTATTCGATGCGGAGCAACCCAGGATTAGCGGCGGCGCACCATATTGGCGGATCGCATTGCAAAAGGATTGGAGCGGTCATTATGGCGCGGTGGGTGCCTATGGCATGCACGCCGACATCAATCCGCAAAGGATTCTAGGGGCGGGCACGGACCGGTATGACGACTTTGGTTTTGATTTGACGTATCAGTATCTTGCCAACCCGGTGCATATTTACGAATTTACCGCGACTTATCTGCGCGAAAATCGCAACCTGAATGCCAGCTCTGCGCTGGGTTTAGCTGACAGAGTAAAAGGCAATCTCGATACGGTGCGGATAAGGGCCGGGTATACGTTTCAGCAAACATACGGTTTGAACTTGTTTTACAATCAGACCACTGGAACAACCGATACCGTCATCTTCAGTTCAGGTGACCCGATCAGCGGCAGCCGCACAGGTAATCCGTTGAGTCAGGCGTTCATCGCTGAGGCCAGTTTTACCCCTTTCGGTAAAACCAATAATTCCGTAATGAGCACATTCATTAATCTTCGCATCGCGGCGCAATACGTTCACAATTTCAAGTTTAACGGCAGCGTGCACAACTATGATGGCTTGGGCCGCAATGCTGTCAACAACGATACGTTCTACCTGAACGGTTGGTTAGCTTTCTAAGGATTCGCTGCAAGAAATCTTGGGTTGATTACAAAGAGGTTAATTGAAATAAGTGGAGAATATTTCATGAGGGATGGCATTATTCAAACCCTCATGAAGCTTTATAGAATTACAGAAGTTGATGAGTCGGAGAAGCTAAATGCGCCGGTTTATCTTTGCACGATAGTAAATAGCTTTTCTAATTTTAGTTGACTAGAATAAATCACTCCCCGAACGCATCCTGAATCCATTCAATTTCACGCCCACCGGTACCCGATAGTAGCAGCGCATCGAAGCGGCAGGGCGGTTCGTTCTTAAGTTGGGATAGATAATGCCGCGCGGTGTGTAACAGTTTGGCCTGTTTCGATGGTGTAATGCTGGTTGCAGCTCCGCCGAACACTTCGCTTCCCCGCATGCGGACTTCGATAAAAACCAGTGTTGCGCCGTCGCGCATGATCAGATCGATTTCGCCAAAACGGCAGCGGTAGTTTTGTGTTACCAGTACCAAGTCTTGCCGTTGCAGGTACGATAGCGCGATCTGTTCGGCGTCACTGCCCTTCATTTTTGGGCGCATTCTGAGGTGTTTCTAGCGCATTCGAAGGCATTGCGATCAGCCGTACCTTACCGTTGTCAAATTGCGCGGCAATGGGCTCGCGGGTAAAAAGATTGGGTGGTGCGAAACGAATATTGCCGGTTACACCGTCAAATGCGATGTCTTTGGCGGGCCGCTGGTGCAACAGGTCGGTCATCAAGCGGAAAGCATCGATGCCTAGCGCGTAGAGGCGTTCCATTTCGGTATTCCTGGTTTTACTGGTGTGGCGGTAGGCCATGACGGCGGGGTGATCGGGTTGCAGCAGCCACGGCATATCGAGAAACTGGATGCCATTCAGGTCGCTATTAAGCAGGAGATTGTCGTTACCGGTAAAAATCTGTGAAGTGGCATACACTGGTGCTTCCGGATCGAGATAGTTGCGTAAGACACGTGCATTGGCTGCATTCAAGGCTAAAAATGCCAGCCGGTCCGTTCCGGCTGTCAGATCGCGTAATTGTTGCAGCACCAGCGGATTTGCCGTATAGCGCAGCGATTCGGCTGTTTTTCCGTATTTGCCTTGCCAGCGCTGTTTGAAGGCATTCTGCAGGCGCTTCGATAGGGCGCTGTCGTCCCCAATAATGACGGCGTGGCTGCTGCCGCTTGCGTGTGCCAATTTCGCGATGTGACTGGCTTCGGTATCGGTTTGCAAGCCGAAGAAATACAATTTGGCCGGCATGGATGGCTGGTTGTCAGTGGTGTTCAATGTCAATGTCGGTACTGCAAGCGAATGGCTGGATGCTATGGCCGCTACACCATCGCGCGTCAGTGGCCCAAGGACAAATACCGCACCGGAAGACACGGCATAATAGTAACTCATGAGTATATCGAGTGGATCGTCGCTGGTGGCGTAGAGACGGATTGTCAGCGGCAGCGATTGTCCGCGTTGTGCAGCGATTTCAAAGCCTTCCTTGACGACATTCGCGGCTTCGGCGAATGCAGTAGATTCAAGCGGAAGCAGGAGCGCGATATGGGAAACGATCACCGGCTCCGACACAATTTCTGGTTGCGGAGGCTCTTCCATATCGGTGGCCATTACTGGCGGGTTGCCGTATAGTACCAGCAGAAACACTGTGAGAATTGTAACGAAACGTGTCATAGCGAAGACGATGCTGGAAAAAAATGCATTATATGTGGTTGCTACCCCAATAGGAAATTTAAGCGATATCAGCTTGAGAGCTTTGGATGTGCTGGGAAAAGTTGACTTGATAGCCGCCGAACATGTGCAGAATTCCCAATATTTACTGTCAGCGCATGCCATTACTACAGCGAAATGGGTCAGTTTGCATCAGCACAACGAAATGGCGGTCTCGGAAAAAATATTGGCCTTGCTGGATGCCGGAAAAAGCATTGCCTTAGTGACCGATGCGGGCACGCCGGGTATTTCCGATCCTGGTGCGATTTTGGTCCGGCAGGTGCGTACGCGGGGTCACCCGGTGATTCCGGTTCCTGGCCCAAATGCGGCGGTCTGCGCGATGTCCGCGGCCGGCATCGTGAATCCCCATTTTTTGTTTTACGGTTTTCTGCCGGCCAAAAGCGGATTGCGCAAACGCGAGCTGACAGCACTGCAATCATGCCCGTACACGTTGATTTTTTATGAAGCGCCGCACCGCATTCTGGAGTGTGTCACGGATATGCTGGTAGTCTTCGGACCGGATCGCGAACTGACCATTGCCCGGGAATTAACCAAATTATTCGAGACGATTCATACCGGAACAATGCAACAGGTATTGGATTGGCTGCAAGCGGATGCCAATCAGCAGAAGGGAGAGTTTGTGTTATTGCTCTCCGCTGCGGAGGCGCCGGAGAGATCCGAAATCAGCGATCAAGCGCGGCATACTTTAACCTGTTTGCTGGCTGAATTGCCGCTCAAGCAGGCGGTTAAACTGACAACGGAGATTAGCGGCGAAAACAAGAAAGCGCTCTATCAGCTGGCACTGGATTTAAAAGCGGCAGGCAATTCCGGATAACGCCGAAGCCTGCGCTATAATGAGTGGCTACTCAACAGTATCGAGAAACCATCGTGACCAGCATTACCATTACCCGCCCCGACGACTGGCATTTGCATTTGCGTGACGGTGAACCATTACGTGCTGTGCTGCCGCATACGGCAAAACAATTCGCGCGCGCCATCATCATGCCTAACTTGCGGCCACCGGTTACTACTGTCGAAATGGCGCTGATATACCGTGCGCGAATTCTGGCTGCTTTGCCTGCAGCGCTGCAATCCGCTTTTGAACCGCTGATGACGCTGTATTTGACGGACAATACAGCACCATCGGAAATCATTCGGGCCAAGGAAAGCGGGATAGTGCACGCCGTGAAGCTATACCCTGCAGGTGCGACGACGAATTCCGACGCTGGCGTCACCGATATCGCCAAATGTTATGCCACACTGGCGGCGATGGAGCGGAATGACTTGCCATTGCTGGTGCACGGCGAAGTGACAGATCCCGATGTGGATGTATTCGATCGTGAGAAAGTTTTTATCGACCGTATACTGGCGCCGCTAACACGGCGTTTCCCGGGTTTGCGCATCGTATTTGAGCATGTCACCACGCGCGATGCGGTGCAGTTTGTAAAAACAGCGTCCAACAATATCGCCGCCACGATTACGGCACATCATCTGTTGTTCAATCGCAATGCGATTTTTCAGGGCGGTATCCGTCCGCATTATTACTGCCTGCCGGTATTGAAACGCGAAATGCACCGTCAGACTTTACTAGAGACGGCGACTAGCGGTAATCCGAAATTCTTTCTCGGCACCGATAGCGCGCCGCATGGACAGACGAGTAAAGAAAATTCCTGTGGCTGCGCCGGCATTTTTACTGCGCATGCCGCTATCGAGTTATACGCAACCGCTTTCGAACAAGCTGGGGCTTTAAATAAACTGGAAGCGTTTGCAAGTTTTCATGGTGCGGATTTCTATCGATTGCAGCGCAATACAAGTTCGATTACGCTGAAGAAAGAATGCTGGATTGTCCCGGAACGGTTTGATTTTGCCGGAGAGCCGCTGATACCGCTTTATGCGGGTGCGCCTTTGGATTGGAAGCTGGTGTAGCGCAGAGAATTTCCGGCGCAAATGGCAGGCGGGAATTATCCGTGTTTAACACCCGGTTACAGCGATAAAGCAACCGGGCGAAACTTTTCTATTAGTTTGTTGAGGCCCGGCGTGAATATCTGCCGCACCAATTCTGTTTCTGACAGTATTAATGTAATTCCGGGTGTCGATTCAGAGTTGCCTGCAAATTTTTCTGCAACTCTTCCCTTTTTTTGTGTCCGAACAATTTATAAAAACAATAAGCGCCTAAACACAGTGCAATGACAGTTAAAAGAAGCGGAATGGGCGTCGGTATTTCCAGATACCAGCGCCACCATTCCAGACCTGCAAAGACGATAAAAATAGATGGCGCGATAATCAAAGGAAGTACATCATTATCGAGTATTTGATTGATTTTTTCTTGTGCAAACCCGCGTATATCTTTTAAGAAATCGTGTGTCTGTGTTGGGTATTTTTGCATTTTTTGCTTGACTATTTTGAGGCGTAATTTTGGCATAGGAGTAATCGTGTCAAAGTATTATTGTAAATAAAATATTGAATTTGTTTGAATCGGATCAAGCTCTAGATCTTGAGCTTTCAGCGTTTATCGGCCATGTGGTTAAAAAGTTTATAGTGGGATGACACAGTCAAATTATGGAGAACAACCCGGTTAAGGAAGAAAAGTAGTGGCGAGTAAGCGCCGCACAAATCAATTGAAAAGCGGTAGGATCAGCTTAGTGCTAAACTTGGAAATTGGGAATAAGACGCCGATACCGGTTCAAAAGATTGAACCGGGTAATTTACGTGATTTACATTTAAGCAGGGATATAGAGGTAAATTTGCCTGAAACCAGGAGTTGATTATTCCAGCTCTGATTTACGAATTTATTTGAGATTTCCTGAGTTGACCAATCCGGTTGTCTTTTTAATCTCTACCGGGTTTAATTCCTCGCCCCTTGGGGCGGGGTCATTCATTAAATGTCACATTCAAGATCAATCGTATGCGATTTTATTGTTGCTGGGAGATCCAGCGTGTGGCGTAGCGGATTAGATCGGCACCATCTTTCAGATTTAATTTTGACCGGATATTGAATCGGTGCGTGTCGATTGTTTTAATACTGCGGCAAAGCATCTGGGAAATTTCGTGACTATTATGCCCTTGTCCGATCAAGTGTAAAACTTCAAGCTCACTGGATGTAAGCGTGTTGATTAAATGCTCGGGCTCGGAGCTTTTCATAACCATTCGCTTTAATAGCTTTTTGTGCATTTGCTTGCTTAGATAAACATTGCCTTTTAGAACCTCACGGATAGCTTCAAGCAAAACCTCGCCCGGTTCATGCTTCATGACGTAGCCAAGCGCTCCTGCGCGAAGGGCTCGCTCAGCATAAACTGATTCATCATGCATGGAGATAAAAAGTACAGGTAAATCTGGAACCGCAGCATGGATGCTTTTGATTACCTCGAGCCCAGATACTGTTTTGAGAGTCACATCTAATAAAATAATATCCACGGGATTATTTTTCTTGATGATTTCCAGAGCTTCAGTGCCATCACCTGCCTCGGCGAATACTTCCATATCCGGTTCCATGTTGATGAGCATGGCAAGACCATGCCGCAACATGGCATGATCATCAATGAGCATTACTTTTGCTTTCTTTATCGACATTTTTAATAATTTGTGTTTTTAAACGAACTTCTGTACCACCTTCTTTGCGTGCGAGAATTTCCAGCTTTGCACCCAATTCCTTTGCGCGGTACTGCATAATTTTAATACCCATCCCCGGTGTCGATGGATAATCGGTATCAATTCCCGTAAAACCGCAACCATCATCACAGATAGATAAACACAGTGTTTTTTCATCGGAGGTTAAAGAAATAGTCAGATGCTTCGCTTTTCCGTGCCGGATTGCATTATTTGCTGCTTCCTGGGTGATGCGATACAAATTGAGTGCTGTGCTGTTATCGTTGATAATGTTAATATTATTTCCAGAAAAGTCACATTCGATATTATACGTTGTTGAAATTCGTGTGGCTAAGGTTTGTAATGCTTGGATCAAGCCATTGGCCTCCAGTTCAAACGGAAGCAATCCTTGCGCAAGTTGTTTGATATGAATCACGGCTGTTTGCGTTTGAGAAGCAATGGAGGATGCCAGCATCGCTAAATTTTTATCGCCGCTCGCCGAATTGGAAATTTTCTTTTCCAACACCCTGGCTTGATACCCGATAGCTGCTATTTGCTGTCCGACATTATCGTGTAATTCTTGCCCAATTGTGTGCGCTTGTTCCTCAGCAACAGATACCAGTGCCTGTTCCAAATGTCGGAGTTCAAGCCAACTTTCAAGATCATTGGCAATCGCACTGACCAATTTCTGTTCTTCCGGCAAACGAAATGGTTTATCTTCCGAATAAAAAATACTTAAGTGACCGCATTCTATTCCATTGATAAAGATTAATGATCGCAAAACCGATTTGCTCTGATAAATTTCCTGGTCAAACCCAGAGCTGGTGAAGTTTGTATCTATTTTGTTATTAGCATTGGGTTGATTAATATTATTTTGGTTTTCATTTCTGGAAGTGAAATGTTTGTCGTTAACGTCGATAACTGCAGTAGCAATTTCTGGATATTGCAAGGCAGGTATTAAGTATTTGAATATACTAAAGCAGACATCTTCTAACGAAAGCTCCACTCCCATACTACGCCGTATTTCATATAAACAGGTGATCTCTTTCAGTCGGGCATGCAGTAGCTCATCGACTTGTTTGCGCTCAAGCCATAATGCCAGATCACTCGTAATGGCATTAATTAGCCTTTGTTCTTCCATTATTAAAAATGGTTTATCTTTAGGATAATAAACACTTAGTTGACCGCATATTCCACCATTAATACAGATTTCAGATGTCAATTCATGTGTAAAATCTCTAATCTGGGGTGAAGAAGAAATGTGTTTTCCATCGAGTTTGATAGTGATCGAGGTGTATTCAGGATGTTGCATTGCGAGTATTAAAAACTTAATAACATTTTGGCAGGCTGCCTCCACCGATAGCTCGAGTCCAAGGCTGCGGCGAATTTCATAAAGACATGTGATTTCTTTTAGGCGTTCTCGTAATTCGCTTTCCTTGTGGCTTAGCTCAATAGAATATTGTTCAGCCGTTTCTTTAGCTTTCCGGGCTTCTTTTTCTGATTGGATAAGCTTGCGTACAAACCAGTTTAGTAACAATATTTCAGCGCTGATCAATGCTGCCAGATAAATAATGATATCCTTTAATTTTTCAGTGACCGGTTTGAATAATTCCTCCTCATCCAGTTTCAGAATCATGGTTAGGCCGATGGAGTGCAATGAAGCATAAGCTTCAATGACAGGTACTTGACGATAATCAAATGTGGCGGCTACACCACTATTCTTATCGAGTGTATATTTTGATGGTATGTTTTCATCGATAATCAGATGTTTGAATCGCACACCATCGATTTGGCTAATAAGGCAAGCCATTTCATGCTTACCCTTTTCCGGTTTTGCGCACAAGATAAATTCACCGGTTTCACCAACGGATCGAATCGCTCTAAACCGGCGTGTCAGTTGCGGTAATTTAACTTGTGCCGTGATACTGCCAATGCGGTGTTTATCTTGATCGAACACATCATTGGTTGTATGAAGAATCAATCCTTCATCCCATATTAAAAGCGTGTCATTATTTAACCGCAGTACTTTTTTACTGTTGGAAAACTGACCTACTTGCGACAGCGTTTTTCCTTGTTTATCATGAACGATAGCCGCCGAGAAACCTGCCTCAGGTAATGAGTTAACATTTCGCACCAGGTCATGGAGTGCATTATGGTTGTCTGGCTCGGTATTAAGTTGTTGCATTGACTGAACGATAAACGGACGCAGCGACAATGCACGGGTATCCGCCAATCCTTTTTCAATTTGCGATTCCAGCAAATGCGCTTTTCCTTGTAAGGCAACCGCTAATCCTCTCCCCAGTACCGACTCAATTTCCTGCCGCATGACGGTATACACTGTGATACCCGTTGTCAGCGTAAGCCCTAGCAATAATAAGCCGCCTATAATACTGATTTTGCGATCATCGCGCGTCAATGACAAATTGCTCTCCTCAATTGGGATCAATGGATTCAATTAAGTATATTAGAAATAAAGAATGTTCATTAAAATTTTGGCAATCGGATTTTGCATGGACAACAATCGATCTATCAGTATTATAGATACCCTCATTGCGTTATAATCTCCAGTTTAATCCATCAACTGATCTAGAAATGCTACAAGGTATTAATCTCGCATGTGTTCGTGGCGATCGCGAGCTGTTTAGAGATGTCA
>CAYQZF010000048.1:0-13649 GCA_964421895.1 uncultured Nitrosomonas sp. | reverse complement strand
TGCTGTCCAATATCGCGGAAGATGTGCATCACAACCGGCGGCGGCGTGCGCATTTACGTGCCGGGTCTTCACCGCAGGAGGGCAGTGTGACATTGGCGCTGGAACGTGTGCTGGCGAACGGAAACGAACGTAACGTTCTGGCCGAGTTTTTTAACAAAGCTTTGGTTTCACCTGTGCTCACGGCGCACCCGACCGAAGTGCAGCGCCGGAGTATATTGGATTGTCAATTGGCGATCGAGCGTTTGCTGAAAGAACGCGCGCTGACCGAATTGACGCCGAACGAATTGCGTCACAATGAAGAAGGATTGCGAGCCACCATTCAAATTTTATGGCAAACGCGCATGCTGCGGCCAAGCCGCTTGTCAGTCTACGATGAGATTGAGAACGGGTTGGCTTATTACAGCTACACGTTTTTGAATGAAATTCCCTATATCTACGCAAAAATAGAAGATTTGCTCGAACGCCGTCTGGCTCATGATATTCCACAGGTGACCTCGTTTTTGCGTATCGGTAGCTGGATCGGCGGCGATCGCGACGGCAATCCGTTTGTTACGCATGATGTCATGTTGCGCGCGGTGGAACGCCAATCGTCGGTAGCGCTGGATTTTTATATCGATGCCGCACAGAAAATTGGCCGCTCCATGAGTCTGACCGAACAAATCGTGCAAGTCAGCGATGAGGTTAAACAATTGGCTGCTATCGCGCCGGATATCGCTAACCGGTCTGACGAGCCCTACCGGCGGATTTTTCTGAGTATTGCCGCGCGCTTGGTTGCAACTGCACATCAATTAGGCCATCAGGTGACGCAATATTCACCGGCCGAAACGAGAACACCTTACTCCAGCAGCGCTGAATTTTTGCGCGATCTCAATGCCATCATTGATTCTTTGGAACAGCACAAATCCTCCTGGATTGCGCGCGGTGCAGTACGCAATCTGCGCCGTGCCGTGGATGTGTTCGGATTTCATTTGGCTCCACTGGATATGCGCCAGCATAGCAAAATCCATGAACAGGTCGTCAGCGAACTGTTCGAGCGCAACACAAAGCGTAAAGATTATCTGCAATTGAGTGAAAAAGAACGTATCGGCTGGCTGCTGGCGGAAATCTGTCAACCGTGTCTTGTATTAACTTCATTCACTGATTTATCAGATATGGCACAATCCGAGTTGCGCATTTTGCAATGTGCAGCTGAAATTCATCGCCGCTTTGGCCGCGCAGCGATGACGAATTACATCATATCGATGACGACCGGTATCATTAATGTGCTGGAAGTGGCCTTTCTATTACAGCAAGTCGGTTTGCTGCAAGCCGGGGAAAATCCGCAACTGCACCTCAATATCATCCCATTATTTGAAACCATTTCCGATTTGCGCAGTTGCAGCGCCATCATGGATCAGCTGTTTTCCTTGCCGTATTATCGCAAACTGCTGGATTCGCGCGGCAACGTGCAGGAAGTGATGCTCGGTTATTCGGATAGTAACAAGGACGGCGGCTTTATCACGTCGAACTGGGAAATTTATAAAGCCGAGATCGAACTT
Source organism: uncultured Nitrosomonas sp. (assembly GCA_964421895.1). Classification (GTDB taxonomy): domain Bacteria; phylum Pseudomonadota; class Gammaproteobacteria; order Burkholderiales; family Nitrosomonadaceae; genus Nitrosomonas. Next base: position 12,111 of record CAYQZF010000048.1, on the reverse strand, counting down.
ACCAAGGTTTTTGCCAAGTATAAAGTCGAATTACGCTTGTTTCACGGCCGTGGTGGCACCGTGGGCCGGGGTGGCGGGCCCAGCTATCAAAGTATTTTGGCGCAACCGCCAGGCAGCGTGAATGGTCAAATTCGCGTAACCGAGCAGGGTGAGGTGATCAGCAGCAAATATGCCGAACCCGAAATTGGCCGCCGCAACCTTGAAACATTGGTTGCAGCGACTATGGAGGCGACGCTGCTGAGTCATGATTCGCTTGGCGTAAATGCCGATCGTTATTATCGCGCGATGGAAGCGCTGGCCTCTGCCTCTTTTTCGGCTTACCGTGACTTGGTGTATGAAACACCGGGATTTAAGCAATTCTTCCTGGAATCCACGCCGATCCGCGAAATGGCCGGGCTGCACATTGGCAGCAGACCCCCTTCGCGCAAGAATTCCGACGCCATCGAGGATTTGCGTGCGATTCCTTGGGTGTTCAGTTGGAGTTTGAGCCGGATGATGCTACCGGGATGGTATGGTTTTGGTCATGCGGTGGAAGCCTTTGTCAATTGCGAAGAGCAAAACGGGCAAGGATTGGCCTTGTTGCAGGAAATGTACCGGGAATGGCCTTTCATGCAGACATTATTGTCGAATATGGACATGGTGCTGGCTAAAACGGATATGGGCATTGCGTCACGTTACGCGGAGCTGGTTGATGATGTTGCGTTGCGGGAACAGATTTTCGGACGTATTCAAGAAGAGCGCGTACGAAGTGAAAAATGGTTGTTCGCCGTGACCGGTCATACCGAATTGTTGCAGGATAATCCGACATTGGCGCGCAGCATCCGCAATAGAACGCCGTATATCGATCCGCTCAATCACCTGCAAGTGGAATTGTTGCGCCGTTACCGTTCGGGGGAAGATAGCGAAGAGGTCAAACGTTCCATTCACCTGACCATCAACGGGGTAACGGCTGGCCTGCGCAATAGCGGTTGATCTTGATATGGATTTTTCTTCTTTTTACGCTGAGTGAACGTAGTGCAGGGGGTATTGGAGTGCAAATAAAGCAATTCATTTTAATTGTGCTGTTGGGTTTCTATGCCCAATGGGTGTGGGCCACATTGCCGATCCAAACTTGGCAAACCGCTTCCGGCGCACACGTATATTTTGTTGAAAATCATGACCTGCCGATATTGGATGTCAGTGTTGAATTTGCTGCCGGCAGCGGTATGGATACCGCCGGTAAATCCGGTTGCGCCAGTCTGGTTCAACATTTGCTGAATCTTGGCGCGGGCGGGCTGTCGGAGGATCAGATAGCCACTGCACTGGCTGACGTCGGCGCGCACTTGAAAAGCCAATTTGACCGCGACCGTGCTGGCATGGCCTTGCGTACATTAAGCAGCGAGCGGGAGCGCAAGCAGGCGCTGGATATCTTAGCGCGCGTCATTCAGCACCCGGAATTTCCACAAGATGTCATGCTGCGGGAAAAAGCAAGAACCGTTGCCAGTATCAAGGAATCCAGCACAAAACCGGATTACATCGGTGAACGTGAATTGATGAAAATGCTGTACGGTCATCATCCCTATGGTCTCAATGAAATGGGTGAAATCGACACCTTAGACCGGCTGCAGCGGGAAGACCTAGTGTCATTTTATCGTGCTTACTATGTAGCCAAGAACGCGGTGATCGCTATCATGGGCGATGTCACCCGGTCTGAAGCGGCGGCGATTGCCGAGCAATTAACGGAAAAATTATCCACCGGTGGAGCAAACACGGAAATACCGCCGGTATCGTTACCGATGGCGGGAATCAAAAGAATTCCTCATCCAGCAACGCAAAGTCATATCCAAATGGCCTATCCGGGACTGCGGCGCAGCGATCCAGATTATTTTCCGCTACTGGTCGGCAATCACATCCTGGGCGGCGGCGGATTTGTTTCGCGCCTGATGGAAGCGATTCGCCAGGAACGCGGTTTGGCGTACAGCGTGTATAGTTTCTTTTCCCCTTATAAAGAGCAGGGACCGTTTCAAATCGGCTTGCAGACCAAAAAAGAGCAATCGGAAGAGGCTCTGGCCTTGACGAATAAAGTGCTTAAGGAATTTGTTGCCAATGGTCCGACTGAGGAAGAACTGAAAGCGGCGCAGCAAAATATCATCGGTGGTTTTCCGCTCCGGATCGACAGTAATAGCAAGATATTGGGTTTTTTATCCATTATCGGTTTTTATCGTTTACCGTTGACTTATTTAACGGATTATCTGGAAGCCGTCGAAGCAGTTACCGTCGAACAGATCCACCAGGCATTCCAACGGCGGATCCAGCCTGATGGCATGGTGACGGTGATTGTGGGCGCGCTTGAGTAGCACTCACACCGATGGCGCCAGCTCGCGGAAAAGTTCGTATCATCGGCGGTCAATGGCGCAGCCGCTTGCTGGCTTTTCCGTCGCATCCCGATTTAAGACCCACTGCCGATCGAATCCGAGAAACGCTGTTTAATTGGCTGGGGCAAGATTTAAGTGGCATGAACTGTCTTGATCTGTTTGCCGGAAGTGGCGCATTGGGTTTTGAAGCCGCATCACGCGGCGTGGCATTGGCGGTGATGGTCGATGAGGACGCTGCAATCTATCGCATGTTGCGAGAAAATAAGGAAAAATTACAGGCAACTCAGGTTGAGTTGATCATGATGAATGCCATGAGTTTTTTGAAATCGGATACGCGGAAATTTGATGTCGTTTTTCTCGATCCCCCTTATCGTCTGGCGTTGTTGCCGGAATTGCTGGCTTTATTGCCAAGCCATCTTGCACTGGGCGGGTTGGTTTATGCGGAAACCAAGGGATATTGGACTCCAGATGCGCAGTGGCATGTCCGGCGGAAGGCAGAAGCCGGTACCGTGTATTATCAGCTCCTGGAGCTGGCGCAGCATGGATAAGGCGATTTATCCCGGTACTTTTGATCCGATAACCCGCGGGCATGAGGATCTTGTCCGGCGGGCCGCGCGTTTATTTGATCAAGTGGTGGTGGCGGTTGCTGTGAGCAGCAGCAAGAAGCCGTTTTTTACCTTGGAAGAACGCGTGGCAATGGCGCAAGAAGTTTTGTCCGGCTGTTCCAATGTTAAAATAATGCCCTTTTCCGGTTTGCTGATGCATTTTTTGCAGCAACAGAATGCGCGCATCATTTTGCGTGGCTTGCGCGCCGCATCCGACTTTGAATATGAGTTCCAGATGGCGGGCATGAATCGCGGGTTGTATCCCGATGTCGAAACTTTGTTCATGACGCCATCCGAGCAATATATGTTTATTTCAGCCACCATGGTGCGCGAGATTGCGCTACTCGGCGGGAATGCCGATACATTCGTGCATCCTTTAGTTGCGAAGAAGTTGCGCGAAAAAATAGTTAGCAATAGTTAGTATTACGAGAATTCAAATGGCATTAATCATTACCGACGAATGTATCAATTGTGATGTTTGCGAACCTGAATGCCCTAACGGTGCGATTTCGCAAGGTGAAGAAATCTATCAGATCGATCCGGCGCTGTGCACTGAATGTGTCGGGCACTACAACGAGCCGCAATGCGTTGAGGTGTGTCCGGTCGACTGCATAACAGTCAATTCCGATAAAATTGAAAGTAAAGAACAACTGCAAGCGAAATATCAGGCACTTATTTCTGCAAAATAAAAATAAAGCGTCCGGCAGGTTTGCTTGCACGGGTGACGCTTTTCGACGAAATCCGCTAGTTTTCCCCGCCTAATCCTCAGCATCATCCAGTCTCATTTGGTTTATCTTAGGGTCTATTCAACTTCCTAAGATTCCTTTTTATTTCTTCTTAATAGAGACATCCATGGATGATCCACGCACGATAGTTGCCAACGTCCGCTCAATCTTTTCCTTACCCGATGTGGTTATCCGCGTTAACGATTTAATTGATTCCGGAGAAGCGGCCAATACCGAATTGGAGCATGTCATTTCCAGTGATCCTGCACTTACGGCAAAGTTGTTGAAGTTTGCCAACAGTACCTATTTCGGCTTTTCCGGGAAAGTGGAAACCGTTTTAAAAGCGATATCGATTGTCGGGCAAAAAGAGTTGCGTAATCTTGTTCTTGCGTCATCTGTGACTTCCACATTCAAAGATATTCCACCCGATTTGGTCGATATGGATACTTTCTGGAATCACAGCATCACATGCGGAGTAATTGCGCGCCTGCTGGCCTCCAGCGTCGACAGCCGGGAGCGGTTTTTTATTGCCGGGTTGTTACACGGCGTAGGGCGGTTAATTCTTTTCAATCAATATCCAAAGGAATCGGCAATGGTATTGAGCTGCATGAGTCAGGGCGAAGATTCGGTTATCCAAGCGGAGCGCAAGATCTTCGGTTTTACCCATGCGCAATTGGGTGCCGAGTTGTTGAAGCAATGGAAACTGCCGCTCAATATTTGCAAGATGGTTGAATATCAATTCAATCCAATGCAGGAAAAAGAATTTCAGTATGACGCCAGCACACTGTGCGCAGCCGTGAATATTGCGAGCTATATCCAGCCATGCACCAACCAGCGGATCGATCAAGAAGAAAAAATTTCCGATCGTGCACTGCATGCCTGGAGTTTTTTGGGGCTATCGGCCGAGATTGTCGAATCAGTAATGACAGTGGCGAGACTGCAAGTCATTGAGGTGTTTAATGCGATACGCTAATCGGCCGATTCATATTAGTTCTGCCAAATAATCTCATAGTTGCAGTATCTTGTGGTTGTGAAACTGAAGATTCAAGTTGATTCGATTCGAGACGATAAACCACAGTCAGCAAGCTCGCATGAAGAGATAGGAGTATAAGAGATGGAAGTTTATCTCGGCCGGTTACCGATACTTGATAACAAACAGAATTTAGTTGCCTATGAGCTTTTATTTCGCTCCGATCAACAAAACATAGTCACGATAACCGATAACTCCGCAGCGTCGGCGAATGTCATCATCGATACTTATGGGCAGTTAGGCATAGAAAATGTCATTGGCGAGCGGCGCGGTTTTATTAAGGTCGATGCAAAGTTATTAATGAATGATGCCATTTGCATGTTGCCTCAAAAGCATGTGGTTCTGGAAATTTTAAGAAATGTGGAAATCAACGATGAGATCATCCAGCGCTGTTCATTCTTGAAACAAAAAGGCTATCAACTGGCGCTGTCCAATGTTACCCACCTGGATACGCGCTTCGATCGTATTATGCCGCTCATCAATGTGGTGAAGATCAATATCACAGCATTAAACCGGCCCGGTTTGCTCGGCCTGATCAAGAAATTAAGGCGCTGGCCGGTGTTGCTGCTGGCTGAAAAAGTTGAGAGTCCGGAGATCGCCAGAAATTGCATCGCGTTAAATTTCCAAATGTTGCAAGGATTTTATTTTGCTAAGCCGGAAATCATTGCGGGAAAACGGATCGATCCGTCCAAATTATCTTTGCTGAAGCTTTTGCTGCTGGTTGTGAAAGACAGTGAAGTGAGTGACATTGAGAATGAGCTCAAATATCAGCCCGGCTTGAGTTATAACCTGTTGCGCATGGTGAATTCGGCTGCAAACGGCATGCCAACAAGCAAGATTAACTCGATTAAGCGTGCCATCATGATCATCGGGCGGAAGCAGTTGCAGCGTTGGGTGCAGATTCTGCTCTACGCCGCCAAACAGAGAGACGGCGGTTCATCCGATGCACTAATGCAGACTGCGGCTATCCGTGGGAAATTGCTCGAATCCATCGCAATAGCGGATCGCCCGCACGATAAGAATCATCAGGATCGCGCGTTCATGGTCGGAGTGCTGTCGTTGCTGGATACGTTACTGGGGATAGAAATGGGCGAGCTTGTCGGTACGCTCAGCATACAAAAAGACATGAGTGAAGCCCTGCTGAATCGCCGCGGCCCATTGGGTTATCAACTCGCATTGATTGAGGCGTATGAGAAAGGGGAAACGGAAATAGCGTCATCGATGCTTTCCGGGTTGGGATTTCTCAATATGGAAGAATTCACAAAACTGGAGCTGGAGGCCACAGCCTGGGCCAATCGAATCAGCGATGCCGTCAATCAGACCGCATGAAACCGGTACAGTGAGAGTCCAAGTCCAAGTATTTAAACCTGCCTCATTCAAGTTCCGGCCGTTACGATCGATCCATTTTTCACGTCACTTTTTGCACTGTTTACACTGTCATATGAGGATGTCGCAATGAATATAGTAGAGTTGCTTGCGTTCGTGGTTAAAAACAGCGCTTCGGATTTACACTTATCGGCCGGAATGCCGCCGATGATCCGGGTGCACGGAGAAATCCGGCGCATCAATTTGCCGGAGATGGATCATAAGGAAGTGCACGCGATGATATACGACATCATGAACGATGGTCAGCGGAAGTTTTACGAAGAACATCTGGAGTGCGACTTCTCGTTTGCTGTTCCCAATCTCGCGCGTTTTCGCGTGAATGCTTTTAATACGCAGCGCGGCGCTGCCGCAGTGATGCGGACGATTCCGTCAAGAGTATTGAGTCTGGAGGATCTCAAAGCGCCCAGGATTTTTGCCGAAATCGCCAAGCAACCGCGCGGTGTCGTTTTGGTGACGGGGCCGACCGGTTCAGGCAAATCGACCACGCTGGCGGCTATGATCAACGACATCAATGAAAACGAATACGGCCACATTCTGACGCTCGAAGATCCCATCGAGTTTGTGCACGAAAGCAAGAAATGCCTGATCAATCAGCGCGAAGTTGGCAGGGATACATTGAGTTTCTCGAATGCGTTGCGTTCGGCGTTGCGCGAAGATCCGGATATTATTCTGGTGGGGGAGTTGCGCGACCTGGAAACCATACGGCTGGCGATGACGGCGGCTGAGACCGGGCATTTGGTTTTCGGTACGCTGCATACCAGTTCCGCCGCCAAGACGATTGATCGTGTTATCGATGTTTTCCCCGCCGAAGAAAAAGAAATGATTCGTGCGATGCTGTCCGAATCGTTGCGTGCGGTTATTTCCCAAGCACTGTTAAGAACCAAGGATGGTAAAGGCCGCGTGGCGGCACATGAAATCATGATCGGCACGCCGGCGATCCGTAATTTGATTCGCGAAGGCAAAGTCGCGCAAATGTATTCGGCGATTCAGACCGGCCAGAATGCCGGTATGCAGACATTGGACCAGAATCTGACCGATCTGGTGAAACGCAACGTGATTTCGATGTCCGAGGCTCGAGCGAAAGCGGCGAATAAGGATAATTTCAGGGGCTAATCGGCCGGTGCAAACAATCAAAATTCCGGGAATATGCGATGGATAAAGAACAAGCTGCTAAATTTATGTCGGATCTGCTGCGCTTAATGCTCAGTAAAAAAGCATCCGATTTGTTTATCACCGCCGGATTTCCACCGGCGATGAAAATTGATGGAAAAATGACGCCGGTGTCGCAGCAATCGCTATCGCTACAGCATACCGAAATGCTCGCCAAGTCGATCATGAACGACAAGCAAGCGGCGGAATTCGAGGCCTCCAAGGAATGCAATTTTGCCATTAACCCAGCCGGGATCGGACGTTTCCGCGTCAATGCCTTTGTCCAGCAACAACGGATCGGCATGGTGCTGCGGACCATTACCACCAAGATTCCCGAATTCGACGACTTGGGTTTGCCGCAAATACTTAAAGATGTCGTCATGAGCAAGCGCGGCCTGGTGATTTTTGTCGGCGGCACCGGCTCGGGAAAATCCACATCCATGGCTGCTCTGATCGGGCACCGCAATAAAAACAGCTACGGTCACATCATCACTATCGAAGATCCGGTGGAGTATGTGCATGAGCATATCAACTGTGTCATCACGCAACGCGAAGTCGGCGTTGACACCGAATCATGGGAAGCGGCGTTGAAAAACACCTTGCGGCAAGCGCCCGATGTCATTCTGATCGGCGAGATCCGCGACCGCGAAACCATGGAACATGCGATTGCCTTCGCCGAAACCGGCCACTTGTGCATGGGAACATTGCACGCTAACAGCGCCAACCAAGCGCTCGACCGGATTATCAACTTTTTCCCCGAAGAACGGCGGGCCCAGTTATTGATGGATTTATCGCTGAACTTACGCGCTGTCGTCGCGCAACGCCTGATTCCTGTTAAAGACGGCAAAGGACGTGCTGCCGCCATCGAAGTGATGCTCAACTCCCCGCTGATCGCCGATCTGGTTTTTAAAGGGCACGTGCATGAAATCAAAGACATCATGAAAAAATCCAATGAACTGGGCATGCAAACCTTCGACATGGCACTGTTCGAACTGTACGAAGCTGGCAAAATCAGCTACGAAGATGCCCTGCGTAACGCCGATTCAGTGAACGAGCTGCGGCTGAGAATCAAACTGGAAAGTAACGAAGCCAAATCGCAGGATCTCAATTCTGGGATCGCACATTTGGAAATCACGTAAAAATCCAATCCCGTCACCAGCTGCGGCTTCCGTCTTGTGGATTCATGGTACAGAGCGGTTTTCCACGTCTGCCCTTTAAAAGTAATGAAGAACAAACCGCTGGCGCTGCGGCACTTACAGCGCAATCATTTAATTACTAAAGTCCAGTATGTTGTGGAGCGAACCTTTGGCAGTGAAATTCTGCGTTACTGTGGTCTAGTCAAAGCGCATGCTTAGCATATCTTACAAGTCATGGCATACAATTTGAAAAGACTACCCAAATTGTATATTGATCGCCTATTACCAACGTTGTCATAGAAAAAATGTGTCTTCTGAGGCGGTTATATCCCTTAAGCGATCAATCTAAGGATTCGCCCAGAAATTACAGAAATATTAACTGATTTGCTCCAAAACTACATTGCAAGCCATTATCCGTGGGCATGTAGCCCCAGATAACATCATTCATTCTGACGAGTGGCGCGACTATGACAGATTGGTCGATATCGGTTTTGATAAGCACTTCAGGGTTCATCATGGCTACAACGAGTTTGCCAGTGGCGAATGGCATATTGATGACGGTATCGAATCTTTCCATACCTTTTATCTGCATCTGAAGGAAACAGAATTTCGACTTCATCATCGCCGTGATAATCTCTACCTTGCTATTCTTAAATTATTACGTCTAAAACCCCTTTAGCTTCCTAAGATCCTTTAATTTTAGTGATCGATGATTTTATGCAGCTTTAACCGGAATATATCACGCGCAAAAATCGCCCATGCAATAAGTGATGATAGATTTTCTTCCTGCTTATCCGGTTGCGGCAGCGAGAAGATTACAATCCAATGTTCAGTTTCAGTTGAAGCAGATAAGATAAAGAACATGCCCTTATGAAAAAACATTCCCACTATATCCCGGCGTTTCATTTTCATTGGTTGACGCACTGGTACGATCCCATGATGCGGTGCTTTTTTCCCGAAACGAGTATCAAAGCGGCATTGATTGCGCAAGCGCGTATTCAGCCCGGACAGATCGTGCTGGATGCCGGGTGCGGCACCGGAACACTGACGCTGCTGATCAAGCAAGCCGAGCCGGGCGCGGCTGTTTATGGATTGGACATGGATTTGCAGGCGCTGAGCATCGCGCGCGCTAAGGCCGGTAAAGCAGGAGAAATCGCTGTGTTGCAACTGGGCTCTGCGACTTGCTTACCCTATGCCGATGAAAGTTTCGATTGTATCTTTACCAGTCTGATGCTGCATCATCTGACGCGCCAGGATAAGCAAATGATGTTGCGGGAAGCATTCCGCGCGCTTAAACCGGGCGGCGAGCTGCATGTGGCGGATTTTGGCGTGCCGCATGATGTTGCTATGTGGCTGGTCTCTTGCTTTATGCGCTGGTTTGAAGAGATCCGCGATCACATTCTCGGCCTGTTGCCGGTTTTTATGTCGGATGCCGGATTCGATCCGGTGCAGGAAACAGCACACTATCGAACCCTGGCGGGGCCCATCTCCCTATACCGCGCTAAGAAGCCGGAAGGAAACGGCTCTGTCAAGGAATAAGCGAATACATCGCACAATCATCGTAACCCTGAATTCAGGTGAGCTTTTATTTTTTAGGTCGGCTTTGAATTTGATGCCGAACGCATTATAGTAATGCGCCAAAAATTGACATGACTAAGAAATGCAGAAGGTAGATAGAGAACTGGATGCGCGCGGGCTGAATTGCCCGCTGCCTATTTTACGCACCAAGCAATCGCTAGCCGGGATGGTCAGCGGGCAAATTCTGAAAATCACTGCCACCGATCCGGGGTCGGTGATCGATTTTCAAGTTTTCGCCGAACAAACCGGAAACGAGTTGTTGTCATTGTCCGAATCCGGGCAGGAGTTTATTTTCTTGTTAAAGAAGCGATGAATGTAGAGATCCAATTTAGGCATCGCGCCCAATGCATAGAACCGAAGAAGGTGAATCGAAGCCAGGCTTGCTGTAGGTTTGAATAGTGTGCCTTCTTATAAAATACTCTCTACTTATTTCAATTCCTCCTCTGTAAACGATTCTGAGATTTCTCACAGGTTTCACAAATACAACGGAAGTTCTTTACCTTATTAGGCTTTGATATATCATTACCTCTGTCAGGGAAAACAAAGTTTTTAAGGATTTGAAAATGGGAAAAGACTTTTTGGAGAATGGGAGAAAATGAGCACACCCATCATACCATCCGACCGCGCTGTCGCTATGCTGTCAGTCATCAAAGAATTCAAGTATCTGTCGCCAAAGGAGCTTGAGGAAGCTGCTGCTGTTTGCCGATGGCATCGTTATGATGCTGAAAATGAAATCGTGCGCTATCGCGATCACAGCAACAGCGTTTTTTTCATTGTTCAAGGTGAAATTCGGGTGATGTATCACAGTATGTCGGGCCGGGAAGTTATTCTGTGCAATTTATCCGTGGGTGATATGCTTGGCGAACTGACGGCGATAGATGGTCATCCCCGTTCTGCCACGGCGATCGCCAAAACCAGTGCATTGCTTGCGTCGATGCCCGCACTGGACTTTCAGAATCTGGTGTATTCCAACCGGCAAATTGCTGAAACCATACTTAAACGTTTGACTATGCAAGTTCGACGTCTCACCGAACGCGTTTACGATTTCAGCACGCTGGCGGTACGCAACCGGATTCAATCGGAACTGTTGCGTTTGGCCAGGGATCACATGATCTCGGCAAATACGGCAATCATTTCACCTTCGCCAACTCAGACCGAGATCGCCAATTTGGTCAGTACGCACCGCGAAGCGGTATCGCGTGAACTGAAAGAACTCGCCGGAGATAATCTTATCGTGCGTCAAGGACGTGATTTACATGTGCTCGATATAGCTAGGCTGACGCAAAAAGTTAATGAAACGCGCGGCGGCTTTTAGGAGAAAGCTGATTAACGGATTGCACAGGTAAGCCGCTTCGTTATCTATCCGATTTTTATATATCCCGGTTGCCGCGTTTGTTGAATTAATCCATCTCCTTCGTAGCGTAAATCCTGCCGCCGCAATTCCCCCGGGCTATACCGATTATTTGTTAAGCCCGCCTTAAATATGGCAAACTTCGCAATTGAACTTATTACGGGTATTTTAATTCGTGTCTCCCTACGAACTTTTCATCGGCTTGCGGTATACACGCGCCAAGAAACGTAACCACTTCATCTCTTTTATTTCACTGATTTCCCTGATGGGCATTACGCTGGGAATGACGGCGCTGATTACCGTCATGTCGGTCATGAATGGTTTTCAAAAAGAAGTACGCACGCGTATTTTGGGCGTGGCGTCGCATGTGCAAATCGCCAGCCCTCATGGCAATCTGAGCCACTGGCAGCAAATCGCGGATGAAGCCAGCAAGCATCCGGCCGTCGAAGCCGCAGCCCCGTATGTCAACGCGCAAGGTATGCTCTCGCATAACCAGATCGTGCAAGGTGTAATGGTGCGTGGCATTTTGCCGGCGATGGAAGATAAGGTAGCCAATTTTTCCCATTCGATGGTCAGCGGCAAGCTAGAAAACTTGGTGCCGGGAGAATTCGGCATCGTCATCGGCATGGAGCTGGCGCGTATGCTGGGCACTTTCGTCGGCGATAAAATTGTGTTGATTTCCCCGCAAGGCCAAGTCACCCCGGCGGGTATTTTGCCTCGGCTGAAGCAATTCACTGTAGTTGGTATTTTTGAAGTGGGGCATTTTGAATATGACTCCGGATTGGTCTTGATCCACA
>CAYQZF010000047.1:0-13813 GCA_964421895.1 uncultured Nitrosomonas sp. | reverse complement strand
GCAGGGTGGGTGCGGCCCGCAGGCGCAGCCGAGGACACGGCCCTGCGCGCCTTGATGGCACACGGGAGCGGGCTACAGTCGCGGACAAGGTGATGAAGTCAGGGGAGACGGCTGGACAAGGCAACGGCCCCTCAACACGCCGACCGCACGGCAAGCGAAGCGCGCAGGCCCGAAGCTGGAAGCCGGGCCGGAGGCGTCAGCCGAGCGGAGCGAGGGGACGATGGAAGCCCGACAGGGGCGAGACGCCGCAGGCGGCTCGATGCGCTACGCGCACGACAGCGCGACCGGCCATCTCCCAAGTGGCCGGGGACGCCCGCATCCCTGCAGCAAAATCCCCGTGAACGGATCCCGCTCACAGCATCGGCACAATGGTGTTTGCCATGGATATACGAGAGCTACAAGACGACGACCTGGTCGCCCAGGCCCGAGCGTGGCGGCTACGGGCCCTGCGCGGCGAGAAAGATGCACGCGGCTTCGCGCACGAGCTGGAATGCGAGGTGCGCCGGCGCTTTCCCCTGAGCGTGGCGCCCCAAGCACTTCCTCGGACACCTCTGCTCGGCGCATTGCCGCCAACAGCCCAGCGGCGCTGGAAGCCCTGGTGATCGTCCAGCGCTGAAAGCACAAAGGGGCGCGAGGCCCCTGCCCGAGGTCAGACGACGATCCGCCCGGCCTGCGCCCAACGCTTCTCTCCTCGACCAATCAGGACATCAGCTTGGCTACGCAGCAGATTCAAGTGGAAGCCATCGCTTTTGGAACCGGGTGGCCTCGTCAACAAATCGACTAAGAAACTTGTCCTTCGGCGCAGAGCGTTTGGCTAAGCCTAAGCAAGCACTTGCAGCCGATAAATTCTGTGGGTTTGCATATACGTGAGCGTAAGCTTTTTGCATCTCACACAGATGCTTGGGCTTGCCCAGTTCTGCAGCCCTGTCCAGATCTTGGATTGCGTCCAAAACGGATCCCCGGCGACTCTCGATCATCCCTTTTGTGAAGTGCACCTCGGGATCCGATGGCAGTAACAGAACGGCTTTCTTCGCCTTTTCAATCGCGGCGTCCCACCGCTTCAAGCGCATGAGGGTGTACGCGTATCGATCAAAGAGCCAGCCATTCTCGGGATCCTCTAGGGCCGCGATATCGTAGTAATCAAGTGCCACGTCCAGTCTGTTCTCGGAGAAGCTCTTCCAAGCTGCACGGGCCGCAGGAACCCGAAACGCCCGCACATTTCGGTCGTATACCTGCGCGCTAGCACTGGCGACAAACTCCGCATGGCGGCGGCGAACCCAATCAACGTCCTCATCTGTCGGCGTACGTTTGCCGTCAATGAGCTCGGACCGCTCAACGCAGTAGTTGTAGAACTCAGGATTAAACGTAATTTGCAAAGTCCCCTCAAAGCGAGTGACGCTAGCAATACCGCGGCTTTCCTCGATTGCCTCACTAGCCGCAGCGACGGTCACGTCGGTTCTCTGGCAGCACAGTTGCATGAGGTACTGGTCGTGACTATCGCCAACACGGCTCATCAGCAGAAGTACGCGACGCAACTCAGGAGAGAGACGCGCCCACGCATCGTCATACAGGAACTGCCCCAAGTCTTGGCGTTGCATTCGTTGCACACGCTGAAATGCTGTATCTAGGCCAACGCCTGGTGCAGCGGCGGCTTGAACGAAGACCTCTAGTGCAATCGGTTTGTTGACCAGTAGCTTTGAGTACTTCTTCAGTGTCGAGTCACCTGCCTGCTGTATAGCTGCGCATCGCAGAACCGTCCCGCGCTTCCTTAAAAACTCAGCTCCCTCGGTGTCCAGCCAATTCTCAGTTTGAACGGGAAGTGCCTCAATCTGCTCGCGGCGTCGGGACGTCAGAATGACGCGCCCAACGCGCCTTGAGAGTTCATTGATCTGCGAAGAGAGCGCCTGAATATCGGCATCGTTCCGCGCCATCGTCTCGGTGTTGTCGAGGACGATCAAATGCGCGTCGCGGGTAATCTTCATTTCACCAAGCAGAGTCGCAAGCTTCTGTATGACTTCACGTGGGTTCTTCTCAAACCAAGAGCGATCTAAGTTTGGTGACGTAAGCATTCGCGCGATGTCCAATGCCACGTCAGCAACGCCGATGTCCTGCGCCGAGATCTGTTCGAGCCCACGCAGGCCCCAGCGAGTCTTCTTAGCCGTATAGAACGTTATGAGTTCCGGACGCCACTCAGCGCCGGTGGCCCCTTCAAGCAGTCGGTGCAAGAACTCGACAACGAGAGTTGTCTTTCCAACCCCGCCATCTCCCCAGATCATGCATTTTCGAGAGTCGGGGTCATCTACCCACTCAGCAAGCGCACGCATCTCCTTGGCACGCCCGGTAAACACATCCTGTGAGGCAAGTCTGTCGGGAATGTGCACAAAAGGCTTCCAACTATCTGTCCAGCTCGGCTCTGCGATCATGTACTCTGGGGTCGTCGCTCGCGGAAGGTCAAGCAAGACGTTCTGGACCTCATAGCTAACATCATTGCGCGAAAGAAGGGTTTTCTGAACCTGAGCATCAACTTGTATACGCCCTGCTGAGGTTCGACGGAGCCTTCGATAGCAGATCGGATTGCCATCAAACAAGCGCAGGGTAACCAACTCTTCAGGATCTCGATCGCCATGGGTGGGAAGAAGCAGCCTATCCTGTTCCTTGCTCGTCAGGGGGAGGACCTTTTCCACCCCTCGAATGAGTGCACGTGCAACAGCCACGTCCGTCTTTGTATTGAATTCCCCTGGCAAACCATGACCTTCTGCACCATCGTTGCGCGTGCGGATAAAGGCACTAAGGATCGTTTCAAGATTCGCTCTTGAAGACCCAGTGAGCTGCCTAAGCTCTTCGGAAAGCTCGGACTGTTCCCAATACGTCTTGCCGACCGAGCGCCAGCCGACGTTCTCTGCCGCCACCAGCAATTGCGACAGGAGGCTGACCAACGAGCCATCGGCCGGTTGTGCGAACGCTGCAACGTCAACCGATGTATATCCAGATAGACGACTGGGATGCTCTCTCAAGGTTCCGACGATCCACTCCCCCAGCGATACGCAGGCGTGCTGCATAGTGATTCGAAAGATGCCAAGCACAGCCATTCGCACATGCGCTGGCTCCTTGAGCTGTTCGGCAGCTTTGATCCGAGACTCGAGCAGTTTATGCATATGTTCTGTTTGCCTTTACTTGAAATTGGGGTGAATTCTTCTGGCTTGCGTATTGAGATCGTAGCCCGCGCCACCGAGGGCGGCGATCTGTTGCTCACGAAAAAATACGGACATGGGCGGGACTAAGCAGCGATGTCGGCGATGATCTTCGGCGGTATCCCGCCTCCCCGGATGCCGCACTGACCAGCGGGACAGCCTTGCAGGAAGTGGTCAACACCGCCCTCAAGATCAATATCCCGCACGCCCTCGCCCGAAATGATGGTGCATGTCAGCATCGCTGAACGGAGCCGGCGTTTCCATCAAAGTAGGGGCACTTCAGTGCAATGGGCAGCCGTCACCGGCACAAGGGCTTGGACATCGTGGAAGCTCATCGCGCCCCAGCATTCCGTGAGCAAAGACGCTCGCGTCTCCAAGCGCAACGAACCAGCAAGCCGAGTCCGGCATCCGTCGAAATCAACATTCACCCTTGAGCTGCCGTGCTGCTTCCAGCAGGTTGGCCAGCGCCTCAGCTCCCGTCGCCGTGTGGTCCCAGGTCTCCATGAGCTTCCAGATCAACATCGAGCGCAGCGCCTGATCGTCCCTTGTCACTGGAACATCTGGCCTGCTCTCAAGCTTCTTTTTTGCATATGCAAATAGGCTTGCCGCATGCCCGGTCGGGCGCTTGAATTTGCCGCATATGATCCTGGACACCTGCCCTTGGTTCATCTGCAGCGAAGTTGCAGCTTCCACCTGCGTAAAAAGACCGGCGCTCCAGGCGCTGGAGATAGTCAGAAACATTTCATTCCGGCTGACGTCGGAGACACCAGAGGCCGGTCGAAGGAGCTTGCGCGCTTGCATAGATTGATGCATAGTATGCAAAATATTGGCCGTACCGGCAACCAACATTTTTAGAGTCGCGACGCCCATGCACACTACCCTCGAAAAGTTCATCAACGAACACGGCAGCGAGCTGGGTGCGCTAGGAAAGCTGAACTTCACCACGTGGCTTCAGGCTACGGATCACACGGCGCCTGTCTCATCTAACTTGCCGGCACATAACATCCCTTTTCAGCGGTGGTATCGGTTCAAGGAGGCGTTCTCGCCGTTGATGGTGTTGGAGTCATTGATGGGATTGGACTTCTGGCCTAGCACGTGCCTCGACTGCTTTGGGGGTTCTGGGACGACAGCGCTAACGAGTCAGTTCCTCGGAATCAATCCCACAACCATTGAGGTCAATCCGTTTCTGGCTGACCTGATCGAGGCAAAGCTCTCGACGTACGACCGCCACCTTCTTCTGGATGACTATTGCGAGGTCATCGAGCGAGCGACTGACGTCCGCATCGACCTACGCGCAATCCGCTATGCAGCATGGCCGGCCACCATGGTTGAGCCTGGCGTCAAGGGGCGGTGGCTCTATCCCCGCGAGACTTTCCGAAAAATCCTAGCGTTGCGCGAAGCCATCGAAGCCGTCGCCGATGTCGTGAACCGACGCCTGCTCAGGGTTCTGCTGGGAAGCATTCTGGTTGACATGAGCAATGTCGTCATTAGCGGCAAGGGGCGGCGATATCGTGGTGGCTGGCAAGCGTCACAAAAGAAGCCAAGCGACGTGATGGACGCCTTCCAAACGGCGTTCAAAGATGCGCAATACGATATAACCGCCCACGGACATCGGCAAACGTCCGAGTACACGCTTCTGCGCGGGGACTCCCGGCAAAGGGTTACCGAGATAGGCCCATGCGACGTCGCACTGTTCTCCCCCCCGTACCCCAACTCGTTCGACTACACCGATGTGTACAACGTCGAGCTCTGGGTGCTTGGCTATCTCAACTCTCGACAGGACAACACAGCGCTGCGAACCTCAACATTGAGGTCACATGTTCAAGTCACACGCGACATGGGCTGGGATCATCTGAACTCAAAGCACTTGAAGGACACCGTGGCTAGTCTCCGCAAGGAAAAGGACCGCTTGTGGGACAAAGACTTACCAGAGATGATTGGCGCATACTTTGCCGATCTCGACACCATACTTCGCGGCATTCGCCCAAAGCTAAACGCCAACGGAGCGTTGTTGATGACCGTCGGCGACAGCCGCTATGCTGACGTCCTCGTAGACGTGGGCGAGATCCTCAAGGAGTTAGCACCTGCGGCCGGATATGTGTGCGACTCCATCACACCAATTCGCGCCATGAAGACAAGCGCTCAGCAAGGAGGCGCAGCATCGCTCAGCGAAGACCTAGTGCGTCTACGTCCTGCCTGATCGATAGTGCATGACTTGGACGCCTCAGTCGTCGAGGTCGTCCTGAGTCTTAGTTTCCATGAAGAAGAGACGCATGTTCACGCCAAGTGAGTTGGCAAGGGCCTCCGCTAGGTCCAAGGGTATAGATGCATCTCTGCCGTCATACATGCATACATACGCAAGTCCGGATTTTGTAGCACTGCGGTACTTATTGACCTGCCGGACCCCTCTTCGAACATGAAGATCCATTGCACGAGAGTTGTACTCTGTAGGACCTTTTCCAGCGACTTTTGGCATACCGCGTGAGCGAAGTGCCTTCAGCTCAAAAACGCAGAGCGCGACCTTGCCGGGTCCACTGTCGTGAATGCTGATATCCGCCCGCCCTACGCTCAGCGCTTCTTCGCGCAGAACAAACCCCGAGTGAAAGGTCGCACTCTTGAAATACAGGAAAAGATGATCTCGCACGATCGCTTCCGCGTCACGCAACAGAGTACGTGACGGCCTGTGGTGCCAAACATGGGCGTAACCATCCGGATAGGCGGTGTAATCCCGGTGAAAATCGTCTAGCGCCCGATCGACAAGGTGCGGGTCCAACTGCGTGACGACGTTGAATTCGATGTGCAATGTCAGTCGATCACTGTTCACCCCCGCAGGACAGACGAACATCCTTCCGCTAGAAGGTTCCACGACCAACATTGGTCGAGTCGCCAGGTTGCTAGACATTATGCGCTGTCCGAGTTCAATCAGATCTGTCAGTCCAGTATCGGCCTCAAGTACCTCGTACATGGGCGTACTGGTAGCGAGGAGCTTGCCTCCCAGTGCGATCGGCATTGCCTCCCTGAAGAAAGGCATCAAGGTCCACCCTTGAGAACTGTGGTTACCGGCATCCGCGTCGATGATGGCGAAGGGCGCCACGTCGGCCAAGGCCGTCGCACCGTGTTTTCTCGCCCACTTGATGGTCCAGCCCATGACGCTGATGCAGAAGGCCATCGCAGAATCGCTCGGCCGCTGCGTCAGCGTCTCGAACCGATTATCCAGAGTGGACTGCAGATCATCTATCTGCACGTGGGCAGGAATGACAATCTCGCCACTCATGTCGTCGCCTCCTTAAGGCTGGCCTTCGAAGCCAAGCGCCCCAAATAGGCTAGGTACAGATTGAGTCGTTCTTTTGGTGATAGCGTGACCTCTTCCCCCACAAGGGTCTCGAATGCATCGGCGGTTTGGACTGCGAAGTTGTCCTCAAACTGCTCAAAAACGAGCGCGGCCCAATGCGGCTTGCCAGGTGTCCGGTAGATCGCGTCCTGAAGCGCTGCGGTGGCCATCACCTCCCGCTGAAGTGTGGCGAACGCCGACACCAACTCTAGGAGAAAGCGGAAAGAACGATGCAGCAGTGGCAGATCGTTCAATTGCCCGTAGAGGGTAAGTCCGGCTGACGTGACACTATAGTTCGCCATCAGCCGCCAGAGCTTTCCGGACATCGGCTGGTACTCCACTGAGTCGACCTCAAGTAGCCCCTGTCCAACCATGCGATCAAGGTCCCACTGTGCATCTGGATAGAAAGGGCCGTATTCATGTCGGATCACCCGCGTCTCGACGCCAACGTCGTCGTAGATGGGCGCCAACCCGTTGGCAAGAAATACCAGTGCATGAATCTGCGTCTTCTCGATGGAGCGCAGTCCAGCACGTCTTGACAGCACTAGAAGGCCTAGGAGCCACGCGCGATTACGCAAGTTGACTTCAGGCTTCGCCGGCAGGAATGCGACCATGCGTGACCCTTTCGAGTTCTTCCTCATAAAGACTACGGCGCTTGCGCAAGGCCGCGTTGCCCTCGGCCTCGTGCAGCATGTTGATCACCCGTTTGCGGACCTCTGTCTTGCTTGGCCAGCGCGACCTTGCCTCAGTGAACCCGAGCAAAGCCGAAATCATGTTTTGCCGATTGACATTCGAAGACACCACGATCACATTACCCAGCGCCCCCGACGTCTGTGTCTCACCGAATTGCCTTAGCAGAGCACCGGCTTGATCAACGAAGTAGGCGTCCAGGCTGGCCTCTGGTGTCTCGATGATGAGCATGGCCCTCGAACGTTCGGATTTGACAGCCGCGATCATGGCCATTCGAAAGGCGAGATCAATGAACTCGCGCTGGGACTCTGACACCTGCTCCTGCTCTGTGCGCGCTGTTTCCCGGTCTGGGGACGTTGCGGATGTCATATAGACGTTGAAGCACGGGTACTCGAATTTCCGCTCCTGCCCGACATCGTCTTTGTAACGTGCCAAGCCCAGCTGGCATCGCTCTTCCAGGAAAGATCCGGCGTAGTGGCTGAACAGAGTTCGCACGTTCTCGGAGACGGCCTGGACGCGCTCGTCCACCCGCGCGATAAGACCTTCAAAGTCCGTATAGAGCCGTTCCAGCTCAGCCAACTTTTCGGCCATCTGCCTCTCGTCATCTTGAACGAGTCCCTCTAGTTGCCTCAGCTCTTGCGGCGATGCCGGAAGCTGAGCGTTGAGGCGCAACAGCTCTGACCGCACATCACTCCACGTGACTTCGTTGGCATTCCTCTCTACCAGCAGTTCCTGGAGCCTCTCGTGACTAGCCTTCTCGCTGCGTTCAAGTGCTCGAACTGCACCATGGAGCCGAGTGATCGCCACCGATGCCTTATCAAGGACTGCACGATCGACCGGCGGTTGCTCGAGCGCTCGCTCTTGCTCTGCCGGTTCGCTTTCACAGACCGGGCAGTCACCTCTGGCCAGCAGAGTCACCACACGATCAAAGCCGCGGCCGCTACGGTTGCCGCAGACCCCGCAACCCTTTTCGCTGAGCAGTGACGAGAAGATGTAGCGCGCTGATTCGGCCGTATCAGGAAAAAGCTCGGTCAGTGCGCGATGCTGAAGTGCCTCGTATTCCTGATGGGCCTGCTCAAGCTCGATCTTGGAGACCAGTAACTTGCTCTTCAGCTCGGAGCGTTCCGAGCTGCAATCGCTGATGCCCTTGAGCAGGGCCTCATCCTTAGCCTTGAGCGCCCGAAACTGCTCCTGCAACGCGAGGATTCGCGCATGTACCTTGCTGTCCTTGGCTAGTGCGGCACGTTGCTCATCGAGTTTGCCTCGACGTTTGTTCGCTTGCCAGCGAAAGTTCCGGAAATGACTGTCCTTCGACTGGATGTCATCTTGCTTTTTTTGAAAGTCTGACGCCAACTCCGCGTCACACAGTAAGATTCTGAAAGTCTCGATCTGACCGCGCTCATTCCAGAAAAGCGGAACCCGCTGCTCGAGGAAAAACACCAAGTAGCGGACAAGAAAGTCAAAGTCGTAGCGGGTAGCGGCATTGCTAGCATGAAGCACAGCGCGCTCAAACTCTGCTTCATTCGACTCCAGTTCTTGACCATCAAGCTCCAAGAACACTATGGAGAGATCGGAAAGTCGACGCCTCACGCAGAGCCTGTGGGATCCGATCTCTACCTCCGCAAAGGCCGTCGCACCTGCCGCGTCATCAGATACGCGAGCGCGGAAGTAGTTCCTCGGCTTCCAAGCAACCAGGCTGTGAGACTTTGCTCCCACCTCGAATGGGGTGGCTTTCTCCGGGTTGAACGGACCGACCAGTAGCCGAAGCATGACGTTGAGCAGTGTTGTCTTGCCCACTCCATTCATGCCTGCGATGACGGTCACACCGGGCTCAAACTTGTGCTTCAGCCCATTTCGCTCCCTCCCAGGAAACAGTTCGTAGCCGTCGACCTCCACTCGCACGAAAACCGGCAGCTGAATCTCAGGCAGCATGACTGCGGGCTTTCGGCGTCTTCGAATCTGCATGTGTGGATCTCCTTCTTCAGCATTCGTGCGGTGCCTTTGGCCTGCGTCTGCTGATCACCGACATCAACAGGGCATGGCTGCGAAACGCGCGAAGTATCTCGTCCGATTTCATGTAGTCGCGCCCGTGGCCGACGCGACCAATCCTGCGGAGACTTGCGCTGCTCGATACTGGTCTGACGATCTGTACAGGTACCAGCGAAACAGCTTAACGGCCAGAGTGGCGGCGGTGCTCCTCACATGACTGAACGTCGTGTCATCTCCTACGTCGCTGTCACGCATGTCGAAGCAACAGAGCAGCCGATGGATAGAGGTGCGACTCATGGCGTAGCTGTAAGCCTGGTTCACGCCGTCACTTATGTGTTGCTCTGTGGTCGCGTTGCTGACACTGCTGCCTGTCTCTCCACGGCTACGAAGAACCTTTAGCTCCAGCGTCGCATGACGAGTCACAATGCCTGGACCGCCTGTGGCCTCATCCAGCAGTTCCAAGTCGGTTCGGCCGTCTTTGTCAGGCTGCTCCATGGCCACCCGGCACCAATAGAACCTAGTCTGCAGCCCAACACGAACGAACTGTTGAATACCGCGCTCAGCATCCTTGATCGGCCAGCCCTTGGCTGGATTTGTCCAAACGCCGAACGGATGCGTCAGGTCGGGGGTGATCAGTTGCGCCATGTGCACCGACTTGACCGCCTGGACGATATCGCTCTCAGATATGCTTACCGTGCAGAGATCAATGGAACGCCTGCCAACGTCCGAGGATGTGCCGTTCGGGAAAAACTCTAGAAATGAGCCATCGACTAGCGGCTGGTAGATCAACACAGGGAGATTGTCGAGAGCGAGAGCTTCCAAGCGATCGACGATCACTTGGGCCTCGGCTCCTTCAAAAGTTTCATAGACGCTGCGAGCGACGGTCTCCGTGACGAAGTGAATTCGTCCCGTGACTTGGTTGGCACCTGTGGACACCATGGTGTCCCTTGAGCGACCCGCCCGTAGCGCGGCGAGCGTCGGTCCGTCAACCAAGACAAAGGCTGCAGGTTGAGTGCGATCGCAATTGGTTCGCCGCTCATACTTTGAAACTGCGCGCGCAACATAGATCGCGAACCGTTCGAGGATTGGCACGTTAGTGACGTCCCCGCGCAGCACCGGCGCAGCCTGCTCGACCGCTCCGCGGTCACTTTCCCAGGCGCCCAGGTTCAGCCTGACATCAGCCACCAGTGGCCCTCCGCTGGACGTGAGCCATGTACATGTATAGCCGCTCGGCCGGATCGAGGTGCTCTCCCACCCTGAAGGTCAGCGCGGCGTTTCTTGAGAAGTTCGCCGTGGTGGCTTCCTTCCACTGCCCAAAGTCGATGACGTCGTTGTTGTCCACATCGTCGTCGCCGTACCTCGCGTCATAGCGCGCGACGTCCCCAAGATGCTCATCCGACAACAGGCTGTATGCGGCAGCCAGTTCGTCAATGAACAGCGTTTCGCCGGTGGCAGCAAACACCTGTCGGTATCGAGCAATTGCGGGAGGCGCATGATGACTATTGAGACGATAGTGGGCGTCCAGCCGGTATCGCTCCCCACCCTCGTCTTTCACATACCTGATCGCAGTCACGTCGATCATCCGTCGCCCGACGAGCAAGTCAACCGTCTCTTGCAGTTCGGGATAGTACGGACCGCCTTGGCGTTTAAGAAGGCTGGCGCTGAAAGGCATCAGGTCGAACACCGGCGCAAGGACGTTGGCCAGATAGGCCAATTCATGCAGGACACGAACCGGGACTGGATCAATTGCCGCTCGAGACAGTGCGTCCAAGAGTGCCAGGACTCTAATCGGACGCTTCTGTGGATCAAGCGACTGCCGACTACTGGGCTGTGGCATGATCAGCGCCAATCTGTTGGAACAGTTCCATGCGCAGAGCCTCGTACTCATCGTTGAGCTCTCGCATCGCGCGCGTAGGAACGCCGAGTTCAAACAGGTCAATGATGCGATCCCGCCTCCTAACCGCTGAAGGCTCAGCAGCATTGAGCATGGCCGGAATCAGCTTTCCTGCTGCAAGGTTTGAGGTTGCGATAAGGCGGTTGAGCGGCGTCGCATTCGCGAACTTGGCGAGCACGTCCGCAGCTCGCTTGACGAAGACCGCGTCTAGGGATGACTCGGGTGCGTCGATGAGAATGGTGGCTGCCTGATCGGGCGCAACCACTTGGATAAGCGCCATCCGAAATGCCAAGTCAATAAATTCCCGCTGGCTCTCGGAAACTTGGTCAGGGCCTTCACGCCGCACGACTTGCCCAAAATTGGCTCCAGACATTTCGATTGCAAACGCCGGGTATTCGATCGGCTCGAGCCCATCAGCTCCAGCCTGACCGACATATGCGCGGGTGGGAGACCACGTGAGGGCACTGGATTCCAAGAGGAATCCGCCCGCTGCGGTGTCGAACGCTTGCTTGATGGCATCAGCAAAGACTCTGATCGACTGGCGATAAGTAGCCATGCTGGTCGCAAAATGCTCCCGCTTGGTACGAATTTCCGCTCTAAGTGCCACAACCCGGCCGCTGAGGTTCGTCAGCTCACCTTGCTGTTTCCGCGCAGCCTGTTCCGTTGACGGCAACTGCCGAACCAAGGCATCAATTTGAACCTTGTTGTCGGCGATCACTGCTACGACCCTAGACAACTCCTTTTCGGCTTTGTCATAGGAGGTCGTGGAATCGACCAGGAGCTGCTTTGCTGCCTGAGCGCCCGAACCCGCATGTTCGAGCTTGGTCTGAAGGAATGCAATCCTCTCGTCTGAAATGTCAACGACCTCGGCGTCAGGGCCCAACTCTGCATTGCAGACAATGCAGTGACGCGAGTCGACAGCAGCGATGAGTTGATTGCGAGTCCCTGCTCTGCCAGGTGTCTGGCATACGTTGCAGAGATCGTCGGTCATCAATTGGCTGAAGATGTACCGCATGGACACGTCGAGGCTCGGAAATCGACTCTCGACAGCTGCCAACCGCGCGCGCTCAAGCTCGTGGACAGCATCATGAGCTTCCGACTCCGCCCTGAGCAGCTTTAGTCGATGTTCGTGGCGCAATGCGTCCAGGTTTTCCACTTCGCCGATCAGCGCCTCTTGCTGCTCGCTCAACGTAGCCTGCGCCTCTTCCAACTGTTTCAATGCCGCACGTACCCCCGGAGCGGCCTCCGACCTTGATTGCGCTTCAGCGTCCTCTCGTTGCTCGCGACGCAGAGCCGCCTGCAAGTTGCGCATCCGCGTGTCCAGCGACAGGATTTCCCGTTCCATTTGGCTCCATCCCGCCGACTGCTCGCGGGTGAGCAAGAGTTGGCGCAGCAATTGCCGCTGTGCAGAAGGGTCCCAAACGAGTTGCCTGCGATCTTCGAAGAAGAACACCATCGTGCGTAGCAGATAGATGAACTCACCGAAGGTGCCGGCGCCCGACGCCGCGAGAATCTCGGTCTGGAGGGCGTGCTCGCCTTCGCCAGCACTGCCATCGATGGCGTAGCCGTCCAGCGATAGGTCTCTGAGAGACCTAGTCACCTCAAAATTGCGCTGGCCCAAGGAGAACTTGAGGGATGCCTTTGCATCAACTGCTGCGTCTAGAACTCGAGCAGCAAAGGCAAGTACACGCTTTTTGTTCAGCGTCTCATGCTTCAGCTCAGCGGTACCCACCGAGCCTTCTGGGAGGCTGATATCAAAGGGGCCAGTCAACAGCCGAAAGAGCAACTGAATCAGCGTGCTCTTACCCAGACCATTGGCCCCAAGTATGACCGTTAGGCCCGCCTTGAATTCAACCTCCAGCACCCCATCGCCATTCGCCCCCGGGTAAAGCCCATAGTTGCTGACCCGTAACCGCTCCAGCACTGGAAAGTACGTCATGCGCTTGCGTCCCCCTTATCGCCGGAGTTTCTCGATTGTTCGCCTCTACTAGCCTTGTTACTAAGTATATCTGTCCATGATGCGTGCCATTTGGGGGCCTGCAAGCACTGCACTTGAAGTGCCTAAATCGTGAATCCGTGAATGCCGGAGAAGGATGCCCAGAGAATTCGGGCTCCCCAACATTGTTGAGATCGAGAACCTGGACTCAGGTAGCAAGAATCGACAAGTGGGACTCGCTGCGCGTCGAGAGCGCCGGCGAGCGTTTGCATCTGGAGACGGGCGGCAAGCTAGTTAGCCGCTGTGGCAGCCCGTCGGCTCAGCATAAAGATCCAGATGAACACGGTGAGCGCCCGTTGTAGGCGCTACAGCGTCTACCGTCGACACGTGACTTGAGGCTGTACGTTGCTAAAGGAGCCCCATCGTTTGATGCCGTTGCGTCTGGCTGACGGAAGTCCATCAACTGTGGGGCGAAATCGAACCATGGGCAATTCAGCTGGTACGGGCAAGCGCGGCCAGGGGCTGCACCGCCAGACGCATCCCCATCGCCTTGAGAATCGCCGATAGGCTGCTGAGCGCGGGATTGCCCTTCGGCGACAGCGTACGGTAGAGCTGGGTTGGATTCAGGTGCGCCTGCTCGGCCACCGCCTGAACTCCACCGAACGCCTGCGCCATCTGGCGGAGCACGATCAGCAGTTCGGCCTGGTCGCCGTCGGCCAGGATGCCGTTGATGACCTCCAGCGCCAGCGTCGGATCGCTCTGGTACAGCTCGGCCATCGCCT
>CAYQZF010000046.1:0-13977 GCA_964421895.1 uncultured Nitrosomonas sp. | reverse complement strand
GTGTAGGTCCAGCCGCCCGGGTTAACGTGCGCTAGGCCTACGTGCATTTTGGCCAGGTCGTTTTCATGCATTTCCAGCACTTTCAGCTCGATCGCCGCAGGGCTGTTGCCTTTCGACCAGAACAGTTGGGCAAAGTAGGCGTAGCCTTCTTTTTCCGGTGCCGGTGGTGCAGGACGGTTGGTTTTTTGGCCTGTCAGTAAGCCTTCCTTGTACAGTTGATGTACGATGGCGTTGGCTTCTTGGTATTTAGCCAGTCCTTCCAGCGTGCCTTTGTCCATCAGATCCAGGTAGGAGCGGGCAAAACGTTCCGAGTGGCATTGGGTACAGGTAACTACCCATGAGTCCAGACGTTTTTCCGACCATTCGCTTTTGATGTTTTCTGCGATACCAGGAACAAACGGATAGTTCGCCCAGCGGATTTTTCTAACCATGTTGTGGCTGTATTCGCCTTCGTATTCCATGTGGCAGCCGGCGCAGGTCGGCGCGCTTTGTCCACCTACCGCGTAGGCGTCTTTTAACGGCGCTTCCCAGTTCCATTGGTTGCCCAGCATGCCGACAATTTTGCCGTGCTTGGACATGGAGTACGCTTCCCAGTTGTTGTGGTCTACGCCGCTGTGACAGGTTGCGCAGGCTTCCGGTCTGCGGGATTCCGCTGCTGAGAATTCGTGACGGGTGTGGCATGAGTCACATTTGTTTTGGTTGGTGTGGCACATCGAGCAGCCTTCAGCTACTTCGCGTTGCGGCATCGCGGCCCATACGGTGGTTTCTACGTTGGCTTTGTAGTCCAGTGCGTGCGATGGGCGTCCATCAGGCCATTGGTCGTGCGGCCAGATCATCGTGTCGCGTTCCGATTCACGTTCTGCAAATTCTTGCAGGTGACAGGTGCCGCATACGTCGGCTGTCGGCATTCTGATGTCTTTGGTGTGATCGGCTTTTTTCTTCGCGCCAATGTCGACGTGACAGTCTATACAGCCAACTTCTTTCAGGTTCTCGCCTTCAGCCAGTCTGCCCATCGAGCGCAGGTTCTTTTCGATGTCTTCCAGTTTGGCTTTCTTGTAAAAAGTAGGGTCGCCCGGTTTCAGGTTGCGTACCTTGTCCAGGTTCGCATGGCTGCTTCTCTTCCATGCTTGCACCCATACCGGCGATTCGTCGGTGTGGCATTCCACGCATTCTTTACGGCTGGCTACTTCTTTATTCGTGGTCGGTGATTTATAAAATGTCGCCGGATCCAGGTAGATTCCATATGGAATCGGTTCCCAGTATTGCGCTAGCGTTCCTCGTCCAGATCCTTGCGCAGGATCTTTGTAGCGCTTAACCAGCGCTTCATGCAGTTCCTTCGGCGTTACCTTCTCACGATCCAGTTTCAGTGCTTCGTATAATTCGTTCGGTACGCTCGGTATGTTCGCATGCGCCGCTCCTATCAGCAGCCCGCCTAACATTACCGCTACTATCCGCGGCCATAGCTTGCCTTTCATCTCTCTCTCCTTTGGTTTTCCATATTTTTCCCCATTCCTGCTCTTCTTTCTTAACTCTTCTTCTTGTTCTAGCGTGCAACTTCCACAGAGTCCAGATAATTGCCCATTACTTCTTCTTTTAACACTACTTAACCCAATCCCTAGTTTTATCTTTAACCGGCCTATACTACTTACTATTACTGAATGTGCAATATTCAAAAATCTAAAACTACTTGCTGTTCTTATAGCTATATTGATAATCGGATAGAAAGCTCTTAATTACTATTACTAGACTGTATTGTCCATTGAAATATCTGATATCAGACCTGACTCGGATATCATTTCTTGATTCCTTCGCTTACTATGAAAAGACAACCCCGTTCCAGCTGGAACAAGTCTACCAACAATAACATTCTCCTTCAGTCCTCGCAAATCATCCTTTTTACCCATGATGGCTGCTTCTGTTAACACTCGCGTTGTTTCTTGGAATGATGCAGCTGAGATAAAAGAATCCGTTGACAAAGATGCTTTTGTAATCCCGAGCAATAGAAACTCATAAGTAGCTGGCATCTTCTTCTCTGCGATTAGTCGCTCATTTTCGATCAGCAAATCAGCACGTTCAACCTGCTCTCCGGGTATGAATGATGAATCTCCCGCATTAATGACCTGCACTCGCCTTAACATTTGACGCACGATAACTTCAATGTGCTTGTCATTTATCTTAACACCTTGTAAACGATACACATCTTGAACCTCATCGGTAATATAGCGCGCTAATGCTTCTACACCTTGTAACCGCAATATGTCACGCGGATCAGCAGGACCGTCAACGATAACCTCACCTTTATTGACAACTTGCCCATCATGTGCCATAACATGCTTGTCCTTCGGTATGAGATAGTCATGAACGGCGCCTTCCAGATCAGTGATAACAAGTCGTTGTTTACCTTTTGTATCTTTTCCGAACGACACAATGCCGGTTACCTCCGCTAACATACCAGCATCTTTTGGTGATCGTGCTTCAAACAGTTCAGCTACACGCGGTAAGCCGCCAGTAATATCTCGAGTTTTGGATGTTTCTTGCGGAATTCGTGCCAATACTTCACCCACACTCACTTGCTGCCCGTCACGTACAGTAATGATACAGCCGATCTGGAATGTAATGCTAACAGACTGATTACTTCCGACCATTTTAATCTCATTGCCGCCGTCATCCAAAAATTTCACCAAAGGACGCAAGCCTTTAGATTGTAAAACACCACGACGTTTCGGATCAATAACTACCAGTGTCGACAATCCAGTCACTTCATCGATTTGTTTGGCAACTGTTACGCCTTCTTCGACATTCTCAAAACGAACTTTTCCGCTATACTCCGTGATAATCGGTCGTGTATGCGGATCCCAAGTAGTTAGCACTTGACCCGCTTTAACCATTTCACCGTTGCGCACCATCAATGTCGCACCATATGATGCCTTATGCCTTTCACGCTCACGACCATTTTCATCTTGAATAATAATTTCACCGCTACGTGATATGGCGATTAATTCATTTTGTGCATTGGTTACGTAACGCATCGTAGATGAGTAATGGACTATACCACTTGACTTACTTTCGACTTGACTGACAACTGCTGTTCTCGATGCTGCACCACCGATATGGAATGTGCGCATTGTCAGCTGCGTGCCAGGCTCGCCAATCGATTGAGCTGCAATAACTCCTACTGCTTCACCGACGTTGACCGGAGTCCCGCGTCCCAGATCTCGGCCATAACATTTTGCGCATAACCCATAGCGAGTTTCACAAGTTAATGGTGTACGAACTTTTACTTCATCAATACCCAACGATTCAACTAAATCAACTGCATCCTCATCTAGCAATTCACCTGCAGCAAAAACTATCTCCTGATTTTCGGGATTTACCACATCAATTGCTACAACCCTACCAAGAATTCGTTCTCGCAATGCTTCAATAATCTCACCACCTTCTACCAGTGCCTTCATCACAACGCCGTTGCCTGTACCGCAATCTTCTTCAGTGACAACAAGATCTTGTGTAACATCAACCAGGCGCCGTGTTAGATAACCCGAGTTTGCTGTTTTTAATGCTGTGTCCGCCAAGCCTTTACGAGCGCCATGTGTTGAGATGAAATATTGCAATACATTCAATCCTTCGCGGAAATTAGCGGTAATAGGAGTCTCAATGATTGATCCATCCGGTTTCGCCATCAATCCCCGCATCCCCGACAGCTGACGTATTTGTGCCGCTGAACCGCGCGCACCCGAATCCGCCATCATGTAGATCGAATTGAAGGACTCTTGCGTCATCGGTTTACCATCTTCACTTAATTTGACCTTGCTAGTAACTTGATCATGCACTGGCTCAACGCCGAGTTGATTCATCATCGCTTTTGCAACCTGATCACCTGCACGTCCCCAAATATCCACAACTTTGTTATAGCGCTCTCCTTGAGTCACCAAACCCGAAGTATATTGCCCTTCAATCTCTTTCACTTCTTTTTCCGCTGCCGCAATGATATCGCCCTTTTGGGTCGGCACCAGCATATCATCTGCGCATATGGATATTCCGGCGCGTGTTGCGTAACTGAATCCCGCATACATCAGTTTATCCGCGAATATAACTGTTTCACGCAAGCCGCACCGTCTAAAGCTAGCGTTGATGAGCTTTGAAATCTCTTTCTTTTTTAGTGTCTTGTTAAGAAGCGAAAAAGGCAGTTCTGGTGGAAAAATTTCAAATAGTAAGGCTCGACCTACTGTTGTTTCATAACGAGTGATTTTTTCAGAGCGCTCACCATCTGCATTTGTTTCATATTCTTTAATCCTAACCGTAATTTTGGCATTCAGCTCCACATTACGTGTTTCATAGGCGCGCGAAACTTCATTAACATTTTGAAATATCATACCTTCGCCGCAGGCGCCAATCTTTTCACGCGTTGTGTAGTAGAGTCCAAGCACGATATCTTGCGATGGCACTATAATCGGCTCGCCATTTGCAGGTGATAGCACATTATTAGTTGACATCATTAAAGTGCGGCATTCCATCTGCGCTTCCAATGAGAGTGGCACATGTACAGCCATTTGATCACCGTCAAAATCAGCGTTAAAAGCCGCGCACACTAAAGGATGTAATTGAATTGCTTTACCTTCAACCAGCACGGGCTCAAACGCTTGAATGCCCAATCGATGCAATGTAGGCGCCCGGTTCAGCATGACTGGATGCTCACGAATCACATCTTCCAGTATGTCCCATACCACTGCACTTTCATTTTCAACTTCACGCTTAGCAGCCTTTATGGTACTCGCTATCCCCATCAATTCCAGTTTATTGAAAATAAATGGTTTAAACAGCTCAAGCGCCATTTTCTTCGGCAAACCACACTGATGTAGTTTTAATTGCGGTCCGACAACGATTACCGACCGTCCAGAATAATCAACACGCTTACCTAGCAGATTTTGACGGAAACGACCACCTTTACCTTTGATCATATCTGCCAAAGATTTGAGTGCACGCTTATTCGCGCCAGTCATCGCTTTACCGCGACGACCATTATCAAGCAACGAATCAACTGCTTCTTGCAGCATCCGTTTTTCATTACGAACAATAATTTCCGGTGCTTTCAATTCCAGCAACCGCTTGAGTCGGTTGTTACGATTAATAACGCGCCGATACAAATCATTCAAGTCGGAAGTTGCAAACCGCCCACCGTCCAACGGTACGAGCGGACGGAGATCCGGCGGCAGGACCGGCAAAACCGTCAGGATCATCCACTGCGGTTTAATTCCAGATTTATTGAATGCTTCCAATAGCTTAAGACGCTTAGAGATTTTCTTGATTTTTGTCTCTGAACCCGTGCTTTCCATTTCACGCCGCAGACTCTCGATTTCAGCGCTAATATCCAGATTACCCAGCAAATCGCGAATGCCTTCCGCTCCCATACTGGCACTAAAATCATCACCATATTCTTCTGTTTTGATTAAATAATCATCTTCTGTCAGCAATTGACAGCGCGTCAATGGCGTCATACCCGGATCAGTCACTACATAAGCTTCAAAATAAAGCACCCGCTCAATATCGCGCAAGGTCATATCGAGCACCATACCGAGACGGGAGGGCAACGATTTTAGAAACCAAATATGCGAAACCGGAGAAGCAAGTTCGATATGTCCCATCCGTTCGCGACGCACTTTAGATAAGGTAACTTCAACACCGCATTTTTCACAAATAACACCGCGGTGCTTCAAACGTTTGTATTTACCGCACAAGCACTCGTAATCTTTCACTGGACCAAAAATCTTTGCACAAAACAAACCATCTCTTTCCGGTTTAAATGTGCGGTAATTGATCGTTTCCGGTTTTTTTACTTCACCATAAGACCATGAACGTATTTTCTCGGGAGATGCAAGACCAATCTTGATGGCATCAAATTCTTCTTTATGAGTAACTTGTTTAAATAAATCTAGCAGTGCTTTCATTTGTCACTCCTGTCAATCAGGGGGCAATAATAATTGTATAAATAGGTACTAATAATGGCCAATAAATTCGATCGATTACCCAAAATTCGGGACAATCAATATTGCTCTAAATCAATATCCATTCCAAGTGAACGTATTTCTTTTACCAGCACATTAAATGATTCCGGCATTCCAGCATCAATCTTATGATCCCCTTTAACAATACTCTCATATACTTTAGTACGCCCAAGAACATCATCTGATTTAACTGTCAACATTTCCTGCAGAGTATAAGCCGCACCATAGGCCTCAAGTGCCCAAACTTCCATCTCGCCAAAACGCTGTCCACCAAATTGAGCTTTACCACCCAACGGTTGTTGTGTCACCAAACTATAGGGGCCAGTAGAACGTGCATGCATCTTATCATCCACTAAATGATGCAGTTTTAGAACATGCATGTAACCAACAGTGACTGGTCGGTCAAAAGCTTCTCCCGTCCGGCCGTCGTACAATGTAATCTGGCCTGAACGCGGCAGTCCTGCCAACTCCAACATCTCTTTAATTTCTCCCTCGGTTGCTCCATCAAAAACAGGCGTTGCAAACGGAACCCCTTCGGTCAGATTTTTAGCTAGCGATAGGATTTCATTATCCGTTAGCGAGGATATGTCCTCTTTTTTACCACTGCCATTATAAATTTTATTCAAAAATTCTCGTATTTCACTGACATTCTTTTGAGTTTTCAGCATTTCATCGATTTTTCTGCCGAGCCCCTTTGCCGCCCAACCCAAATGTACTTCAAGAATCTGCCCTACGTTCATCCGGGAAGGAACACCTAAGGGATTCAGCACAACATCGACCGGTGTTCCATCTGCCATATAAGGCATATCTTCCAGAGGAACAATCTTAGAGATGACTCCCTTATTCCCATGGCGGCCTGCCATTTTATCCCCAGGTTGCAAACGTCGTTTAACTGCAATATAAATCTTTACCATTTTTTGTACACCGGGCGCCAATTCATCTCCCTGTGTCAGCTTTTTCTTTTTCTCGTCAAACGCCGCATCAAATGCTTTGCGCTTTTGCGCCATACTTTCACGCACTTGCTCTAACTGAATGCTTGCGTCTTCATCAGCTAAGCGAATATCAAACCAATAATGCGGATCAAAACTTCTCAGATACTCAGCTGTAATTTCCTTTCCTTTAGCCAGCTTATGTGGTCCACCAGTTGCAATTTTACCGGTCAACAGACGCTCAATACGGGCAAATGCATCTTCTTCCACGATACGTAATTGATCAGTCAAATCTTTTTTATAACGATCCAGTTCATCATCAATAATTTTTTGCGCGCGTTTATCACGCTCAATACCTTCCCGAGTAAACACTTGTACATCGATAACTGTACCTGCAATTCCCGATGGCACTCGCAATGAAGTATCTTTCACATCAGATGCTTTTTCACCAAAAATCGCACGTAACAATTTTTCTTCTGGTGTTAGTTGCGTTTCACCTTTAGGTGTGACTTTGCCAACTAGTACATCTCCTGCTTCAACTTCTGCGCCTATATACACAATACCCGATTCATCAAGTCGACTGAGTTGATGCTCAGACAAATTAGGAATATCAGCCGTTATCTCTTCGGTACCCAGCTTGGTATCCCGGCTTACCACGGATAACTCTTCAATATGTATCGAAGTAAAGCGATCTTCAGCCACAATCCGTTCTGAAATTAAGATTGAATCTTCAAAGTTATAACCATTCCACGGCATAAATGCAACCAGCATGTTCTGCCCCAATGCCAGCTCGCCCATATCAGTGGAAGCGCCGTCGGCTATGACGTCGTCTCTGCTTATATCGTCGCCGACTTTGACTAACGGTCGCTGATTGATATTGGTATTCTGATTTGAGCGCGTATATTTAATAAGGTTATAAATATCCACACCCACTTCACCCATACGAGTTTCTGCATCATGCACCCGTACCACGATCCGGCTTGCATCAACATAATCCACAATTCCGCCGCGTTTAGCCCGTACAGTTGTTCCCGAATGCACTGCCACTACTCGTTCGATACCCGTGCCAACAAATGGTTTTTCAGCGCGCAAACAAGGAACCGCCTGACGCTGCATGTTTGACCCCATCAAAGCACGGTTAGCATCATCGTGCTCCAGGAAAGGTATCAGTGAAGCAGCAACGGAAACAATTTGTGCTGGCGCCACATCCACATATTCGATTCGTTCCGGTGATGACAGTGCGAATTCATTTTTATAGCGACAAGAAACAATATCGCTAATCAGCTGATGATTCTCATCAAGCTCGGCATTAGCTTGCGCAATCATATAATTGCCTTCTTCGATAGCAGATAAGTAGTCTATCTCCTCTGTTACCCGGCAATCCTTAACCTTACTGTAAGGTGTCTCAATAAACCCATATTCGTTGGTTCTTGCATACAGTGCCAACGAATTGATCAAACCGATATTCGGCCCTTCCGGAGTTTCGATCGGACACACTCGCCCATAATGCGTTGGATGCACATCACGTACCTCGAATCCCGCTCTTTCACGCGTTAACCCCCCCGGTCCCAATGCAGAAATACGCCGTTTATGTGTGATCTCAGATAAAGGATTCGTTTGATCCATAAACTGAGATAACTGGCTGGAACCGAAGAATTCGCGCGCGGCCGCCGAGACCGGTTTAGCATTAATCAAATCATGCGGCATTAGATTTTCCGATTCCGCTTGGCTTAACCTTTCTTTCACCGCACGCTCCACACGCACCAAACCGGATCTAAATTGATTCTCAGCCAACTCGCCCACCGAACGCACTCGGCGATTACCTAGATGATCAATATCGTCAATTTCGCCACGACCATTGCGCAATTCAACCAGAATTTTAATAACTGCAATAATATCCTCATTGGAAAGCGTTTGTGATCCTATCAGCTCGGTTCTACCCACTCTGCGATTAAATTTCATTCGCCCGACAACGGATAAATCATAGCGTTCAGGGGAGTAGAATAAGCCTGCAAACAGTGCCTTAACAGCTTCTTCTGTTGGTGGTTCGCCAGGACGCATCATGCGATAAATCGCAACCTGAGCATTCATCTCGTCCGTTGTTTCATCAATCTTTAGCGTCTGTGAAATATAAGCGCCATGATTCAAATCATTCACATAAAGCGTATGAATTTTCTTTACACAGGTTTTGCGAATTTTAGCCAATGTTTCTTCGGTGATTTCATCGTTGGCAAGCGCGACAAATTCGCCAGTTTCTTTATCAACTATACTTTGTGCCAGTATTCTTCCCAGCAAAAAATCTTCAGGCACTTCCAGTTGATCAATACCGGCTTCCTGCATTTCCCGGATATGCTTAGCTGTAATACGCTTATCTTTTTGAACAATGACTTTTTTGCTTTTGCCGACAATATCAAAACTCGCAACTTCACCGCGCATGCGCTCCGGCACGAGCTCAAATTGAATGCTTTTATCCGAAAAGTGAAAACAATCAAAAATGAAAAATTCCTGCAATATCTGTTCAGAGGTGCAGCCGATAGCTTTTAACAAGGCCGTCACAGGCATTTTACGACGACGGTCGATCCTGAAAAATAGACAATCCTTCGGATCGAATTCAAAATCTAGCCATGATCCGCGGTAAGGAATAATCCGTGCGGAAAATAATAATTTCCCCGAAGAATGCGTTTTACCCCGATCGTGTTCGAAAAATACCCCCGGAGAGCGATGAAGCTGTGAAACAATCACTCGCTCTGTACCATTGATAACAAATGAACCGGTTTCGGTCATCAGAGGTATTTCACCCATATATACTTCTTGCTCTTTAACCTCTTTGACTGTCGGCTTGGATATTTCCTTATCCATAATTGTCAATCTAACTCTGGCGCGCAAAGGCGATGCATAGGTAAGCCCGCGCTGCTGACACTCCTTAACATCAAATACTGGCGCACCAAGCTCATAGTTTATAAAATCAAGGCGCGCATTCTTGGTATGACTTTCAATTGGAAAAATTGAATTAAAAGCCGCTTGTAATCCCTGATTCTGACGCTTATTAGGCGCGACATTTTCTTGTAGGAATGCTGCGTATGATTCGAGCTGAGTGGCAAGAAGAAACGGTATAGGCAAGACGCTCGCACGTTTGGCGAAACTTTTACGAATGCGTTTTTTCTCTGTGAACGAATAGCTCATGAATATTCTCCGAGAGAAGAAGACAGAGGATTAATGGATTGGAGCCAAATAACTATCAATTATTCTGATGTCCAAAAATGACACATCAAATAGTTAAAATATCAAAGGCTGGAGGCTTTATTAGCCTGCCAGCCCAGAAAATTTATAATTTTTATTACTTAATTTCGCAAGTAGCGCCAGCTTCGATCAGTTGTTTCTGGATTGCAGCAGCATCTTCTTTCGATACGCCTTCCTTAACGGGTTTCGGTGCACCATCAACTAAATCTTTTGCCTCTTTCAATCCCAGTCCAGTTACTGCTCTTACCACTTTGATCACATTGACTTTGCTCTCACCCGCAGAGGATAGAATCACAGTAAACTCAGTTTGCTCTGCCGCCGCAGGAGCAGCGCCGCTGCCACTTGGAGCAGCAACTGCAACAGCGGCGGTCGCAACAGCAGATACGCCAAATTTTTCTTCCATCTCTTTAATCAATTGCGATAATTCGAGTACTGTCATATTCGCAACTGCATCTAATATTTCATCTTTTGTTACAGCCATTATTTTCTCCTGGTTATTTTCTGTATTACGTTAAGGATGCTTGAAGGATGCTATTTGCTATCTCGTACCATTGCTAAGCCACGTACAAAACGAGACGGTACTTCATTTAGCGTCTGTACAAACTTAGCAATAGGTGCTTGCATCGTTCCCAGCAATCTAGCCAGCAATTCTTCGCGACTTGGTAATGATGCGAGCGCAGTAATCTCATCCCGCGATATCACTTTCTCGCCAATTGCACCAACTTTGATTACGAATTTCTCATTGTCTCTAGAAAATTCATGCAGCACTTTCGCAGCCACCACTGGATCAGCACTTATGCCGTAAGCGAGCGGACCAGCCATATGTTTGGCTAACTCCGCATAAGGTGTATCTGCAACAGCACGGCGGACCAATGAATTTTTTATGACATGAAAATAAACTCCTGATTCGCGAGTTTTCGCTCTTAGTTGTGTCATTTGACCAACTTCCATCCCTCGATACTCTGCAATGATAATGGCTTGAGCGTTAGCTACTTGAGCACTCACTTCCGCCACTATTGCTTTTTTCTCATCAAGATTTAGACTCAAGGTTCACTCTCCATCAGTTAAAAATAGTATCCGGTTTATCTATATAAATACACTTTTCCGAACACTACGAACTGGTGACCTTAAACCAGGAAAAATGAAACTTTGGTTCCTGTTTTGGGTACACCATCTACGCTGGGCACTCAATACATTGAAGTAAACAAACTGTGTAATTTATACGATTTCATCTTCAAGATAACTAAGCAATTAAGCGATACTCAAAAATCACGTTATCATGATTTATTTGTGCGCGCCCCAGCGGTCTTTGATAATCCACACAAACACACTGCATTCTGTGGCCCAAAGTTCTTTATATTACGAAATACTCGCTTGATCGATTCGCACACCGATGCCCATGGTGCTCGAAATTGATATTTTTCTAAGATAAATACCTTTTGACGAAGCAGGTTTCGATTTATTCAATGCTTCAATCAACGCCTTCAAATTTTGCTTTAACGCATCCACACCAAATGATGCCCGACCAATCGTACAATGTATAATCCCAGTTTTGTCCGCTCTAAATTGCACTTGCCCGGCTTTGGCATTTTTAACCGCTCCCGCAATATCCGCAGTCACAGTTCCTACTTTTGGGTTTGGCATTAAACTGCGCGGCCCCAGAATTTGACCTAATTGACCAACAACGCGCATGGCATCCGGACTTGCGATAGCAACATCAAAATTGATATTGCCGGCCTTAATCTCAGCCGCCAGATCATCAAAGCCAACAATATCCGCTCCCGCTTCTTGCGCTTCTTTGGCTTTATCGCCTTGCGCAAATACCGCGACACGAATTGTTTTCCCTGTTCCTGCGGGTAAAACGACCGAACCTCGCACAGCTTGATCAGATTTCTTGGCATCAATTCCCAAATTAACTGCGACATCGACAGACTCATCAAACTTGGCAGTTGCCGCCTCTTTAACTAACTCCAATGCATCATCGATTGGATATGTTTTATTGCGATCTACTTTTCCGGCAATGGCTTTGTAGCGCTTTGATGAATTTGTCATATTATATACCCTCCACTTCAATACCCATGCTTCTCGCACTTCCTGCAATGGTGCGTACCGCAGCATCTAAGTCTGCCGCTGTCAAATCGGGCATCTTTGTTTTGGCAATTTCTTCAGCCTGACTGCGGCTTAATTTTCCTACTTTATCCACATGCGGCTTAGAACTTCCTTTTCCGACACCCGCAGCCTTTTTAATCAAGACTGACACCGGTGTCGTTTTCATTACAAACGTAAAGCTTTTATCAGCAAAAGCAGTAATAATCACAGGCACAGGCAAACCCGGTTCCATTTTCTGTGTAGCCGCATTAAATGCTTTACAGAATTCCATAATATTTAACTGCCGCTGACCAAGCGCCGGTCCGATAGGCGGACTAGGATTAGCTTTTCCGGCTGGAACCTGTAATTTTATATATCCAATAATTTTTTTCGCCACTATTTCCTCCTGATGGGTTCAATCGAACGGCTATTCGCTCTCCCCAGTGATGAACAATAAAAACTCTTTCTAAAAAGCTTTGAATGTATTGCCAAACAAGAAAACTATAATCCACACTCTATCAGGATTTTTCTACTTGATTAAAATCCAATTCAACAGGCGTTGGACGCCCAAATATGGAAACTGAAACTCTCAACTTGCTTTTGTCGTAGTTGACATCTTCCACGTTGCCATGAAAATCGGTAAATGGTCCCTCCTTAACCCGGACAGCTTCACCTATTTCAAATAGAATCTTCGGTTTCGGTTTCTCAACACCTTCTTGAATCTGATGGAGTATATTATCGACTTCCTTTTGACTGATCGGGGTAGGCTTCATAGCGGAACCACCCACAAAACCTGTCACTTTGTCAGTATTTTTAACTAGATGCCACGAATCGTCAGACATCTCCATTTCTACTAACACATAACCCGGAAAAAACTTGCGCTCACTGATATTTTTCTGGCCGCTTTTCATTTCTATTACTTCCTCAACCGGCACCAGAATTTGACCAAACTTATCTTGCATGCCAGCTCGCTCAATGCGATCTTTCAATGCGCGTTGCACACTTTTCTCATAACCAGAATAAGCGTGAACTACATACCATCTCTTACTCATTCTTTCCTCTGAGAAATGTGATCAAGCATCTTGATTCATCAAGATTTTTACAAGCGACATTAAAGCAGCATCAATGAGCCATAGAAACAATGCCATTGCAATAACAAATGCAAACACAACTCCCGAAGTTTGCAGCGTCTCCTTCCGGCTAGGCCACACTACCTTTTTTACTTCATCAGAAGATTCTCTACAAAATACATAAAAATCCTGACCTTGAGTTGTAAATTTCGCAGTGACTGCAGCCAGTACGAATCCCGTCAATATTGATAATATACGCACCACCATAGCGCTTTCATTTAGATAAATGAATCCCGCCATACCAGCAATAATGAACACAAACACAAGCCCAAGCTTCAGTTTATTCACGTCGTTTGAATCCTCTTATCTTTTAAAATTATGAATAGCTTCTTGACTGATAAATAAGCAACAGCCCCTATTTTAGACTTGCAATACACTTGATACTACCCATTTTATGGCAGGCCAGGAGGGCATCGAACCCCCAACCTTCGGTTTTGGAGACCGACGCTCTGCCAATTGAGCTACTGGCCTTCTAAATGGAATGCATCTAAGGTTTAAGCTGCACAAAAACAATTATTCTAAAATATATATCAAAAATCACTCAATAATTTTTGCGACCACACCGGCACCAACTGTTCTTCCGCCCTC
>CAYQZF010000045.1:0-14431 GCA_964421895.1 uncultured Nitrosomonas sp. | reverse complement strand
GGTCGGCGTTATCGTCAACCTGGCGGTATTCTTCGCTTACCACGTATTGTGGCCGAACGGGTTTGATGCGACGTTTGAATGGTTCTCCGCGCTGATTGGTATTGCGGCATTTATCGCGTTGTTCCGGTATAAAGCCGGAATTGTCACGATCATCGGAGCCTGCGCTGCTGTTGGGTTAGGTTATTCGTTGCTGCTGAATTAAACTTTGTTACGCTCCGCGTATTGCAGCGGCTTTATCGCTACTCCGATCAAACATTCTTTTCACAGGCTACAACAATGACCGAACCAACCATCCGCTGCCCCAATTGCACTTCCGAAATCAAATTGACTGAATCGCTCGCCGCTCCACTGATACAAGCTACACGACAAGAATTCGAAGCGAAATTGGCACAAAAGGAAGTGGATGTATCCAGCCGTGAAACTGCACTCAGAGCACAGCAAAAATCACTGCAAAAGGCGCAAGAAACGCTCGATGAGCAAGTCGCCAGTAAAGTCAAAACGGAACGTGCGCTGATCGCTGCCGAAGAAGCAAAAAAGGCCAGATTCGCATTGGCATCTGACCTGGAAGCGAAATCCAAGGAGTTGCTGGAATTACAGGAAATTCTCCGGCAACGCAACAGCAAACTGGAAGAAGCACAAAAAGTGCAAGCCGATCTGTTGCGCAAACAGCTCGAACTGGACGATGCCAAACGCGAACTGGATTTGACCATCGAGAAACGGGTGCAGGAATCGATCAGCCAAGTGCGGCAAAAAGCCAAACAAGAAGCCGAGGACAGCCTCAAACTCAAAGTCAGTGAGAAAGAAGAACAGATTGCTTCGATGCAACGCCAGATCGACGAATTGAAACGCAAAGCCGATCAGGGCTCACAGCAGCTCCAAGGTGAAGTTCTCGAACTTGAATTGGAAACCACTTTGCGGCTGAAATTCCCGTTGGACAGTATTGAACCCGTCGCGAAAGGCGAATTCGGCGGCGATGTGCTGCAACGGGTCATGGGGCCGCTAGGACAATGGTGCGGCGCAATTTTGTGGGAGTCGAAAAGAACCAAGAACTGGAGCGACGGCTGGCTGGCAAAGTTACGTAACGATCAACGCACCGCCAAAGCGGAAATCGCGGTGCTGGTATCCAGCACATTACCGAAAGAAATCGAAACGTTTGGACAAATCGAGGGCATCTGGGTCAGCGAACCGCGGCTGGCGTTACCGCTGGTCGTGGCGCTGCGCCAATCGCTGATAGAAATCGCCAATACACGGCAATTCCAGGAAGGTCAGGAAACTAAAATGGAGTTGGTCTACCGCTATTTAACCGGACCGAGATTCAAGCATCGTATCGAGGCGATTGTCGAGAAATTTGCCGACATGCAAGCGGACCTCGATAAAGAACGCAAGGCCATGACACGTCTCTGGACCAAACGCGAAATGCAGATTCAAGGTGTTATTGAATCGACAGTCGGCATGTACGGCGATCTGCAAGGTATCGCCGGACGTGCACTACCGGCCATTGAGGGATTGGAATTACCGCTGATCGATATGAAAGATTCCGGGAATGAACCATAGTCAGCCGATGCATGTTAATTGCATTTCCCATACCTTTTGTTACTCAGTAATTTAAAACTTTTAATGCAATCGAGCGGGACAATCAAGTAAGAAAATTTACCTAAGCATCTAAAGAAATTTAACCAGCTCTCGTTAAAAAAGCATACTTATAACCTCACGCTGATAAAAAATGAGTTTATCCATTAATACCAACCTGGGAGCGCTGAATAGTTCGCGGTATTTATCCGCAACTGCAAATGATCTGAACCGTTCACTAGAACGGTTGTCATCGGGAATGCGGATTAATAGCGCCAAAGATGATGCAGCGGGCCTTGCCATCTCCGAGCGGATAACATCG
Organism: uncultured Nitrosomonas sp.; assembly: GCA_964421895.1. Taxonomy (GTDB): domain Bacteria; phylum Pseudomonadota; class Gammaproteobacteria; order Burkholderiales; family Nitrosomonadaceae; genus Nitrosomonas. Next base: position 12,540 of record CAYQZF010000045.1, on the reverse strand, counting down.
CAAATTCGCGGCCTGAATCAAGCCACCCGGAATGCCAGCGATGGCATTTCCATGCTTCAGACTGCCGATGGTGCATTAAACTCAATAACTTCCGCAATACAGCGCATCCGCGAACTTTCCATACAGGCAGCAAATTCAACCAACAGCCTAAGCGATAAGAAATCGCTACAAGAAGAAGCCAATCAACTGATTCAGGAAATCGAGAAAGTTTCTACTTCGGCGACATTTAACGGTGACAAAATATTCGACATTTCTGGCAGCAGTGTCCTTGGCAACTCCGATCAATTGGCTGTCATGTACGGATTACAACACGGTTGGCTGGAAAATGCGGAAACCAAAATCCAGCAGTATTTCGGCATCTCTGCCGACGGCGCCGATATGAATATCGAGCTGACCACTTTCACTGATGGCGCCGGCGGTACCGCAGCTAGGGTTGTGGGATCGGTGCCCGGCAGCTACAGCGGGAAAGCAACCAACGTCAAATTGCAGATCGACATGAGCGACTTCACGCCCCCCAATCTGCCCGACGGCGGTAATGCGCCGTTTTATAACGACCGGATCATTGCGCATGAAATGGTGCACGCTGTGATGTACCGAAGCATGAATATCGGCTCGATGTTTGATCCCGCAGTAGATCAGAAATGGTTCATGGAAGGCGCTGCAGAATTCATTCATGGCGCCGACGAGCGCTTGCAGTCGTCGATCAGCAGCGTCGGGATCGGCGGCGTCATGGCCAGGGCAGCCACTTTCGGCTCCGCAGGCGCAGCTTGGGGCGGCACTTCGGATGATTACTCCGCAGCTTACGCCGCTGTGCGTTATCTGCATCAAGCCATCAAGGATAATGGCGGCTCCGGCATCAAGGATGTCATGGTTTATCTGAATCAACATCAGACAGCCACCCTCAGTGATGCCATCAATGCCGCGACTGGTGGATTGTACGCAAACGCCGATGCCTTTAATGTGGATTTTGCCGCGCATGGCGCAGCATTCATTGCCGGCATGAATCTAACCGATACTGATACCGGTGCGATTGGCGGTGCAGATGCCGACGGCGGATCAACCCAAACCGCGACAACTGTTATCTCTGATAGCGGTTCACGCAGCGAAACCAATCCACTCAGCGGGTTCAACGAAATCTGGGAAAATATCGCCACTGCCGCAGCCGGTAACAGCAAACAACTTCAAGTCGGTGCAAACAAAGGAGACACCTTGGATGTCACTTTCGGCGCAGTGAATACAGCCGCCATGAGCATACAAAACCTGGATCTGATCAATAACGCAGGATATGCCACTTATATGATGGATCTCGCTTTGAATCACATCAACGAGGAAAGATCAAAGATCGGTGCACAGCTCAACCGGCTGGAATCGGTTGTCAACAACAACACTATCAGTACCGAGTCTGCCGTAGCCAGCCGTTCGCGTATCCAAGACGCCGACTATGCCCAGGAAACAACTGTTCTGACCAAAACACAGATTCTGCAGCAATCCGCTACCGCGGTATTGGCACAAGCCAACACATCGCCGGAAATGTTGATGGCGCTGCTTAAGTAAGCCAGACGCATTCTAATTTTCCCATTCTGCTTTTATCCATCTGCTCCGGCATAACAATCCTTTCATTCGACCGAAATCCGGTTGCTTATTGCTTCCGAACTGATACACTGAATTCCAAGAAATAGTTGCAGCGGAATCATCCGCAATTTGATGTGAATCGCTCGAAATTCATCGTTAATCACCTGAAAGGTTAATCATGACAAATATCGATCATAAACGGCGCCAATTCCTGCAATACGCGGCGCTTGGCACACTGACCGCCACTATGCCCGGATTCACAATCGCAGAAAACCGCTCCACTAACAAAACACCCAACAGCGCATTCCATGCTGATATCGAAATCGCATTGACGGCACAAACGGCGGATGTTCCGATTCTAGCGGGCGCTCAAACGCATGTTTTCAAATACACCGGAAAACTACTGAAGGGGCCGCAAACAGCGCTCAAGGAACTGCCCGGCTATCTAGGCCCGATCCTTAACTTCGAACAGGGCCAAAAAGTCCGGATTTTCTTTCATAACCAATTGACCGAACCGTGCGTCACCCATTGGCACGGCATGCATGTGCCGCAAATAATGGACGGGCATCCGATGTATGCGATCTACCAAGGCGAGCAATACGTCTATGAGTTTGAGGTAAAAAACCCAGCTGGTACCAATTGGTATCATTCGCATACGCACGAATTGACCGCCACGCAGGTATACCAAGGATTGGCGGGACTCATTACCATCACTGACGATGCGGAGCGCAAACTGGAACTGCCGAGCGGTGAATACGATATTCCACTCGTTATCCAGGATCGCAGTTTCACCCACGGCAATCAGTTGCGCTACATGCTGAATATGCATCAACGCATGCGCGGTTTCCTGGGTAACACCATTCTGGTCAACGGTCAAAGCGACCACGCTATTCCGGTAAAAACACGCGCGTACCGCCTGCGCATCTTGAATGGTTCAAATTCCAGAATCTACAAACTGGGCTGGAGCGACGGTATGCCGGTCACCGCTATCGGCACCGACGGCGCATTACTGGAGAAACCTGGAACCCTGCCCTACGTCATGCTTGGCCCGGCGGAACGGGTAGAACTCTGGGCCGATTTCAGCGGCCGAAAACCCGGCTCCGAGCTGGCGCTGCAAAGCCTGCCATATCAAACCGCCGCGCATATGAGCGGCGGCATGGGACGCGGAATGCACGGCGGCCGGGGCGGAATGGACATGATGGAAGGTGCTGCTAGTGAAAGCGGCAAACTCACAATCGTCAGATTCACCATCAACGAACAAGTCAGCGATTCCCCCAAGCTGCCGGACACACTGATTCCCATGCATCGCCTGACGGCCAAGGATGCTTCCGATCCCAATATCGTGGTACCCATCACCATCGGCATGCGCCACATGGCGTTCAATCTCAACGGCAGAGCCTTTGAGATGCAAAATTATATGGAACAGGAAAAGATACCAGTGAATACCGTGCAACGCATCCGGATAGCGCATGATAACCGGGGAATGGGTGGTGGAATGCGCGGCGGCCGGGGTGGCGGAATGGGCATGATGATGGCATTGCCGCACCCGATCCACATCCATGGCCAGCAATTTCAGATCCTGTCGCGCAAGCAAAACAGCCTTGGCAGTGCTTACGATACGGTCAAGGATGGATTCATCAACAACGGCTGGAAGGATACCGTGCTGGTAATGCCGGGAGAAGAAGTGGAGATCGTTAAGCCGTTTAAGGACTATACGGGTTTATTCCTTTACCACTGCCATAATCTGGAACATGAAGACATGGGTATGATGCGTAACTTTTTTGTCAGTTGATGGAATGGCGGAGCAAAAACGAAAGTGCAGCAGTTTTTCAGAACTCCCTTAATCCTCTGGCTTCTCTGGCGCCTCTTTTACCGGCAATTCGAACCAGAAAGCGCTTCCCGCGCCCAACTCACTTTCCACACCGACGCTACCGCCCATTAACTCGACGATTTGCCAGGTAATCGATAACCCGATGCCAGTCCCCTCTATTCCACTCTTTGCGGCATCCAACCGGTTAAAAGGCTGAAAAAGCTCCCCTATCTTATCCTCAGCGATACCGATTCCGGTATCGGTGATCGCTATCCTCAAGTAACCGGGAACTTCGGATTCGCGCGCTTCGACATGCACTTTACCACCCGGGTGATTGTATTTAACGGCATTGGATATCAGGTTGAGAATCACCTGCTTGAGCCTGATCCGGTCGGTATGCAGCACTTTCTCAGCCAACGCGGCGTGCGTCAATCGAATACCCTGTTTATCCGCTTGTGTACGCACCAGATTGAGACATTCCTCGATCAGCGGAAGAACTTCAACCGGTTCCAGTATCAGATCTATTCGTCCCGATTCGATTCGAGCCAGATCTAGCACTTCATTAATCAACGCTAACAAATGAGTGCCCGCATTCTTAATTGCCTTGATGTATTTTAATTGCGGATTGTTGGAGCCTTCCAGCTCCATGAGCTGGCTAAAACCCAGAATAGCATTCAGCGGCGTACGTAATTCATGACTCATGTTAGACAGGAACTGGGATTTGGCTTTGTTGGCTCGTTCGGCTTCTTGCCGGGCAGTGATGAGCGCTTCCTCGGCTGCCTTGCGTTCGGTGATATCTTCGGCAATACCCTCGATACACAAATCACCGCTGGCGTCGGTAGCTGAATGTACCGAGGCCAGGATCGTGCGCTCGCTTCCATCAGGATGAATAAAGCTCATCTCGAATTGCACAAAATCAATTTTTCCTTGTGCGATCTGGGTAGCGACGAAATAAGCATGTTCCAGCGAGTCTGGATACCAATTGATGATGCGATCCCAGAATCCACCGATGGCTTCATCTTTAGTAATACCAAAAACCTTATCGACACCGCTGCTGATATAAGTAAGCTCCCCTGTCAGCGCTTTATGACTATAAATGACAAATTTATCGCCGATGTCTTCCACCAAGCGTTGATATCGTTCTTGACTATCCCTGAGTGCCTGCTCCGCTTGTAAGCGCCCGGTAATATCTTCGACAATCGACCAGATCAACTCCCTGCCGAATGAATCACGAATCAAGACACCGTTGAGTTGCACCGGATAACGGTTGCCATCCTTGCGGATATACTCCTTCTGATAGGATCCGAACCTGCCGGTCATCCGCAAACTTTCAAGCAGCTGCGCTTCGTCTGCGGCATAATCCTGCGGCGTAATATCCCAATACGTCAGATCCAGAAGTTCATCGCGCGCATAGCCAGTGGATGACAATAAGGCATCATTGAATTCGATGAATTTCCCGGTCGAATAGTCGTTCAATGCGATCCCGACCGGCGACATCACAAACAATGCACGCAGCCGCATTTCACTATCCCGGTTCTTGCGGTGAAATCTACCGATGGCAATGAGCGGCAGCAAAATCAGAATACCGGCCAGAATCAGGCTAAGGCGGAAAAAAACAGGACTGCCGCTGGCTGCGGACCATCCTCCTTTGGGAATCGCCGCCACCTGCCATGAGTCTTTGTTGGGCAAGGAAATATCCAGCAGCACCGGATGTTGATCGAACACCTGATCTGCACCAAAAAACACGACACCGTTCCGACGCAGGGCGATGTCAAATTCTTGCGCAAGATCCTGCAAGCCGCTGGCCGTATATAATTGTTCCACATCGATGACAGCCGAGATCACACCCCAGAATGCTTTTTCTTTGCCGCTTTCATTTTCATCAAGAAATACCGGAAGGCGCGCAATAAAGCCCTGCCCTCCTTGCACCAAATCAACCGGCCCGTCAAAAATGAGATTGCCGCTGTCGCGCGCCTGCAACACGGCTTCGAGTTGCTTAGGATGATTCCAGAAATTCATACCGATAGCCGCTTCATTGCCCTCCAGCGGATATATATACCGGATGATTAAATCAGGCGCTGCACCGATATTGCGTAACTGCGAGCGGCCTTTGAACAAATACTGGGCCAATTGCTCGAATTTACCGGCGGACAAACCCGGCTCGGCTGAAATCGACGCGACCAAGCCTTGCACCAACTGCGCATTGCTGGTGATATTGCCTTCCAAAGTGGCGCGCAACAGACTAAGCCGGTTCAACACTCCATCACGCAAATCGCGCTCCTGGTTACGCAGATGCAAATGGTCGGCATAAAATCCAAGCGGCAGCAGACAAATTCCTACCACCAACACTGGTAAAAAAATAAATTGCCCATTTTGCAAAAATGATAGAAAACCAGCCGCGCTATGTTTCATAGATGACGAATAAAAAGACCGTATCAATCGCTGATCATTGGGATTCTATTTACGGATAAGCAAAAATTAAATAGTGCGTTTAACCTAAAAAGAGGGCGTTTCATGAAAAATTAAAGAAACAACAGAATAAAAAATTCGATAATGAATGATTATCCACCTGATCCTATCAAACTGCATAGCCATTTATTGCAAATATCAGCGGAGCACGACAGTACCTTTCTTAATAGCAATGTACTTTCTCACAACTTCCATCATCCGATTGGCACTCAACAGAATAAGCCGCTGAATGCATCAAATTGCATTTCAATAGCGGAAAAATCCTGAAAAAGATTACCTTTCGCCCCGCTGTTCTTCCCTCCGGATACCGTACCCGCTTTCTATAATGTGATTTTAAATCCACCGCAGGCTAAGGAAACGGCGAATAATTCGACCAACGCACTGAAGCGCAAGGCGCACGGAACGCAGCAGCCGGGGTATATCAATCCGATAGACGAGGACATGAGCACTGCGCAACGTAGTAATCAGTGATTCGTACGCGAAGTCAATTAATCAGCGTTTTCCTAACGATTTTTGCACGGTATCCCTGTAACTCATCGATGATAGGAAATTAACATGAACAGTACAGTACTTAATGAAGTGAATTACCCGCCGGAAATATCCGGCACACCCGGCGTTACCGATTTGCAGCAAAGTCTCGCACACATCCATACACTGCCCGCCATGCCGGTCATAGCGCAAAAAATGTTGTCACTAGCGTTGAATACAGACGAAGGCGAAGCCCAATTGCTCAAACTCATCGCGCAAGACCCGCAGATCTCCGCCCGGATCATCGGATTGTCAAATTCTTCCTTGTTCGGCACACCCGGCAGCATCACATCTATCAACGACGCCACCATGTATCTCGGCTTGGCGCAAGTGAAATTCGTCGCTATCGGCATGGCAGCCATCTCGGCTTTGACCAAACCACCCGAAGGCAAATTGAAGTCCGCCGATTTATGGACGCACAGCATGGCCATTGCCACCGCAATGCGCGTTATCGCCAAGTATATGCCTGTGCGCATTCGACCGGCGGATGAACAAATTTTCCTGGCGGGTTTTTTGCACGATATTGGCTATAACGTCCTCAACTTTATTGCCAAGGACACCTGCAATACGCTCTTCGAAAAACTCCATACGCCATCGGATACTTCACTGCTGGAAATAGAACATGCACTGCTTGGCACGCATCATGGTGAGATCGGCGCACAACTTGCAATCCATTGGGGATTACCGGCCGAGATCATTGCCGCTATCCGCTATCACCACATACCCGATAGCGCAAATACGGAGATCGGTCTGCCACTGGTGCGGCTCGTCAACATGACCGAAAAATTGCTGCCGGACTTCGCAATCATTGAAAATAGCACGCAAGAAATTACCCGGCAAGACTGGATTGATCTCGGCATCGATCCCGCCAAGGCGGATAGCATCACCGAGGAGATCGGCATCGTGGCGGAAAAAGCCAAACAACTGGCCAGCGCCATTTAACGACCTTTGTTTAAACAGGAAACTGGCCTTGACCACCCGGTCCATTCAATGTCAGCCTTATAATGGCACAGCGTAGTGACCGGTTACTGACATCGGAATCGTTATTCATCGGGTGTTTTGAAGGAGTTTCAGTAACGCAGCCTCAGGTGTTTCTGGCATGTAAGCATGCGGAAACACCGTGCGGCTGAAATATGCAACCAAGAAGCTGATTGATCAAATATCCAACAGGAAAATCAAATGAACAGAAGAGATCATGAAACGCTCGTTCCGCAACCTCTATACTTTGCTTTCTTCGCCATGACAATGGCATTGACGAACGTATCAACACACGCGGCCCCCTTGCAAATGCCCGCTTCGGCCAGCTCGGGCTTGACAAAATCCTTGAGCATTCAACTGGAAATTCAGCCCGATACCCACATCTTGCCAGGTCCATCGCCAACGGCAAAAAATGGCCCCGCAGAGAATCCTGCGGTAACCGCACACAGCGTAAAACTCACGCATAGTAAACCGGCCGCCTCGCCATCGCTTCAACCTCTACTGATCGGCCCCACTTTGCGCGTCCGTGCTGGAGACAAACTGAACATTCTATTCAAGAACAATCTCAGTTATGAACAATCCGCAGGCGACGCCAGTCACAGCACCACCAATCCGCACGGATTCGATGTCCTCAATCTGCACACGCACGGCTTGCATGTCTCTCCGCAAAGCCCGAGCGACAATGTCTTGCTGAATATTTTCCCAAAGAGCACCCCCAAAGAACCGTTGAAGGAATGCTACACTGAATTCGGCAAAGCAAATTGCGTGACGGAGAAATTTTCCTACGCGTACAAAATTCCCGCCAATCACCCATCGGGCACGTATTGGTACCATGCGCACAAACACGGTGCGGTCGCGATGCATCTGGCGAATGGCATTGCCGGAGCATTGATCATCGAAGATCCGGTACACGGCTTGGAAAGCCTGCCTGCCGTACAGAAAGCGCGCGAACAAATCATTTTATTGCAAGAAATTGCCTATGGCGGCAGTTATCCCGATGGCACCGGCACAGGCACCGAAAAAGATCCCTACCGCATCGACTGCATGAGCGTGTACAACAACGAGAAAGGCTGTGCATTTGGCGGAAAAGAACCCGCCAAGCCCGGCATTAGCAACGATGCGGTATCCGTGAACGGCCAGTTTCAACCTTCTGTTACGATGGTAACCAACGAAGCGCAGCTTTGGCGGGTCATTAACGGCAGCATCGGCAATGTCATTCCAATGTGCTTGGTGCCGGTTAGCGGCAGCAGCGATAAAACAACAACCGCAATACCGGCAGCTTATGTTTTGGCAGCCGATGGCGTCCCTATCCAAAACCCCAACGCCGGGAAACAGGACTTACCGGTACTGCTGACCAATCCGGCGGCCAGCCCAAGCGATGGTAAAAGTCTCTTGAATAATGAGTTGCTCTTCCTCGCAGCCGGGCAAAGACTGGATTTAATGGTGAAAGCACCGTCCACGCCGGGCACTTACGCTTTGTACGATAGCGTCGATCAATCCGGCAACACCATTCCCGTCAACGAGTTGTGCCAGGCCTCCAGCTATACGAATTCAACCCCCATTCTCACGGTGACTGTTGAAGCCAGCGCAAGTGAAATTGCCATCAACACTGAAGTGCCGGCGCAGCAAGCACTCAACAAACTCACGGCGCCAGCCACCATCACAGCCGCAGAAAGCCCCGAGTTACCGACCCAGGGCGCTGTCTTCGGTTTCACCAACAGTGAATTCGCTCCCATCGACGGTGGCGCATCGATCATCAACGCCCGGGTTTTCAATCCCATCCGCAGCCAACGCGACCTTAAACTGAAACAAGCCGATCTCTGGTCGGCACAAAGCGCCGTGGGCACGCATATGTTCCATATCCATATCAATTCATTTCAATTGGTGTCACGCGGACAAGTGCAATACCCCTTCCCGGTCTGGCGCGATACCTTGCTGATACAAACGCCTTCCGACAATCAAGGCAATTCCGCAATCGGTGAAATCGTGCAATTCCTGCAAAAACCACTGGACTACACGGGTTCCTTGGTCATGCACTGCCATAATGTTTTTCATGAAGACAATGGCATGATGGAGTTGGTGAGGATTTTGCCGTCCACTGGCGATCATCAATCTTCACCGAAGAAGCATGCACAATAGCGCTTCACGGTAAATGCTGAAAAGCGGCTCAGGTTCCTTTTTCTATGAACCTCAGCCGCTTTCTTGTAACTGAGCAAATCCAGCTCATGTTGAGACCAATATCGAAGCTACCAAGTTACAATTTCGAGTCCTGCAAAACAGCAATTAAGTGCTTATTCGATCTGTTGGCGCTGTAAGCTCCATATTTTTGCCAGGGCATTAGATTTGAATACTTGACCTTTTCCAGCTTCATTTATTATCACGCAGCAAGAAATATCAATTTCCCGCGCCCGCCTTCTGTTTAGACGCGTAAACATACCCCCCGATCGCCCCCATAATCACGCCTAACGGCCCCGCGATAAAGAGTCCGATCATCGGTCCTTGGTTGGTATCTTTGGAAATGACCATCGGCCCGAGAAAACCCAGAGTAAAAAATAGTCCGCCCAGGATTAATGCACCGCCGGTAACCGCAACCCAAGTGCTTATTCTCTCTCCGGCAACCAATTTCCAGGTAAACCACGCGGCGAAGGCTGCGCAAACCAGCGAAACAGCGGTGGCAACCCAGTGCGATACGCTGGTGGTAATCGTTAAAATAGTACCGGTAAAAAACAGTACAATCAGAAACATCAAAAAAGAGACGAGGAATTTTAGGATCTGAATCATTGCAGCGTGCATCCGTTGAGTGGTCATTTAACAGCGCAGCATTGTAAACTATCTCTCCGCCACTCAGCGCTTGGATTTACGACTTAAAGGCAGCTTCAGCATGAATACGTTTAACCCGCAGCGGCGCACATTATTGCAATACGGTTTTATGGGTTTGGGTGCTTTTTTTGGTAATGTTTTGCTACCGTCCATTGTCAGATCGGCATCTGCGTTGGCAGCGGTGGGTGAACTCTTGCCGCCGGACCTGAACGGTGTACGCTTACCAGCGGGCTTTACGTCGCGCATCATCGCCCGTTCCGGTCAGAAACTTTTCGATTACCGCTGGCATGCGGCGCCCGATGGCGGCGCTACGTTTGCCACCCCGGATGGCGGCTGGGTTTATGTTTCCAATAGCGAGTTGGATAAACGCGCAGGCGGCGCTGCTGCCTTGCGATTCGATTCTCAACGCGGCATCGTGGATGCGTACCCGATTCTGAGTCAAACCAACCGCAATTGCGCAGGCGGGCATACGCCGTGGCAGACTTGGCTGTCGTGCGAGGAAACCGATACCGGGCGCGTGTGGGAATGCGATCCGTTCGGGCGCAAGACAGCGCAAGTCCGCAGTGCGCTGGGTGTATTCCGGCATGAAGCGGTGGCAGTGGATACGCAAAACAAACAGCTTTATCTGACCGAGGATCAACCGGATGGGTGTTTGTATCGTTACACTGCGCGCGCATTCGATGCTGATGGCAATCCCAATCTCGATAACGGTGTGCTGGAAGTGGCCGAGGCCGTCGATGGCCGCTTTGGCACTGTGCGCTGGCACGCCCTACCCGATCCGCACGCAACGCGCACTGCGACGCGCAAACAGGTCGCCAGCAGCACTCGTTTTAACGGCGGAGAAGGCATCTGGTATCACCAAGGAATCATTTATTTCGCCACCAAAGGCGACAACCGCATCTGGGCGTACGATGTGCGTCAGCAGCATCTGAGCATTCTTTACAATGCGGCTTCGTATCTTTCACCGGTATTGACCGGAGTCGACAATATCACCGGCAACGCGGCGGGCGAATTACTGGTTGCCGAGGATGGCGGCGATATGCAGATCGTGGTTTTGAGCGCGGGTAAGGTTCTACCGCTGTTGCAGCTGGCGGGTCATGACCGTTCGGAAATCACCGGCCCAGCATTTAGTCCCGACGGTTCGCGGCTATATTTCAGTTCGCAGCGCGGCCAAACCGGGCGGGTTGAGGACGGCATGACGTTTGAAATCTCCGGTCCGTTCTGAAACCATTTCCTAAGGAGAACTGATTAATCCGGCAGACGAGATGAAGCACAAGGCGCACGGAACACAGCAAATCAGCGTTCCCTGACACTTGATAAATTCCTGCCGTGTACCCATGTAGCCGGAAAGAACCGGCAAAGCCACCGCTATCGATGAAACTTCACTAATACGCCGAAAGCGGCAATAATGCGAGTGCCGGAAGCGTGACCAACGAGGGGGAGACTCACTTGGAATTCAAGGATTACTACAAAACACTAGGTGTCTCGCGCGACGCGAGTACGGAAGAAATCAAGAAATCGTTCCGCCGCCTGGCGCGCAAATATCACCCGGATGTTTCCAAGGAAACGGATGCCGAGCAAAAAATGAAGGAAGTCAACGAAGCGTACACCGTGCTTTCCGATCCGGAAAAGCGCGCCGCTTATGACCAGCTCGGACAAGGTGGATTTCAGCCCGGTAGCGATTTTCAGCCGCCGCCCGGATGGGGTAGCGGTTTTGAATTCAGTGGACGCGGATTTGACGGTGCGCAGGCGGGGGATTTCAGTGATTTCTTTGCCGAATTATTCGGCGCACGAATGAGTACTGGCGCCCGCCATACCCATCACCGCATGCGCGGCGAGGATCACCACGCTAAAATCATGCTCGATCTGGAAGACAGTTATCATGGCACTACGCGCAGCCTGACACTACGCATGCCGAAGCTCGACAATCAGGGGCGCGCCGTGTTCGCCGAACACACCTTGAATGTGCGCATTCCCAAAGGTGTACACGCCGGACAAGTAATCCGGCTGGCCGGTCAGGGCGGTCCGGGGCATGCCGGAGAAGCTGCCGGCGATTTGTTTTTGGAAGTACACTTTAATCCGCACAGCCGCTATCGGATTGAAAACAAGGATGTATACGCGGCACTTCCAGTCGCGCCGTGGGAAGCGGCGCTGGGCGCAACGATCAAAGTACCGGTGCCGGATGGTCAGGTCGAAGTGCGGGTGCCGGAAAATTCCCAGTCCGGCCGTAAATTGCGCTTAAAAGGCCGCGGCATTCCGGCGGCTGTTCCCGGCGATCTTTATTTGGTGCTGGAAGTGGTACTGCCACCCGCCGCGACGGAAAAAGCACGCGAATTTTACCAAACGATGGCGCGCGAACTCGC
>CAYQZF010000044.1:0-14500 GCA_964421895.1 uncultured Nitrosomonas sp. | reverse complement strand
GCGCGCATGTCTACAGCGTCGAAATCATACCCGAACTGAAAACCATGGCGGAAAATAATCTGAAAGCGCACGACATTACCAACGTTACCGTCGAACAAGGTGATGCCGCACGCGGCTGGGCCAAGCATGAACCGTACGATGTGATCGTGTTGACTGCTTCGACACCGGTTTTACCGGATGCTTTTAAAAACAGCCTGAATTTAGGCGGCCGTTTGTTTGCCATAGTCGGTGAAGATCCGGTCATGGAAGCGATATTGGTCACCTGTACAGCACCCGGTGAATTCACCACCACAACGCTGTTTGAAACCAGCACAGCGCCCTTGATCAATGCGCAGCAACCGGTAAGGTTTACCTTTTGAGTATCCAAGCAAGTCCGCGTGTCACTTGTCACAGCAATCACCGTATCGCTGAAGTATCATCGGCTCCAGATTATTGCCGGAAATCACTATGAAGTTCGTGCCTTTCGTTGTTGCAGTGAGTCTCGGCATGCTACCGCATTCCCTGCCGCAAGCCGCCGACCTGATGGGTATCTATCAGGAAGCGTTAGCACAGGACGCGCAGTTCAAATCTGCGCGAGCCACCTACGAAGCGGCTCAGGAGAAAATACCGCAAGGCAGGGCCGGTTTTTTACCGAACATCACTCTGTCCGCAACACGCCAGGTGCAGGAAATAGATGTGGGAAAAACAACCAGTGCGGGCGTAACAACCAATCCTCCGGTGCGTACTATCCAAAGCGGCGGGTTAACGATAACGGCGACGCAACCGATTTTCCGGATGCAAAATATCATTATTTACCAGCAAGCAAAAACCGAAGTCAGCAAAGCTGAGTCGCAATTCATCACTGCCGGGCAAGATCTTATTTTACGTGTGGCGCAAGCCTATTTCGACGTACTGGATGCGCAGATCGATGTCGAAGTCAATGAAGCGCAGAAAAAGGCCATCCTGGTCCAGCTCGAGCAAGCCAAGCGCAACTTTGAAGTGGGCGTTTCGACCATTGTCGATACCAATGAAGCGGAAGCCCGCTATGACCTGACGCTGTCGCAGGAAATTGCCGCGCGCAATGCCTTGGAAATCAAACGCCGCACCTTGCAAGGCATTATTGACCGTCTGCCGGAGAATCTCACCGGCGCCAGAGAGATCGCCAACAACCTGGCTAGTTTGAAATACAGCAGCATGGATGAATGGGTGCGCGCAGCGGAAGAAAAAAACTTTACGCTGAAAACCCAGCAAGCCGCATATGAATCGGCGCATCAAAACGTCAAAAAAATCTGGGCGCAGCATTACCCGACACTGGATCTGGTAGCCCAGCATAGCATGCAGACTGGCGTCGGTGCGACGGTTGTCGGCCGCGGGATCGATCTTACCTCTCAATCCATCGGATTGCAGCTCAATATGCCCTTATTCCAGGGTTTTTCCGTGCAATCCCAAGTGCGCGAGGCGATGGCGCTGCAAAACAAGGCCTTGCATGATCTGGAAAACATCCGCCGTAACATCACGATACAAGCACGCCAGCAATATCTGAACGTAACCAACGGTATTGCACAGGTCAAGGCGTTGAAGCAGGCTCTGGTTTCCAGCCAAAGCCAATTGGATTCAACCATTCTGGGTCTGCAAGTCGGTGTCAGAACCGAAGTCGATGTGCTCAACGCTCAGCAGCAGATGTACGCCGCCAAGCGCGACCTGGCCAAGGCTTATCACAGCTATCTGATGGCAAGATTACGCTTGAGCGCGGAAGCCGGAGAACTGGACGAAGACACGCTGACGGAAATCAATGCGATGCTGATCAAATGATCATGCGGTAAACAAACCCAGACCAGCTGACACCAGCGCCAGTTGATCAATTATTGGCGACAGCGGCCATTTCGATGCCATGCTCAGCAAAGAGCGTGGTGATTTGTGTATTAAGCGCATTTTGAACTTCCATCCGCTCGCCCACAGCGCCCACGTAGACCCGCAATTCAAACTCCAGCGATTCCTTGCCAAAAGCCACAAGCCAGCATGAAGGTTCCGGCTCCGCCAAGACCCTCTGATCCTTTCTGGCCGCCTGCAACAACAGCGCACGTACGGTATCGGCATCGGTGCCATAGGCCACGCCCACCTTGATGACGATACGCGTAATTGTGTCGGTCAGAGTCCAATTGGTCAATTGACCGGTGATGAAGGTTTTGTTGGGGATGACGATTTCCTTGTTGTCAAAATCCAGCACTGTTGTGGCGCGGGTGCGGATCTTCGTGACGCGGCCGGAAAAACCCCCGACGGTGATCACATCGCCCACCCGGAAAGGGCGTTCGAACAGCAAAATGATGCCGGAGACGAAATTGGCAAAAATTTCTTGCAAACCAAATCCCAATCCCACCGACAAAGCAGCCGCCATCCATTGCAGTTGCGACCAGCGCATGCCAAGCAAACTCAGACCCACCAAGGTGCCGCCGATCACGATTGCATACCGCAGCACGCTGGTGATGGCGTAACGCGACGCTGCATCGATACGGATGTGCGACAACAGGCTGATTTCGATCAATCCGGGCAGGTTGCGCGCTGCAGCCGTTGTTAGTGCCAGGGTAAAAACACCCAGCAGCACGGCCATCAGCGTCACCGGTTGCTGGATGATGGCGCCATCGGCTCCCGCTCCGGTATCGCTGATATGCCATAACACGATTTCGTCCAGACGCGTCATGGCCGGCAATAGCGTCACCCATACCGCAGTCAATCCCACGGTCAGCAAACTCAGGCGCAAGGCCCGCAACAATCGCTGTGTCTGCGTATTGACTTGCTCCAGCGTGATGTTTTCGTCAGGTTCGAGCACCACTTCGCCGGATTCACCGGCAACCTGCGTCTCGGCTTGCCGGTGTTCTTCCAGCCGGCGTAAGGCCAGACGGCGTTCCCCGAGCAAAAACCAGCGTGCCAGCATACCCATTGCAATCGCCACGGCAACAATTACTGTAAAGCTGGCTAGCATCGATTGCAGAATCATGCCCGCGGAATAAACGTAACCCGCCAACGCCAGTCCAGCCACTGCCAGCAACATGGACGGCAATGTGAAGCGCAGAGCTTTGCGCAGTAGCGACGGTTCGCTCGCTATACCGCGAATCACCCACAATCGTCCCACGTCCAACAACCGCCACAACACCCAGGCCAAAATGACGCAACTGAGTACGATCGCCAATCGCGCTTGCACATCGACCGCCAGATCATGCTTGCGGATGAATGCCAAAGAACTGATGAAATAAAGCGGTAGAATGCTCATCGCAATGGGCAACCAGTGACGCAATGCCGTGCGGCGCTGCTTGGTCCAACGGAAATGCGCGTGCCCCAACCCCCGCTCGATACTGGTCCAACGCAGAAACTGCACCGCCAGCAGCGGCAATACCAGAAGCAGGCAGGCTTCACCGAAAGAATGACTGAATCGCCCCGGACTACCCACTTGCTGCAGCAATTGTCCGGAAAAAGCAAAAAAAGCCGGCAAGGGGAGCGCTGCCAATAAGGTCCATCCCAAGGTCTTTACCGTCATCTGATAGCTATCCTTGCGAATCTGGTAGGTATCCATCGCCAGCGCCTCGATGCGTGCATGAGCGCGATAGCGCAGTTGCAACAAGACCGCTACGAACAACAAACTGATCAACCACGGTACGGGTTGCTGCGAGAAATTGTGCAATCCCAATTCACTCAAGGTGATAAAGCGCGAGATTTTGATCAAATCCTGCATGCCATCCGGCAAACGCTGCAACCAATCGCCATTGACGATACCATGACCCGGAATCCACAATAAACGGCGGTCCAGCAGTTTTTGCAACTCCTGAGAGAACTGGATTTGCTCCTGTATGGCCTGTTCGCTTCTCTCCAGGGTTGCAATCCGCCGCTGCAACATGGATTCCAGCAGAAACAGCAATTCAACGCGCTTCTGCAGCAACGGCAACAATTGTTTTTTTACGCTTTCTTCGGTCTGGCTTTCATTCGCGGCATCGAAGTGCGCATCGATCAGCGCCTGCGAAACCTTGTCAATATCCAACAAATCCCTCTGCTGCTCATTGAGCACGATCCGCTCCAGGCGCAATTCGGCCAGATCATTGCGAATCAGCTTCAGACGCTGCTGAAAATGCGCTATCGGTTTCAACCGCCGCCGCTCGCTCCACAGCCACCGGCCGACACGCTCATTGGCATTTCCCATGTCCAGCCGGGTGCGGCTGTCCTGCAGATTAACCGCGATCCGCTCTCGATCCTCTTCATTGGAAGCCAAAGCTTCCCGGTCGCGCGCCAACAGCTCGTTATGCTGAATCAACTCGTCACCGATGGCGCGATTGGTCTTTGCCGCCGAAGAAAAAACGAATCCCGATTCCGCCAATTCCTGTTCCTGTTGCAACAATTGTTCATTCAACAACTCCAGCTCACGGCGGCCCCGGCTAGTGATGCGCTGTTGCAGAAGTTCCACTCGCTTTTCGTGCAACCCGATGCGATAGCGCAATTCGTGCAATACCATTTCGTTCTGGCTTTGCCGCTGCGTGGCCGTGTCCTGCTCGGCCAAACGCAATTCTAGTAATGCTTGCAGCCGCCGCTGCTCGCTGCTGCGGCGCAAACTCCGTGCTTCATGCAATGCCGCAGGCTCATCCTTGGGCATAACCAGTGGCACGGATAATTCCTCAATACGGCGATGCAGTGAAGCAATCTCTTCTTCGGTCTGGGCCGGCCGCGATAAGGCCAGCACCAGATCCTCACCAGCCGATTGGATTTGCGCGCGCAGATCGGCAATGATGGTGCGCTCCCGCTCCAGAATTTGTTCCAGCGTTTCACCATCGGCATTGACCGGCAAACGCTTGGACCATTCGTGCAATTCCTGTTCATGATTCGTCGCCAACGCTTTTTGCAGCTGATCCATGCGCTTCGGGTGATCGGCTGTTTCAGTCCGCAGCTCGATCAGGCGCTCTTTCAAGGTCTTTAATTCACGTTCGTCCGCACGGGCAGCATCCAGATACTCCAAGGCTGACTGCCGCTGGCTGTCATTCATTTTGCTGCGATCGATCGCCACTCGTGCAGCATCGATGGACTTGGAAACCGATGGCTCGCCTTTCGAGTATGCGTTACCCGGCAACGACACGGGCGTCAGAAAACAGCTTAACCAAAAGAAAAAAAACAACGCTTTGTCATCGAGACGGAACATAGGCAACTTGAGATAAATTGTGATGATAAAAATGGACACAGACTTTATGACTGAGCCGGGAGAACTTAACACACTTCAGCCGATTACTCACACCGGCATTTCCGGCTTTCCGGTCAATGTCCGTATTTACGTCAATGATGGGAAATTATATCCGCCATCTATCACGCCAAAATTATGGGTGTAACGGATGCAACGTCATAAATTATCCCTCTTATTCTAAAATATGTTGATAGAATACCCAGCGAAGTTAGCCAGGCAGTCGCCGCTTGTTGCTCTTTTTGAGCGCAGGGGGAGGAAAGTCCGGGCTCCACAGAGCAGGATGACGGTTAACGGCCGTCCGCCGCGAGGCGAGGAATAGGGCCACAGAGACGAGCGTATTTAGTTACGGTGAAACGCGGTAACCTCCATCCGGAGCAAGACCAAATAGGCAGGCGATGATGTTGCTCGCAGAGCCTGCGGGTAGGTTGCTTGAATGCACGGGTAACCGTGCATCTAGAGGAATGACTGTCCACGACAGAACCCGGCTTACCGGCTGGCTTCACAAAATTTTAATGGGATTGATCCGAATTTGATTATAGCCGTCATGCACAAACACCATGAGCGCTTGATACTTTACGTATAGCAATGATCCGTAAATTTCTCCGCAAAGTATTCAGCCGCAAAACTCCCGCTTCCGAATCGATCGCAACGCTGAGCATTATCCCGAACAAGCGTCATGGCATCCGGCGTAACCAGATCAACCCATGCGCGTTAAAAATCGCCACTAACCTGCAACAAACCGGGTTTTCCGCTTATATCGTCGGCGGCGCGGTACGCGATTTACTGCTGGGACTGACGCCGAAGGATTTCGATGTCGCGACCAACGCCACGCCCGAAGAAATCCACAAGCTGTTCCGCCGTTCCCGCATCATTGGCCGACGTTTCCGCCTGGTTCATGTGATGTGCGGCGCCGAAACGATCGAAGTGTCGACTTTCCGCGGTTCTTCGCCGCCGGACTCCGAGGAAGATTCCGCAGCGATCCCGCTCACCGACGCACACGGTCGTTTGCTGCATGACAATGTGTTCGGCAACCAGGAAGAAGATGCCGTGCGGCGCGATTTCACCGTCAACGCGCTGTTTTACGATCCGGTCAAGGAAGAAATTCTGGATTATCTGAATGGCTTCGACGATATCAAAATCAAAAAACTGCGCATCATCGGCGATCCGGTGCAGCGTTACCGCGAAGATCCGGTACGTTTGTTACGTGCAGTGCGGCTGGCATCGAAACTCGGCATGCAAATCGACGCGCAAACCGCCCAGCCGATTGGCGATCTGGCGCCATTGTTGCAAAACGTTCCGCCATCGCGCTTATTCGACGAAATGCTCAAGCTGTTGTTATCGGGACACTCGCTGTCTTGCGTCGTAGAGCTACGCGCGCGCGGGTTGCACCACGGACTTTTACCGATGCTCGATGTGATTCTGGAGCAGCCTTTGGGCGAGCGCTTCATTACCATCGCACTGAAGAATACCGACGAGCGGATCAAGCAAAACAAACCGGTTTCACCCGGATTCCTGTTTGCCATATTGTTATGGCATGAAGTGCTATCGAATTGGAGCAGCCAGCAGGCATCGGGAGAAAAACCCATGCCCGCTTTATTCAAGGCAATGGATCAAGTGCTTTCACTGCAACATAAAAAACTCGCCATCCCGCGCCGCTTCGATACGGTCATCCAGGAAATATGGATGATGCAGCCGCGCTTTGAAGCACGCAGCGGGCAAAAACCGTTCCGGCTGCTATCCCATCCGCGCTTCCGCGCGTCTTATGACTTCATGCAACTACGCTGCGAGAGCGGTGAATTAAGCGCGGAGCTGGGCGAATGGTGGAAAGCATTTCTTTCCGCCGATAACGAAGAACGGGAAAAAATGCTGCCGAAGCAGATGGTCAGCAAGAAACCCAGAAGGAGGCGCAGCCGCAAAAAACCTTCGTCCAACCCCGCGGTTCAACCGGATAACTCCGGCAATCCGGAAAGTATCTAATTTCTTCCCCGCATGAGTAAAAAATCGAGTCAAGCCTTCATCGCCCTGGGCAGCAATCTGGAAAATCCTGTTTTTCAGGTTCAGCAGGCGTTCGACGAATTGAAACAACTGCCCGGCACGCAATTGATCCGCCGCTCATCGCTTTACCGCAGCGCGCCGGTCGGGAAATTGGATCAGCCCGATTTCGTCAATGCGGTGGCGCTGATCGAAACCCTCCTTGCGCCGCACGACCTCCTGAAGGCCTTATTGGCGATCGAACAACGCCACGGACGTGTGCGCGAATCGCTGAATGCACCGCGCACGCTGGACCTCGATATTCTGCTGTACGATGCGCTGCACTTTCAGGATGCGGATTTAACCCTGCCGCACCCGCGCATGACACGACGCGCGTTCGTTTTGATGCCGCTGATGGAAATCGCGCCGGATTGTGACATTCCGGGTTATGGCAGCATTGCCCCGCTACTTGCGGCATGCCATGAACAAAAGCTGGAGCGAATAAAAGAATCGCCCTAAATCGGCTATTAGCTCGCAGCAGCAACCTGCTGTTCCGCTGCTGAATGCGCAGACTCCAGTTCCAGCACATGCGCGGATGTTTTGACCGGTTTATCGCTGATGATTCTCCCACCGTCGAGCACAATGACTCTGTCCGCACTGGCGATCGTTTCCGGACGATGCGCGACGATGATGCGCGTCAGTTTCAATGCGCGGACCGCTTCGTTGACGCTGCGTTCGCGCGCGATGTCGAGATGGCTGGTGGCTTCGTCAAGGAAAAGAATACGAGGCTGGCGGTAAAGCGCCCGAGCCAGCAGTAGCCGCTGTTTCTGACCACCCGACAAGACCGCGCCCATATCGCCCACCAATGTGTTGTACTGCATCGGCATTACAGTAATATCGTCATGAATCGCCGCCAGACGGGCGCTTGCTTCGATCCGGCCGTAGTCTGCTTGTGGATCAAAAAAACAAATGTTTTCCGCGATGGAACCGGCGAACAACTGATCGTCCTGCATCACGCTGGCGACCGCATTGCGGTAGCGCTCGATGCCAAAACGGCCGAGTGGAACGCCATCCACTTCGATGCTGCCGCTGCCCGGTTGTAAAAGTCCGAGCATCAGTTTGACCAAGGTTGTTTTGCCACAGCCCGACGGACCTACAATCACGACCGATTCACCCGGTTGAACACTAAAACTGACATCGTGCAGCACCGGTGGATCGGTTTCCGCGTGACGGAACGCAACGTGTTTCACATCGATCCGTCCCTCAAGGGGAACCGCCGTGATACTGCCCGATCCATCAGGCTGCTCGGCGGGTGTCAGTGCAATGTCGCCGACACGTTCGGTGTGCAATCCCAGCATGCGCAATTCCAAACCTTTCTCGATCAAAGCGGCGACGCGCTGCACAAATTGCGTTTTGTAGGCGATAAAAGCAAACAGCATACCGATTGAAAATCCGCTGCCGTTCGCGGTATCCAGTACCAGCATGGCGCCGAACCATATGGTAATAATATTTTCCACGCCAAATAACAAGCCATTGAGCCCCTGGTACAAAATGCCCAAGCGCTGAGTTCGAATACTGGCATTGAACTGATCGACCGTCAGGTTCTGCCAGGCAGCCGTGCGCGGCGATTCATGCGCGTGCAGTTTAATGCTTTGCATGCCACGGATGGTTTCGAGAAAATGACTTTGCTGTTTGGCACCACGAACGATATGTTCCTCGGTGGCCAGACGGAACGGGCGGTATAAGGCAAATCGCAGCACAGCATACAAAGCCGCGGCAATCAAAGCGATCAGTGCCAGCTTGATATTGTAAAAAAGCATCATACCAAGCGTAATAATAGCCATCACACCATCGATCAGCGCCTCGAGAAATCCGGTCGTCAACGTCCGTTGGATAACATTGAGCGAATCGAAACGCGACACGATATCGCCGACATGGCGCTTGTCAAACCAACTCATCGGCAGGCGAATCAAATGACGGAACAAATTCGTGATCATGTGCAAATTCAGCGTTGTGCCCAATACCATCAGCACCCAGGCGCGCAACGCCGTGACACCGGCCTGCACCAGCGCCAGCAACAAAAATCCGACTCCCAGCACGGTGACGAGATCATGGTCTTGCGCCACCAGCGCCTGATCGACAACCCACTGCATGTAAAAAGGCGCCAAAATGGCGAAAAGCTGCAATACCAGCGCGAGCACCAGAATCTGGGTCACCGTTCCACCCAATCCTTGCAGGCGGCCGATTAGCTCAGATAGTTTTACTTTGCGCGTATCGTCGCGGGGAGTAAATTCACCGGTTGGCGTCAGCTCTAACGCAACCCCAGTAAAATGTTTGGAAAATTCCGCCAAAGGCATTTCACGTTCACCCACTGCCGGATCGTGCAGCGTCACGCGGTTTCCTTGCGCTTCGGTCAATACGACAAAGTGGCTGAAATCCCAGTGCAGCACGCACGGTAGTGTTAGCTCCGGTAAATGTTCCAAATCCAGTCGCAAGGGGCGGGGTGCAAGCTTGAGCTGGCCGGCGATTTTCATCATATCGGCCAGTGTAGAACCGCGTAGCGAGATGGGATAGCGCGCACGCAAAGTAGCCAGATCGATCCGGTGGCCATGATAGCTGGCAATCATCGCCAAGCATGCCAAGCCACATTCCGCTGCTTCCGTTTGTAGAATAACCGGTGCACGGTGGCGTAAAGAAAAATTGAGCATCATATACACCCCCCTAAATTCGCCCAGTGATCGATAACAATGGATCAAATACCCATTCGATCAAGCGCCGCCGGTCGATATGAATATCCGCATCCAGCACCATGCCTGCTTGTAGCGGCATAGCCTGGCCGTACGCTTGCACCAATTGCTGCGGCAAGCGCACGGTGATGCGGTATACCGATTCCCGGATAGCAACCGGTAAACTGGATTCATCCGGTTGAATCACCGAGCGTCCGATTTCTACCACCTCACCTCGATGGTGCCCGAAACGCTGATAGGGAAAAGCCTGATAACGCAGGGAAACTTGCTGAGCAGGCTTGATAAATCCGGCAGCGCGTGTGGGTACCAGTAATTGTGCTTGTAACTCTGCGCCCGCAGGTAGAATGGAAAGTAGCGGCATATTCGGATTCGCCGCCTGCCCAATTTCGGCCAATATGGTCGTGACCGTGCCATCGGCCGGTGCCGTCAAAATAATGCTGCGACGCGCATCCGCTTCGGTTAATTGCTGTTCCAGCTCGGAAATTTGCCGCTCGATCGCGGCAGTATTATTGGCCTGTTTTAAGCCGGAAGCCGATAACTCCACGCGCGCCGCGCTCAACTCCCGGTTCAGGCCGGTGATGCTGCGCTTTAATTGCGCATGCTGATTACGCTGATCGATTAACGCTTCCTGTTTTTCCTGCAATGCCGCTTCAGAGACAAAACGCTCGGCAACCAATTTTTCATAACGTGCGACTGTGCGCTCCGCACCCGCCACGCGGCTCGCCTGAAGCGCCAATTGCGCCAAGGCTTCGCGAATTTCCGTTTCCAATCCCCGAATCCGCCCGGCGATGCTGTTACCGGTGAGCGCATCGATCTCTTTTTGCTTACCTTGCTCCTGGCGCAAACTGTCGCGCCGCTGCTTCAGTTCGGCCAGCATCGCCGCCTGTGCTTCGCGCGTATTCGACGTGGTTCGTTCACTGCTGATGGTCAGCAGCGCATCGCCTTGTTTGACTTGCTGACCTTCACTGACATGCTTTTCAATCACGGTTCCGGCTTGCGGGGAAAAAATCCGGATCATGCCTTGCGTGGGCGACAAATAACCCACAACATGTTCCTTACGGGTATATTCACCCCAGAATGCAAAACCCGCGAGGGCGACGGCAAAAAGTGCAATCAACCAGACCAGCAAACTAATCGTTGGCGATCGGGCAATCAGAACATCGCCATGCAAACGGTCGTGCTGATGGGATAAGGCTTCTGCACGAAACAATCTTTGGTTCATTTGATATAGATATCACTGATTACTGTGAGCATGCGCCGTATTCGGCTGAACGCTCTTTTCCAAAGAGTAAGAATAATTCGCTTCTTCTGCTCGCTTACCTATCAGATTATTCCAGTCAAAGAAAAACGGTTTAGGAGCACAAGCAATTTCGTCGTAAACATTGCGGCAGAGTGTGTGAAACGCTGGCAAACGATGCGTTTGCCAGTTTTTTAGCAGCATGCGCAACGGTGCCTGGGTTAAATTGCCAATCGCGAAATTGCGCGCAAATCCGTATTGAATCGGACTGACAGTAGCGTCCGCTTCTATCACAATCGGTGAAACCAAATCACCAAACCGTTTATTTTTCTCTTCAGGCAAGGCGCTTGCAAAAACCAATTCCGGATGCTGTTTCACGGTTTCGCTGAAAGCGAGATCAATTTGCACTTTCAGATCATTGTTGCCTTTTTTCTGGGCAAGTAGCCAGGCATATGCACTTTCAGTCGCATCCGGCGCATTTCCTTGCAACATTACGGCGGCATTGCCGACTTCTTCCAACGGGTGAATCTGAAGCAGTTTTGCACCCTCGCCAATAGCAAAATCGCGCACCCAGTCAAGTTCGTTCAAATTGTATTGGGTCAAGGTAAAGATAAAGCCAAAATTCAAATTCGCCGATCGTAGCAGCGGTAGGCGTGCTTTCATGGTATCAAAGGCAAGCTGCGAGCCTCTGATGCGATTGTGGGACTCAGGTATGCCATCAAGGCTGATCGCCAGCACATCGACGTTGCCCTGCAAGAGCTTGATATTGCGTTCGGTCAGCAGCATTCCGTTGGAAGTGACACTGGTGCGCATACCGCAGGCATGCGCATGCTGCAATAATTCAGCCAGCGGTTTATAAAGCAACGGTTCGCCGCCTGAGAGGCTGACATAATTGAAACCTTCATCGGCTGCATCCGAGATCGCCTCGCACAAGAGGCCGAGCGCAAGAGCGCCATGCTCTTGCGGTGAAGAGGAAGAATAGCAGTGAAGACAACTCAGATTGCACTGCCGTGTTGGATGAATTTGCAAAATACGGGTTGATCCGGTTGGTCCCATGGCTATCTTCCTCGACTTAAACAGTAATAGTTTTACTTAGAAAGTTGTTGGGTTAATTTGACCAATTGGCTTTAACCAAAATGCTGGTATACCATTTGGAAAAAAATGGAATAAGTCCAGTTGCAAACCAGCACCTGCGATTTGACTAATCTCTTCCGGTGTTAAGCTCGCCATGGTTTGGCACTGTACTTTCAGTTTTTCAGAGCCGCTCATTTCGTGTGACATGATTTTCTCCTTGAAAAATTTTAATAAACAATACTAAATGGATTGATTTGCTCCAAAACTGCGATTGAAGCGAAGTTTTAGCGATGCCAATAAATCACTATCAATGCATTCATCCATCAATCCTGTTTCAAGATAGCGCCACTAAGCCTGGTATTGCAGTGAGAAAAATCACAGAGGAGCGCACATCGGCTATAAACGCCGAAACGTCGATTGCAAGCACCAAATGCGCTATCATGACCGGTGGCGGAAAAAGCCTCGATCCGGTTGATGCAACGAAATATGAAAATTACCCAAACCACATTGCAAAAAATGGTTGAAAACCGTGAAAAAATCGCGGTACTGACTTGCTATGACGCGACTTTTGCAACCGTGCTGGAAAATGCCGGGGTGGACGTGCTGCTGGTGGGCGACTCGTTAGGCAATGTATTGCACGGCAGCGACACTACACTGGCCGTGACGCTAGACGATATGATTTACCACACACGTTGCGTAGCACGCGGCACCAGTAAGGCGTTCATCATCGCCGACATGCCGTTTGGCAGTTATCAAATTTCGCCTGAACAGGCATTTGAAAATGCCGCCAGGATCATCGCCGCCGGTGCGCAGATGGTGAAAATAGAAGGCGGCCATGTCATGGCGAACACGATTCAATTCCTGACACAACGTGGCATTCCGGTGTGCGCGCATATTGGCTTGACGCCGCAATCGATTCACCAGCTTGGCGGGTATAAGCTGCAGGGCAACACGGAAAAATCGGCCAAGCAATTGCTCGAAGATGCAAAGATTCTGCAAAAATCCGGCGCGGGCTTGCTGGTCATGGAAGTGGTACCAGCTAAATTGGCAAAAAAGATCACCCAAGCATTAACCATTCCGACCATCGGTATCGGCGCCGGCCCTGATTGCTCGGGGCAGGTGCTGGTACTGCATGATATGCTGGGAATATCCCAAGGTAAAAAACCCCGCTTCGTCAAAGATTTTATGCAAGAAGCCAAAAACATTCCTGAGGCCGTTGCCCTTTACGTCCAGGCGGTCAAAACCGGGCAATTCCCCGGTAAAGAACACCAATTCTGATACGCGGAAGTGTATGAACATTTTGAGTGATATCGCCGCCGTGCGGGAGAGTCTCCGCGGCGAAAAAAATATTGCGTTCGTTCCCACCATGGGGAATCTGCATCAAGGTCATCTCGCGCTGATCGAGCAGGCGAAACAGCTGTCCGATTGCGTAGTGGTCAGCATTTTCGTCAACCGTTTGCAATTTTTGCCGCATGAAGATTTCGACCGTTATCCGCGTACTTTTGCAGATGATTGCAGGGCGCTGTCTGCGTTGAATGTCAAGACTGTTTTCGCGCCTAATGAAAAAATTCTCTTCCCTACACCGCAAGAATTCTTGTTAGCATTACCCCCTGTGGCGGATATTCTGGAAGGAAAATTCCGTCCGGGATTTTTTCGTGGTGTTGCAACGATCGTATTGAAATTATTCAATATCATTCAACCTGACCTAGCTGTTTTTGGCAAAAAGGACTATCAGCAGTTGCATATAGTGCGTGAAATGGTACGGCAATTGAATTTACCCATCAGCATCGTAAGTGGTGAAACCGTCCGGACTGCCGGCGGACTGGCGCTCAGTTCGCGCAACCAATATTTGAACGAAACGCAACGTGTGGAAGCTTGCCGCCTTTACCAAACGCTTCAGCAAATCCGGCAGGAAATCGTTTCCGGCCGTCAGGATTTTCAAACATTACAAGAAAACGCTATTCTTAATCTGGCACAACGCGGCTGGAAAGTCGATTACATCAGTATTCATGAGCGCAGGTCGTTATTGCCTGCCCGGCCCCCGGACCAGGATTTGGTCATTTTAGGCGCAGCTTGGCTCGGTAATACACGATTAATCGACAATCTGGAAATTTAACTCCAGGTTTTTATAAATTGACATTATATGATGACCGCCTTTTCAAACCAGATGGACGAAGAACAGAAAATGACGCAATCACTGAACACCTTCTGGTTATCATGTCTCGATCATTTTAGAAAAGAACTCAACGCGCAACAATTCAATACCTGGATCAAACC
>CAYQZF010000043.1:0-14697 GCA_964421895.1 uncultured Nitrosomonas sp. | reverse complement strand
TCGATACCGATAATTTTTGCCATGTCTAGATCCTTTAAAGATTAAATTGGTATAAAAATGGAGATAATAGGAAAAAAATCAAGAGTCTTTCGCTTTCGAGACTGAAACAAGCGCCGGGCGTATGACACGGTCATACAGCTTGTAACCCTTTTGCATGACTTGAACCACGGTATTGGATGCCAGCTCGGAATCGACCATGCACATGGCCTGGTGCTGATGCGGATCAAACTTCTCTCCTTTGGGATCAATCGCTTTGATGTTGAATTTATCGAAAACGCTGGTCAATTGTTTTTGCGTCAATTCCATGCCGTTCTTGAAATTCTCGACAGTGGCGTTCTCAACCGCCAACGCAGCCTCTAAACTATCCATCACCGTCAGTAGCTCGGCGGAGAAATTTTCCACGGCATATTTGTGCGCATTGGTCACATCGCTTTGCGCGCGTTTACGGATATTTTCCGTTTCCGCCTTGGCGCGGATCCAAGCATCGTGATGCTCGGCCGCTTTGATTTCCGCTTCTTTCAATAAATGCTCGAGATCGGGTTGAGAGTTTGTGACTTCCCCGGTTTGAATGGTAGCGTCGCCGGTTACACCAGGTATTTTGATTTCTTCTTGAGAATCCGGCATTGCGGTTTGATTAGTTTCCGTGGTTTGTGAATTTTCTGAGCTTTGCATCGTATCTCCTCATAACTGTGGAAGCGATATTGGGATAGGTATGCTGGATTTCAAGCCATCAATGAAAATTTATTCGGTATTATGTATGAATTTATTGGATTATCTTGTAAATTCAGACCATTAATCAGAAAAATAATTTTTAATTTTTGACCCTTCCAGCCAATTCAGACGCTTTACCAGTGTAATTTCGCGGCGTCATCGCCAGCAAACGTTTTTTTTCCGCATCCGGAATGTTCAAACCGGCTATGAATTGATGCAGGGTTTCCTGTGTGATTCCGCTTTTGCCGCGCGTCAGGGCTTTGAGTTGCTCATAGGGATTGGCGACGCCATAACGCCGCATCACCGTTTGAATCGGCTCCGCTAACACTTCCCAGGCATTGTCCAGATCGGCTGCAAGCTGTGTGGTATTGACATCCAATTTGTTGAGTCCTTTCAGGCAGGAGTCGTAAGCCAGCAACGTATGCCCCAAAGCCACGCCCATATTGCGCAATACGGTAGAATCGGTCAGGTCGCGTTGCCAGCGCGATACCGGCAACTTTTCGCTCAAATGCCGCAATAAGGCATTGGCAATCCCCAGATTGCCTTCAGAGTTTTCAAAGTCAATCGGATTGACTTTGTGCGGCATGGTGGAAGAACCGACTTCGTCCGCTTTGGTTTTTTGCTTGAAATAACCGAGTGAAATGTAACCCCAGATATCGCGATTCAAATCCAATAAAATTGTATTGATCCGGGCATAGGCATCGAACAGTTCGGCTATGCAATCGTGCGGCTCGATCTGCGTCGTATAAGGATTAAACGTTAATCCCAACTTCTCGACAAACGATTGCGCGAACCTTTCCCAATCCAGATTGGGATATGCAGCGAGATGCGCATTGTAATTACCTACGGCGCCATTGATTTTGCCCAATACAGCCACCGCCGCAAGCCTCTCTCTGCCACGCTGCAAACGGTACACAGTATTCGCAATTTCCTTACCCAAGGTGGTCGGCGTAGCCGGTTGGCCGTGCGTGCGCGCCAGCATCGGCACATCCGCCAGCAGGTGCGCCAGTCCGATCAAACGCGCGATGATTCTGTCAAGTGCCGGTAGCATCACTTTTTCCAGACTCGACTTCAGCATCAAACCGTGCGACAAGTTATTGATATCTTCCGAGGTGCAGGCGAAATGAATGAATTCAGCCACCTTAGTCACTTCGGCATTATCCGCCAGCTTACGCTTCAGCCAATATTCAACCGCTTTGACATCGTGATTGGTCGTCGCTTCGATGGCTTTAACCGCCTCCGCATCCTCGGCTGAGAAATTGGCCGACAAGCCATCCAGTTGCGTAACGGTTGCTGCGGAAAATGGCGGCACTTCGGCAATCCCGGAATCATTACTCAATGCCTTGAGCCACGCGATCTCAATTTGCACGCGAAAACGAATCAGCGCGAACTCGCTGAAATAAAACCGCAATGGTTCGACTTTGTTGTGATAACGGCCATCCAGTGGTGACAAAGCGGTAATAATGGAGGAATGCATGATATTGATTATTTCCTGAAAGGAGGCGAATTTTATCACGCCTGCTTCGCACTGAAAGCGGTTAATTTTTGACAGAATCTCTCTGGAATTTTAAAGAAAAACCGCATCGACCCTAAGGTGCGGCAATTTGTCACAGCGGCAATTTGCCGCATTGTTTTTACTGAATTTCTCCATAGAATGTAAAAACGTAATCTATTTTAAAGAGATAGAGAACGAAGCCACGCTTGCCGCAAGACAAGTCCGGAAAGCCAATGGATCTCATCCGTGAGATAGCCAGGTTGCCTCCCAGGAATGATGGGGAGTAACTGGATCGGGGCATTTAAAACTATCAATCCGATTCAGAGCATCATTCAAAAAAGAGGCGCCATCGATTTGCCCTTTCCCAACTTAACAAGCAATCAAGGGCGCCTTGAAATCTTACAAATAGTGATACTTTTGGAGAAATGAATATGAAAAAAAAATCATATCACAACAAAACCAATGCATTGGTCTCGGCTGCCGTTCTTTCAGCAGTTGCTTTGGCTAGCGGCAATGTTTACGCTGCCGGTGCTGTAGGATTCAAACCTTGGGGCAGCAGTGGTAACGTTCTTGATGCAGGCCATTCTTCTATTTCCGCTTCCGAAACCGGTTTGAAAAGCGCCTACTCCGACAACTCAGCTCTGTCATATTCCTCTTGGGCGCACACGGGTGATTGGTGGACATTCAGAAACGATACCGCCGCAAATGTCACCTTAACAGTCAGCGGCGATTCCGGCTTTTCACCCGGTGTGACCGTCTGGGCAAGCGGCGCCACACAATTTGACGGCGGCACCGCCGATTTCGGTTCCGAAATCAGCAATGCAGGATTTGGCACACCGCATTCGTTCAATTCTACCGGTGCAATGGGTGACGCAGGTACATTGTGGATGGCCAATGGTCAAGGCGGTAACATGATCGAAACTCTGGGTTATGCGATCTCCGGCCCTTCTCACGCCGCTGCAACAACCGGTTGGAACGAAACCTTTTTGACCGGTGCGCACGATGTCAGTCTAACCAACACCTTTGAAAGCGGTATCACCGGCAGCACCAGCGCTCATCTTGCATCATTGACATTCAATGATTTAGCGCCAGGCTGGTATACCGTCTATATCGGCGGCACCGACAACGCAACTGCGGGCGGCGCGTTTGAATTGACTGTCAGCGCGGTACCTGAAGCGGATACCTGGGCCATGCTGCTTGCCGGTTTGAGTCTGGTTGGATGGCGCATGCGCAAATATCAAAAAGACTCTATTCAGGTCATCGCTTAGCCTGCAAATCAATATAGCCAAAAGAAAAACGGAGGTAGCTGTTTTAGCCTCCGTTTTTTACTTACAGAGTTACGCTCGGCTACGTTACCAGAAGAATTTTCCGGATTTTACTGCTGATACGGTAGGAAAACGAGTCAGCATATACGTGAAAAATGACACGGAAAATCTGGATACTCAGGAGCATGAAGCCGGATTGTGGAGATGCAAGGAGTATTATCATGCTAATAACTATTAAAAAATATCTCATCAACATCGCCAAGGCATGTTGCCTTGCGCTGCTCGCCTATTCAACCTCGCACGCCGACTTCGGTCCCATGCCGATGACACTGAAAGGTGCTCCAATTCCCGAAGTACCAGGCTTACTCGATGGTCCCGATCCGATCATCATCGACAAAGAGAAAGCGATTGCCCTGGGGAAAGCCTTATTTTGGGACATCAATGTAGGCAGTGACAGCATTGCCTGCGCCAGCTGCCATTTTCATTCCGGTGCTGACCGGCGTACAAAAAATCAACTCGCCCCTGCCGGTAAACATAGCAAGTTACCACAGGAATTCTCTGCCGCTAGCGATAGCTCCATGCATGGCCCCAACACTGCATTGAAGAAAAGCGATTTTCCATTTTTCCAGACCGATGATCCGATGAATCCCCTCGGGACTCTAATTTATAACAGTGACGATATCGTTTCATCATCGGGAACTTTCGGCGGCGCCTATCGCGATACTGAATGGTTCCAAGAAAAAAACGATCAATGCGAGCGTAGCGCCGATGCGGTTTTCCATATCGATACCAAAGGTGTACGCAAAGTTCAGCCACGCAACACGCCGACAGTTATCAATGCTGTTTTCAATTTCCGTAACTTTTGGGATGGCCGGGCCAACAATATTTTTAACGGTAGCAGTTCGTGGGGAGATCGCGATCCCAATGCTGGCGTATGGATTAAGAAAAGCGATGGCACATTTACAAAGAAACGCTTATGGCTCATCAATTCTTCGCTCGCTTCCCAAGCGATCGCTCCACCGATGGATGACTCCGAAATGGCTTGCCATGGGCGCACTTTTGCCGATCTAGGCCGTAAATTACATTACCGCCAACCGTTGGAACATCAGCAAGTACACTGGAACGATAGCGTTCTGAGCAGTTTGGCCTTCAGCACTCCAAATAATTTGCAGAAAGGATTGAATACTAAATACTATCGATTGATTCAGAAGGCATTCAATCCGAAATATTGGAGCGCTATTCCCAATGAGCAATTCGGCTTTCCTCCTGCAACATCGGCAACCCATACGATCGCTTATAATCAAACGGAAGCGAATTTCGCCATGTTCTTTGGATTATCGCTGCAAATGTATATCTCTACTTTGGTTTCCGACGATTCTCCGTTCGACCAAAGTGAAGTCGATGAACATGGCGCGCCGATCGGATTGAGCGAATCGGCGCAGCGCGGGTTGGATATATTCCGTGACTCTCACTGCGCACTTTGCCATATCGGACCAAACTTTACCGCGGCGGCTGTGGTAACTAATGGGATATTGCAAAAAATCAATCCGCATGCTTTCGGCAACGAAGCTTTCCGCATCAGCACCACGAATGTTGTAACCTACTTATCGCTGAATGGCGGCATGATGTTTCAAGATACCGGCTTTTCCGGCACTGGAGTCAGACCGGTAGCAGAGGATCCCGGACTCGGAGTTACCGATCCTTTCGGCAATCCATTATCGTTCGCCGATCAGTATATGCAACTCCTTGCCGGTAACACGGCTGCGATTGTTGATCATTATGTCGCGGATGTGCGGCCTTGCGATCTCGACACTGCCATCGCGATCGATCGCGACAAACCGCATCCCTTGCTATTCACCCGTGCGGATGGTATTCAGCAGCAATCGCAAAGTACCACCGATTGCTTTAATCCAGCGGGCACTTTTATTCCAACGATCGATGCAGCACGTGCTGAGTTAAAAAAGACCAGCAGAAAACGGTTTCTAAGTGCGGCCACAGGTTCTTTCAAAATCCCCTCGTTAAGGAACATCGAACTGACCGGACCCTACATGCACAACGGCGGTATGGCGACGCTAGAAGAAGTGCTGGAGTTTTATACGCGCGGCGGGAACTTTGAAACGCCGCCGAAGGAATTCGGCAAGGTTTTTGCCTTGGTTGACCTGCGGCTTTCACCACAACGCCGCGAGGATTTACTGAATTTTCTAAAAAGCCTGACGGACGATCGCGTGCGCTATGAAAAGGCGCCGTTTGACCACCCAGAGCTGCTAGTTCCTCACGGGCATGACGAGAATTCCAAAACTAATCCGTTGAGTAACGCGTTGGCTTCGGACGAATTCATCGCAATCCCCGCCGTTGGCGCCGAAGGCAGAACCGATGCTTTGCTGCCGTTTGAGAGCTACCTGCCGAAT
Source organism: uncultured Nitrosomonas sp. (assembly GCA_964421895.1). Lineage (GTDB taxonomy): Bacteria > Pseudomonadota > Gammaproteobacteria > Burkholderiales > Nitrosomonadaceae > Nitrosomonas. The sequence goes on along the minus strand of CAYQZF010000043.1, from coordinate 8,818 downwards.
TAGGGAAGATCTGAAAAGCTGCCGTACCCGGTCATGCTGTGATGGAGTCAGACTCAAAATGCTCATTTACCATTTTTTGTAAACGGCGCTTTTTCACTTGATTCCGCCTTGCTTGACCGTCACTCGCTACCTTTTTCAAAACCTCCTTCAGAGTTACACAAAAAACTGATTAATTGGCTGGGAATCCCGCAGTTAATCAGTTTTTCATACAAGAAATCAATGCGGCTTGAAAAATTTGTTGTGAATGCGCCGCGTCGTCCGCCATATCGCCCAAAGTACCAGCGGAATCATCGCGCCGGTGACCAATTCCGGGTGAATCGGTAATCCGGCTGCAGCAGCCGCTTTAGATACATACAGCAGCAAGCTGATGACGTAATACGAAATTGCCGCAATGGATAAGCCTTCCACGGTGCTTTGCAGCCGCAGTTGCAATTCCTGCCCGCGCGTCAATTTCTCCAGCAGTTGCTGATTCTGCGTTTCCGCCAAAATATCGACCCGGGTGCGCAATAATGCACTGGCACGCGAGACGCGTGCCGATAAATAGCTCAAGCGCTGCGCCGTTGCCTCCACCGTAGCGATGGCGGGAGAAAGCCGCCGCTGCATGAATTCCCCGATGGTCTGCGTTCCGGGAATGGCTTTCTCACGCAGCTCGGCGATACGTTGCAACACCAGCTTGTTGTACGCTTGCGTGGCGGCAAAGCGGTAACCATGCTCGACTGTCGCGCGCTCGATACGCGCCGCCAGCGAAGTGAGCGTATCGAGCAATTCTTGATCGGAAGCGGCTTTGTTTTCCAGTTGTGCGGTGATTTCGGCCAGTTGCCGCTCGGCACTGGTCAATTTCGGAATGAGGCGTTTGGTCATCGGCAAGCCGCGCAACGCCATCAACCGGTAAGTTTCGATTTCCAGCAAGCGCTGCGACACTCGCCCGGCGCGTGTCTCGGAAGAATCGGCAGGCATAATCACCAGCATGCGTTCAAAACCGCTCGGGCGCAGCATGAAATCCGTCACCGCCAAGGAATGCGTTTCCCGGCCGATCAGCGAAGCCACCACCGGATTTCCGCCAAACCACTTGCGCGCTTGCACGAGCAACTCATCGGGCCGATCCAAATCGGTGGGCACCAGCGCCACCTCCACTGCCGCAAACGTGCGCCCGGGAATTTCCGCCAGCCAGCCGTGCGGCAAAGCCAAGTGAGAAAGCAACTCCGGATCCGTCGTGCCCAGCTGCGCCACTTCGGGCAAATGCTGCACCAGCGAGTAGCGCGTGAATTCGCTATGACGCTCCCAGCGCAAGGTATAGCCCTGCAAGCGTAGCCGCAAAAAATTATTCTGCAATTGCTCGAGCATCAGCGTCTGCTGCCCGGGCAGATGCCGCAAGTGCTCGCATTCCTGTTCGCGTGTGATGCCTTCATTGATGACTACAACATAAATGATCAATGCAGGCAGGCGGATACGCTGACTGGGACGGGCATGCACTTCATTGTGCAGCATGATGCGCTGCGGATCATTGCCGGGCAGCCAGTCGGTCAGATCGGTGTCAATCATCGTGTGCATACGGATAAAGCCAGTGTTTCCGGTTGAAAACCCGAATGTACCAAGGATCACCGGTCGGGTCAAAAACGCTGAAAAACTGCCCTTCATAGTCTACAATCACCTTAAAGGCAAGAAGAAGGCCGTACCGTTTTCCTTCATCTTCCGGAATTTCCGCCATTCAGTTAGCGTAATAACATGTCAAATACTTATCACCCATCATCTTTATCCGCATTTCCCCTGCAACAGCGAAGCCTGGCCGCGGTATGGCACCCGTGCACACAAATGAAACAGCACGAAACCCATCCGCTGGTTCCGATTGTGCGCGGCAAAGGCGTATGGCTATACGACACGGACGGCAACCGCTACCTGGATGCGATCGCCTCCTGGTGGGTCAATCTGTTCGGTCACGCCAATCCCACTATCAATGCGGCGATTCGCGATCAACTCGAGAAAATCGAGCATGTCATGCTGGCGGGATTTACCCATGAACCGGTGGTCACGCTGTCCGAACGGCTGAAAAACCTCGCCCCCGGCGCGCTCGGCCATTGCTTTTACGCCAGCGACGGCGCATCAGCGATCGAAATCGCGCTGAAAATGAGTTTTCACTACTGGCTTTTGTGCGGGCAACCGCAAAAGAACGGTTTTATCAGCCTGCAAAACGATTATCACGGCGAAACGCTCGGCGCATTATCGGTCACCGATGTGGCCATTTTCCGCGAAACCTACGCACCTTTATTGCGACCGTGCACGCATGTACCGACACCGGATTGGCGCTACGCCGAGGCCGGTGAATCGGTCCGGGATTTCGCACTGCGCGCTGCAACCGCGCTGGAGAATCATTTGGCAAAACACCATGCACAAACAGCCGCGCTGATTCTGGAACCATTGGTGCAAGGCGCAGCCGGTATGGGCATGTATCACCCCGCTTATCTACAACGCGCCCGGGAAATCTGTAATCGTTATCAGGTGCATCTGATCGCCGATGAAATCGCGGTCGGTTTCGGCCGCACCGGAACCCTGTTTGCCTGCAACCAAGCCAGTATCGCACCGGATTTTCTATGCCTGTCGAAAGGTCTGAGCGGCGGTTATCTGCCGCTCTCGGCCGTGATGACGATCGATGCCGTATTTCAAGCTTTTTACGACGACAAAACCGCGCGTGCTTTCTTACATTCGCATTCACACACTGGCAATGCGCTGGCCTGCCGCGCGGCTTTAGCCTCGCTGGATATTTTTGAACGTGACCGGGTACTCGAAACCAACAAAAATAAAGCAGCCTATCTGAATACTATCGCCGCACCGCTCGCAACACATCCCAAAGTCAGAAACTTCCGCAACTGCGGCATGATCTGGGCATTTGAAGTCGAAACGGACGATGCCGACTTTGCCACCCGATGCTTTCAGGCTGGTTTAAAACAGCAGATTCTGCTGCGCCCGCTGGGAAAAACCATTTATTTCATGCCACCCTATATCATCGATGAACAGGAGATGGATGTATTGGTCGAGGGTACGTTACGGGTATTGGAAACACTGTGAATGACACAATGAAACTGACTTTTTTAGGCGCGGCCGGGGAAGTGACCGGCTCCAGTTATCTGATCGAAACCGATGATGTGCGCTTTCTGGTCGATTGCGGTATGTTTCAGGGCGGACAGGAAGCGGACAAGAAAAACCGCACGGCTTTCAAATACGACCCTAAAACCATCGATTTTGTCTTGCTGACGCATGCGCACATCGATCATTCCGGATTGTTGCCGCGCCTGAGCACCTGGGGTTTTCGCGGCCCGGTGTATTGCACGACGGCGACGGCAGATCTGCTTCAAGTCATGCTGAAGGACAGCGCTTATATTCAGGAAAAGGAAATTGAGTGGCGTAATCAAGCGCGCCGCCGCAATAGTCAATCCGCTCAGGAATTCGCGCCGCTCTATACCGTCACGCAAGCGGAAGCGCTATTAAAGCTGTTGCAGCGCGTCGACTACAACACCGAAATCAATCCTCACCCGGCAATCCGCTGCTGCTTTCGTGATGCCGGCCATATTCTCGGTTCCGCGATTATCGAATTGTGGGTAAAAAAAGACGGCAGTTACAAGAAAATTGTCTTTTCCGGCGATCTGGGACAACCCGGCCACCCCATCGTGCGCGACCCGGCGATCATCCGCCACGCCGATGTCGTACTGATCGAATCCACATACGGCAACCGCCTGCATCGCAGCATGCCGGATACCCTTGATGAATTGGCGTTTGCCATCAACGATACGCTGATTACGAAAGGCGGCAATGTCGTCATCCCGGCGTTTACCGTCGGCCGCACGCAGGATTTGCTGTTTCTGCTGATCGACCTATACCGCCAGGGCAAGCTCGGAGAAATGACGATTTATGTCGACTCGCCGATGGCGCAAGCCGCTACCGAAATCACGCTCAAGCACATTGCGCTGCTTGACCGCGAGTCCACCGAAGCTTTGCAGTGGATGAACAGCGCTGCGCAAAAACCGCGCATCCATTTCGTCCAGGATATCGAGGAGTCGATACAACTCAACCATATCAAGCACGGCGTTATCATCCTATCCGCCAGCGGCATGTGCGACGCCGGACGCATCAAGCATCACCTCAAATATAATCTTGACCGACCGGAATGCAGCATCCTGATCACCGGTTTCCAAGCGGAAGGAACGCTGGGAAGACGGCTTGTGGACGGTGCAAAACAAGTCAAGATCTTTGGCCAGGAGATTCAGGTCAAAGCAGCCATTTATACTATCGGCGGACTATCGGCACACGCCGATCAGGCCGACTTGCTCAAGTGGTTGAGTCATTTCGAGAAAATGCCGGAAAAGATTTTCGTTGTGCACGGTGAGCTTAGCAATTCCAGAGCGCTGGTCGATGCCATTCGGGAAAAACTACATTGGAATGCGAGCACTCCGGAATTTTTATCGGTTGTTACGCTATAAATACGCATGCGACTAGGAAGTGCGGACTGCTTGGCATTGATCGCTCAAATTCAAGGTGCAAATCCATCGTTTTCTCTGAAAAAAAACCGACTGGCATTAATATTTTCGTTATCTTTTTATCGTAATATCAAAGCCTAATGACATTCATTCCCGTCAAAGTATGGCCTGAAAAGCGCAAGGCGTTATAATACCGGTCAATAACTGAGTAAACTACTAAACATTACCTTATGCCACAAACCTTATTCCAACGAACACCTCTGCTGGATGGCGACGATATCAACCTGAAACGTGAAGAAATCCGCAATTACTTTCACACCACGCTGGATCGCTACGAGCAATTATTCGAAACACTACGCACTGACGAAGCTTATTACAAAAAACCAATCTCGTTGCGCCATCCGCTGATTTTTTATCTCGGCCATACCGCCACATTTTTCGTCAACAAACTGATTCTCGCCGGATTGATCGACGAGCGCATCAATCCCAGATTAGAATCCATTTTTGCCGTCGGTGTCGATGAAATGAGCTGGGACGATCTTGACAGCACGCATTACAACTGGCCGGCCGTCAACGAAGTGCGCGCGTACCGCAAAACCATGCGCGCCATGGTCGACAAACTGATCACAACGATGCCGCTGAGTCTGCCGATCACGTGGGAAAGTTCGTGGTGGCCGATTGTGATGGGGATCGAGCACGAGCGCATCCACTTGGAAACATCGTCGGTGCTGATCCGGCAGCACGCCTTGCATTTCGTGCAACCGCACCCAGATTGGCAACCATGCCGGAAAACCAGTGCCGCGCCACAAAATTCACTGGTCGATGTCGCCGCCGGAACAGTCACGCTGCATAAAACCAAAACCAATCAGCAGCACTACGGCTGGGATAACGAATACGGCCATCACACTGCGGATATCCCGGCTTTTCAGGCCAGCAAATATTTAGTCAGCAACCGGGAATTTCTGGCATTTGTTGAAGCCGGCGGCTACCGCACCGGCAGTTACTGGCCGGAAGAAGGTCGTTCTTGGCAAAAATTCACACAAGCCGAACACCCTACTTTCTGGGTTAAAAAGGGCAGCGATTGGTACTTGCGCCTGATGACCGAAGAAGTGCCGATGCCGTGGGATTGGCCGGTCGAAGTCAATTATCATGAAGCCAAAGCATTCTGTAACTGGAAAACCGAAATGACGAAACAACCGGTGCGACTGCCGACCGAGGACGAATGGTACCGGTTGTACGATGTTGCCAGTTTGAGCGAAGTGCCACAGGATCGCAAAGCCACCGGCAATCTGCACTTGGACTATTACGCGTCAAGTTGTCCGGTCACGGAATTTCCGCAGGGTGAATTCTTCGATATCGTTGGCAACGTCTGGCAATGGACCGAAACGCCGACGTATCCGTTCGAAGGTTTCGACGTGCATCCGCTGTACGACGATTTCACCACACCGACGTTCGACAATCAGCACAACCTGATCAAAGGCGGTTCATGGATCGCTTGCGGCAACGAATCGATACGCAGCTCGCGCTACGCCTTCCGTCGGCATTTCTTCCAGCACGCCGGTTTCCGCTACGTGATATCAAACGCCCCGGCCACATTGCCAAGTTCCAATTACGAAACCGACAAACTGCTGTCGGAATATGCGGAATTTCATTACGGCGACACCTATTTTGACGTACCGAATTTCTCCAAGGCTTTGGCGGAAATCGCTATCGCCGCGATGGGTAATCGGCCTAAACGCACCGCACTGGATCTGGGCTGTGCGTCCGGCCGCTCGACCTTCGAACTGGCGAAAGTGTTCGATCACGTCACCGGCGTCGATTTCTCCGCGCGTTTCATCGGCCAAGGCGTGCAACTTGCACAGCAAGGCATCCTGCGCTACACCCTGACCGACGAAGGCGAACTGGTGTCGTACAAGGAACGCACGCTGAGCAATCTAGGATTGGATCACGTCAAGAACAAGGTCGAATTCTTCCAGGGCGATGCCTGTAATCTGAAGCCGATTTTCACCGGTTACGACCTGATTCTCGCCGCCAACCTGATCGACCGCCTCTACGATCCGGCCAAATTGCTCACCAGCATCCACACTCGTATCAATCCGGGCGGACTATTGATGATCACGTCGCCGTATACCTGGCTCACCGAACACACCAAAAAAGAAGCGTGGATCGGCGGCTTCAAACGCGACGGCGAGAATTTCACCACGCTCGACGGCCTGAAAGAAATGCTCGGCCCGCATTTCCGCTTGATTCAAGGCCCGCAAGCGGTGCCGTTCGTGATCCGCGAAACCAAACGCAAATTCCAGCACACACTGGCGGAAGTCACGATCTGGGAGCGGATCGCTTGAGCGACGCGTTCGATTTCGACCGGGAAATCGATCGCATAGGCACGCACAGCGTCAAATACGACAACCGCCTTGCGATGTTCGGCAAGGCTGATGTCATTCCCGCGTGGGTGGCGGACATGGACTTCGCTGCTCCGCCCGCCGTCACGCAGGCGCTAATCGAGCGCGCGCAACACCCGATCTATGGTTACACGCTGTTCCCCGATAGCTTGTACGAGACGCTGATCGACTGGCTGCAACGGCGGCACGGCTGGACCGTGCAACGAGAATGGATCGTGATGTGTCCTGGCGTGGTGCCATCGATCAACGCCGCCGTCATGGCGCTAACGCAACCGGGTGACGCCATCATCGTTCAGCCGCCGGTGTATTTCCCGTTTTTCTCCGCCGCCACACAAACCGGCCGCAAACTGATCCAGAACCCGTTACGTCTGGACAACGACCGCTACACCATCGACTTCGACCATCTGGAACAATGCGCCCAGCAAGCCAAATTTCTGTTGCTATGCTCGCCGCATAACCCTGTCGGACGTGTGTGGCAACCGGAAGAACTGGAACGATTGCTGCAATTCGCCGCAACGCACAATCTGGTCATTTTTTCCGACGAAATCCACCACGACCTGCTCTACCCCGGCCAGCAACACCACATCCTCGCCGCGCTGGCATCCGACTGGCACTCCATCATCACCGCCGTCGCACCGAGCAAAACCTTCAATATCCCCGGGCTGAACCTGTCGGCACTGATCGTTCCCGATAAAACCATGCGCAACGCGATCACCCAGGTTTTCAATAGCCTGCACGTCAGCACCTCTAACCCGTTCAGCGTTACCGCCTTCGAAGCCGCCTATCGCGGCGGCGAAGCCTGGCTGGAAGCACTGCGGCTCTACCTGCGCGACACACGCGATGCTGTCGAATCGTACCTCACCGACCATTTGCCGGAAATCAAAGTCATCCCAGCCGAAGGCACCTATCTACTTTGGCTCGACTGCCGCGCCATGAACCTAACCGATGCCGATCTGAAACACTTCTTCATTCACCAAGCCGGCGTCGGTCTGAACCCCGGCGTGCAATTCGGCCAGGAAGGCAGCGGGTTTATGCGGTTGAATATTGGGGCGCCGAGACAGACGGTTTTGCGGGTGTTGGAAAAAATCAGATTGGCTATGCATCGATAGCGTTATGTTCCCAAGCTGGGAGAACGAAATAAATTTGGTATGATGACAAAGCTAAATTGGTCAATCCATTTGAAGTATAAGAAAACGCGGTAAACCACCATATTTTAGATTTCATTTATGACGTATTATGTTGCGTCATTTTGAACGTGCGATTTTAATCATAACGTTGGAGTAGAAGGAAAATTCGATGTTTTGTACTCAGTGTGGCAAGGAAATAATAGATGATGCGAAGTTCTGCAAACATTGCGGAGCACCTCTGGAAGCCACGGATCAGAAAACGCTGCAAGAACCACATGGGGTTTTATCCACTACTTCGCCCATACCAATACAAGCTACCACTTCTGTTGCCCAAGTTCGCCCGTGGGTTCGATACTGGGCGCGTATGTTCGACCTCTACTTGATCTCTATCGTGAGTGGCATAACCATCAGCATCCTCTATCCAGACGCGCTCAACGAGCAAAATAGCGATCAATTATTCGGACTTGTCGTAATTTTTGCTTGGGTGTTCGTCGAGTCGTTATTCCTTTCAACAACAGGTACAACGCCTGGCAAGTGGCTTTTCAAAATCCACCTTATTCCATCGTCAGGAGAAACACCGGATTATTCAACTGCTTTCTCAAGAAGCTTTAAGGTTTGGTGGTGCGGTTTTGGCATCGGATTTCCACTTGTCAGCCTCATCACCCTTATAGTGTCGTATAACAAATTGACAAAGAACGGCATAACCACCTGGGATAGAGATAGTGGATTCACTGTTGTGCATGAGCAAATTGGCCCGCTACGGGTGATTTTTGCTATCGCTTTCTTTGTTAGCTTCCTGTTTCTTGTCGCCATCGGAAGC
>CAYQZF010000042.1:0-14901 GCA_964421895.1 uncultured Nitrosomonas sp. | reverse complement strand
GCGACTTGCGAGCGGGCTGCAATCACTTGCTTCAGCGTTTCCTGTTCATACCCCATGAATTGCTTGCACGTCTCGACCAGCTTGGGCAATTCATCGTGGCGCTGCTTCAGAAGCACATCGATATTCGACCACGCCTGCGATACGCTATGCTTGATATCCACTAACCGGTTGTACAGCATGACACCGTATGCGACGGCAATGGCCACACCCGCTAGGGAAAGATAAACGATAGTTTCCAACATCCCGCCTCCTCTCAGTTTATGTCCGTGCACTATACCTTACCGTTCTTCCCCAAAATGCTTTGAAAAGATACCCGGAGCAGCTTCATTTCCCGGTATAACCCCGTTCATTCCGCACGTTTTCGTCAAAGGCTATTGACGGGCGGCGCGGCGCTTATCTATGCTACTCTGCTTTGAAAAATACCAATATGACGTCAGGAGTTATCAATGAACGCTTTCAAGCCATTAGATAAATTAACGAGGAATATATTGCCGGTTGTACTGATCTTGAGCATCGCCGAAGTCTCCGCGCAATCCGGCAAAATACCGGCGCAACCAGAAAAAAACACAGCGGTGACGATGGTGCTGGGTGCGGAAGCTCCGGATGGCTGTGAATTGCTGGGGTCGGTGAAAGGTTCTTCAAAAGAAAACGATAGCGACACAAGCAGCGCACCGTATGTAGAACGGCTTATCAAAGCGCGCAACAAGCTGAGAAACGAAACGCAAAAACTGGGCGGTGATACCGTGCATATCACGTATTCCAATAATTCCGGAAAATACGAAGTTCCCGGCGCCGATAAGGAAATCATATTCATCGGTAATGCATACCGCTGCGATTAGCCCGGAAAAATTAGCTGGTAAGCGCGAACCGTTCTCTTGATGGTAAGCTTTTGAGCGTGCAAATAATCTGTCGTATAATCTTACCGCTGGTCCGGATCAATTCTTTATTTCGATCCTGCACTTGAGCCCCCTATAACTCACTTCAATGCCAAAAAACGAATGAGTAAGAATATCCGAGTCAATGAGGATTTATCTGACAAGATGTATGCACCGGTCAATTATTTCGATTTGACCAATATCGAACAAGGCAGAATCCTTCAGTTTCAACAGGAAATTCTTCAGCTAGTGGTATTAGGCAACGACTACAAAGCGATCTGTGAAAAAGTCTGTTTGCTGATGGAGCAGCTTCTGGATAATGCGGTCGCCTCAGTCATGTTGCTGGATAAAGAAAAGCACTGCATGAATGTATTTGCCGCTCCCAGCGTTCCCCAAGAATGTATCCGGCAACTAAACGGCTTACGCCCAGGTCCGGGTAGCGGTTCTTGCGGCAACGCCGTATTTCGTCAAGAACCGGTTTTTATCGAAAGCACATTGGATGATCCGCGCTGGCAGAATATACGCCAATTGGCCATCGACTTTAATATTCTCTCCTGCTGGTCCATGCCGATACGCAGCAAAGGCGGTGAATGCATCGGTTCGTTTGCACTCTCCAGTTTCGAGCATCGCTTGCCTAGCACTTTTCATCGCAAGCTGCTAGAAATCGGCTCATTCATCGTCGGCATCGCGCTGGAACAACAAAAAATCAACGAGCAGCTATACCTTTCCAGCAAGGTTTTTGAAAACAGCGCCGAAGCGATCCTGATCGCGGATGCCGGCAAAATCATCATCTCAATCAATAAAGCAGTGCATAAAATTACCGGTTATGCGGAAGAAGAGGTCATCGGCAAACCGGTATCCATCGTGACGTCTATCCGTCATGGCAGTAATTTTTTCCAGAAAATCTGGCAAAGCGTCAAACAGCACAACCACTGGCAAGGTGAGGTATGGAACCGTCACAAACAAGGTCGGGAGTATCCGTCGTGGTTCAATATCACCCCGGTGCGCAGCAAGAACGGCCTGATTAGTTATTATCTGATTAATTTTTCCGATATCACCGGCAAGAAAAAAGCGGATGAAATCATCTGGCGGCAAGCCAATTATGATTCGTTAACCGGATTACCGAACCGCAATATGTTTTACGAGCGGTTAAACCACGACATCAAGAGCGCCGCCCGCATCAGCACGGGATTAACAGTGTTGTTTATTGATCTAGACCGCTTCAAGGAAGTCAACGATTCTTTGGGGCACAGCGTGGGCGATGCCTTACTGGTGGAAGCAGCAAAACGGCTGACCCGTTGCGTGCGGGAAACCGATACCGTGGCACGCCTAGGAGGCGATGAATTTACCGTTATTCTGAACGGCCTCAACGAACCGCATCAGGCTGAAAAAATCATTCACATAATTCTGCTGGAGCTGGCCAAGCCATTCTATCTCAACACCAAGCTGGCCTATGTTTCCGCCAGTATCGGCGCAACCTTCTTTCCCAATGATGCGAGCAGCGTCGAGCTGTTGATGAAAAATGCCGATCAAGCCATGTATGCCGCTAAAAACAATGGCCGCAATTGTTGGAGCTGTTTTACGTCGAATATGCGCATCGCGGGCGAAGTGCGCTCAAAAACCGCGTACGAGCTGCGCAACGCATTAAAGGAGGAGCAGTTATTTTTACTCTACCAACCGATCGTCGAATTAAAAACCGGCAATGTATATAAAGCCGAAGCCTTGATCCGCTGGCAACACCCGGAACGGGGAACCATTTATCCGGGGGAATTCATCGCCATTGCGGAAGAAACCAACCTGATAACCGACATCGGCGATTGGGTATTCAAGCAAGCAGTGAATCAGGTTGCCTTGTGGCAAACCAATTTCAACACCGGTTTCCAAATCAGCGTCAATAAATCACCGAAACAATTTATCAGTAAAATGGGCGATTGGATCAATCATCTCAATGAGCGCGGTTTGGACGGTCAGAGCATTATTGTTGAAATCACCGAGAATTTGCTGCTCGATGTACACGAACTGGTGGTCAAGCAATTGCTCAATTATCGCGATGCGGGTGTTCAAGTGGCTATCGATGATTTCGGCACGGGCTATTCATCGCTCTCCTACCTGAAAAAATTTGACATCGATTATCTCAAAATCGACCGTTCGTTTATTTCCAATATGGACAGCCATTCCAACGACAGAATTTTATGCGAAGCGGTTATCACCATGGCGCACCGCCTGGGCATGAAAGTCATCGCCGAGGGCGTCGAGACCGATTTACAAAAACAGTTATTGATCGCCATGGGTTGTGATTACGGGCAAGGCAACTTCTTCAGTCAACCGATGATGGCTGATAAATTCGAGGCTCTTTTACAGCATAACTGAGGCATGATTTGTAGTAATTCAGACTTGATCTGACATTAAGGTCTTGCCAAAGGGTGGGATTACCCGGTTTGATAGAGGTGTGCAACTTTATCAACCAAGCGTGTAAGCGCAAAGGAGTAATCCCATGAGTAGTTTTCGACAGAAAATCATCAAACACAAGATCGGTCTGCTTAATCTGGCATCCGAGCTTGGCAATGTATCCCGCGCCTGCAAGGTGATGGTTTTTTCTCGTGACACTTTCTATCGCTATCAGGCAGCAGTGGAAGCAGGCGGTGTTGAAGCGCTGATTGATGCAAACCGACGCAAGCCCAATATTAAGAACCGTGTAGAAGAAGCGACAGAAGCGGCGGTCAGCGCTTTTGCCCTGGAACAACCAGCTTTTGGTCAAGTGCGGGATCTTCGTTTCTCCGTCCGGTGTTCGTTCAGTGTGGTTGCGCCAAAATCTGGAGTCGTTCAAGAAGCGGCTGTCAGCTTTGGAGAAATATGTCGCTGAAACTGGAAGGGTATTAACCGAGGCACAGGTGCAGGCGCTGGAGAAAAAACAGGAAGATGATGTGGCGCATGGCACGTTTTACGTCGGCACCCTCAAGGGCGTGGGACGGATTTACCAGCAGACCTTCGTCGATACCTATTCCAAGTGGGCAGCAGCGAAGTTGTATACCACCCAAACACCTATCACCTCGGCTGACTTGCTCAATGACCGGGTACTCCCGTTCTTCACCGAGCAAGGCATGGGCATTATCCGCATCCTGACCGACCGCGGTACCGAATATTGCGGCAAGCCGGAACATCACGATTACCAGCTCTATTTAGCACTCAATGACATTGAGCACTCCAAAACGAAAGCCAATCATCCGCAGACCAACGGTATTTGCGAGCGTTTCCACAAAACCATCTTGCAGGAATTCTACCAGGTAGCATTCCGGCGCAAGATTTACCGGTCTATTGAAGAGTTACAGTACGATCTGGATGAATGGATGGCGTATTACAACAGTGCGCGGACTCACCAGGGCAAGATGTACTGTGGGAGAACCCCAATGCAAACTTTAATTGACGCAAAAGCGGTATGGGACGATAAAATCACCGTATTGAATAACTGAATTTGATCTAACAGACACAGCGTCAAATCGGGTAACTGTCAGATCGGGTCTGAAATACTACAAATAATCTGTGCAGACCTTCGCTAGGTTGCGCTTACGCTTCCCGGATATTGTGCTGAACGACTGAATATCCGCAAAGCCCGCAATCACCTGATCGTACGTTACCCAGGATCGATTTATCATCGAACGATCATTCCTGCCACATTCAGCGATCGCCATAACCGCCTTTTTTCTTGCCGTTATCATGCGAACCATGACCATGATCCGGCTTAATGGATTGCAGCAGTGTTTTTTGCTCATCGGATAAAACCGCCTGGATGGCTTGACGTTCTTTAATGTAACGTCGATCATCGCATTAAAGTCATCGATATGTTTCTTTCCCAAACTGCGCAACTGCTCATCGCTCACACCTGGATTCATACTTTCATGCCGGAGGGCTCGCATGCCTTCTTTCAACCGGTTTGTGCAACAACCACACCATCGTTTGCATGGAGTGCGGTGACAGGACTGAGCATCAGAAATAAAACCGTAGCTGCCACAGCCACCAACCAATCATTTCTCTTAGTCATGAGATCATCTCCCTGAATAAATAAGGTTAAACACAGTTAAGAAAGATCTGCATAAGCTTTGTTCATTCAAGGCCAGATCAGATTCAACGTGAACGAATACCGATACCTGCCTCCACTGCCTCTCGCTCCGAGCTTGCCACGGCTTGCGCGGACTTTCCTTAGACTGCCATCCGCACAATACGTGCATCATTTTTTAGAAATTGCTCAGCCGCAGTTAAAACGTGCCGCCGAATGCGCAACTTCGCTATCTATAGCAAATACAATCTGGGTATACTAAAAGCCGGTCAATCATTCATTGAAAAAACCATCGATTGCGAAGCGCCCTTTTTATGCTTAATTCGGTAAAAATTTTTCCCGTGAAATTGACCAGGGCGTGCTCACGTTAAATTCTTGGAGGATGTATGAAAGTATTTTTATTTCTGGCATTGATAGCCAGTTTCAATAGTTATGCTCAAAGCAATCACGATCATCAGGACAAACCGAAAAGCGGCAATCAGCATGGCGACATGCATGATGGTGACCACCACGGTATGGGGGGAATGCACGGCGGTCACCATAAGCTGGATAAAACCACGTTAAAACAATTCTTTGAGCCTTTACCTGCTTCGATTATCGATGAAAAAAAGAATGCTGCTTTAATCGCATTGGGTAAAAAACTTTATCTCGATCCGCGGCTTTCGATCAATGACACAATCTCTTGTAATTCTTGTCATCAATTGACTAATTACGGTGTCGATAGCCAGCCCACTTCACCCGGTCATGACGGCAAACGCGGCGGCAGAAACTCTCCAACCACGTTCAATGCCGCGCTGCATATCGCGCAATTCTGGGATGGACGCGCCAAAGATGTTGAAGAGCAGGCATTGGGACCGATTCTGAATCCGATCGAAATGGGCATGCCCAACGAAGCCGCAGTCGTCGATAAATTGAAAAAAATAGACGAATACAAGACCATGTTTGCTGAAGCTTTCAAGGATGAGAAAGATCCGATTCAATATAAAAATGTCGGTAAAGCCATCGGCGCTTTCGAACGCACGTTGCTGACGCCTTCCCGTTTTGATGATTTTCTCAATGGCAATGAAAAAGCATTGAATGATGCCGAGAAAAGAGGTCTGCAAAAATTTGTCCATATGGGATGCGCAACCTGTCATAACGGTGTGGCGCTCGGCGGCAATTCCTATAAAAAGATCGGTTTAGTCGAACCGTATGAAACATCGGATGTGGGCAGATTTGCAGTAACCGGTCTTGAAACCGACAAAAAAGTGTTTAAGGTGCCGAGCCTGCGAAACATCGCCAAAACAGGACCATACTTCCATGATGGTTCAGTCAAAACATTGGACGAAGCGATCGAAGAAATGGCGGAACATCAGCTCGGACGGAAAGTCGGCCCCGGATTTATCGAGGACGTCAAAGCTTTCCTGGGCTCTTTAACAGCTAAAGGTAAAGAATAAGCTCGTATCCGATCTATATCGATCGCATGCGATTTGACCAGCGCCGCTACCGCCTCGGCGAGTAGCCGCACTGGTCACAATTCTAAAAATGAGAGAAAAGATCGTGAAATTATTGACGGTATGGATTGCAGGATCCATTTTATTTTTCTTATCGGCCTGCTCCAGCACCGGTCCTGTTATCTATCCCAATACGCATTTTTTATCTATGGGCAAAGCTGCTGCTGAAAAAGATATCGAAGCGTGCAGAAAATTGGCCGAATCGGCTGGTGCCAGAGAAGGAGATGAGAAGCTCGGCAATGTAGCAACCAGCACAGCGATGGGTGCAGGTGTCGGCGCCGCCAGCGGAGCAGTAGGTGGAGCCATCTATGGTGCGGCAGGTCAAGGCTCGGTAGTGGGAGCAGCCAGTGGAGCAGTTGCAGGTCTGCTCAGAGGTATTCTGTACTCATCAAGATCGTCGCCGCCTAGTCAGACTTACATGAACTTTGTATCACGCTGCTTGGAAGAAAAAGGCTATGAGGTTACCGGCTGGCAATAACCGGGAAACTTTATCCGCTCACACTCCGCCCGCTATTTCTGCAATCAGCAAAGCCAGTATGCCAAACAACAAAACGATGACCCATTTGAGATGATGAGCAATATTGCGGAGTAATATTTTTGTTTCTTCGTCCATAAGTTATCTCTCTGTTCAAAATAGTTGCCGGTTTTTCCAAATTATACAGTTTCTCATTTCATAAGCTGAAATTGCTGAGTGCCAACGTAGTAGTTTTATCATCAAACTTTTTCTGCCAAGAAAAATCAAATATCGTATATTAAGCGTCAAGAAATGCCGTGTAGTGAATGATTATTTGGTAAATTTTATTCAAATTTCAGAATTACCGGAAAATTTCCGATGTAATCTTCAATTGTTTCAACTGCGTGATCTGTTATCAATAGCTTATCTTCAACCATGTTTAGATGGAGGTAGTGATGATTAAGGAACTTTCTTTTGACGACGAAGATGACTTCTATCCAATTGATGACTTAGACAATGAGGATGATGCGCTGGCTGACAGCAAAATCCCCGCCGGCAAATTCGCAAAAATAATTGATGAATTTGAAACAACAAAAGACAATTTTGACGATGACGAATTCGAGACTGTCAAGAATGACTTGGACGATGACGACGACGTGACACTCGATACGCTAGGACTGCGCTAGCACTGGAAGCTGCCACCGATTTATCATATAGAGCGGATGCACAACGGCAATTTTTACGCACGAAATAAACAGTAGTGAATACAAACGTTGAAGTTCTGGAAAAAACAATTTGTTTTGAAGGTTTTTTTCGCATAGAAAAATACCGCTTGCGTCATCGGTTATTCAACGGTGATTGGAGTCATTCAATGGTGCGCGAAGTATTCGAGCGCGGCCATGCTGCTGCCGTTTTGCCGTATGATCCCATCCGCGATGAAGTCATTCTGATCGAACAATTCCGCGTTGGCGCACTGAATGCTCCAGATGGATCGTGGTTGCTTGAAATTGTCGCCGGCATGATTGAAACCGGCGAAACAGCGCAAGACGTCGTTAAACGCGAGAGCATCGAAGAAGCCGATTGCATCATTAGCGATCTGATCCCTCTTTACGACTGCTTCGTGAGTCCGGGCGGCACCACGGAGCGCGTGGCACTGTTTTGCGGTCGAGTGGATTCGACCCATGCCGGTGGTGTGCACGGTGCAGCCGAAGAAGGTGAAGACATCAAAGTACACGTGGTATCCCTGGATACAGCCCTCATTCTGCTCAATTCAGGCAAAATTACATCGGTAAGCGCCATCATCGCTTTGCAATGGCTGGCATTGAACCGGGCGACCGTGCGCACCCGATGGATATAAGCACGTCACTAGCTGACTTTTTTACATCATCGTATAGCCGTCATCGAGCGGTTATCGCAGCAAATTCAGAAAATTCAAACTTACGAACTTTGACGCAGCAGAAAATCATCAAGATTTCTGCTCAGAAACTACCTAAGTTCACTGATGATTCTCGCGCTTCAATGATAGCAACCTGATTCTTGCCCTGTTTTCTCGCAAGAAATACAGCATAATCTGCACGATCCAAAGCTTCTTCGCGACTTTCATTGACCAGGCATTGCGTAACGCCTGCACTGAACGTGATTAGCAAGCGGTTGTTATTGTTCATGAAAAACCGTTTCGTCAATTCACGTTGCAATTTCCGCATCATATCGGCAGCGATATTGAGCGGAGTATTTGGCAACAGAATGAGAAATTCTTCTGAACCGTACCGGATCACGCTGTCTCCTTGCCTGATCACGGTTTTGATAACCTGCACCAAATGCATCAGGGTATCATCGCCAGCTTGACTGCCAAGCTGAGCGCTCAGCTCGCCTAAATTATCCACATCGAGCAACACTAAGCACAATGGTCTGCCACTTTGCATCATTTGCTTCTGTTCTTGACTGAAAGTCTCGACCAGAGTGCGATGACTCAAGGCCCCGGTTAGCCGGTCATCACGCGTTTGTTCGCTGATTTGCCGCAAGTGATGCCGCAGTTCATCGACGCGCTGTTGCGTTGCATCAGCTTGATGTCTCGTTTTGATTAATTCATCGCGGGCGCGCAACATATCGAGCTGCATATGCCGGGTATCTTCCATCAATTTTTCCAATAAAAACTTGAGATCAACAGCCTGAGTCGTTTGCTGGACACGTTCGGTGTAATGATCAATTTTTTCCTGAAACTCACCGGTTGCTTCCGTTACAATGCCCAAACGTTCCAGAAACAGTGAAATCATGGCCTTGAGCGTTTGCTGTGCTTCAGTTAGTGTATGTTGCAGCAGATCTTGCTGATAAACGAGCTCTTTCAATATCGATTCCGCGTCGTAAATACGATGCAAAGTCAGGGGTTTCTTGAGATTCTCCCGAATCAGTTCCAGTTGATGCGATACCCAAGGATCCAGATCCGATGGTAATGACGCATATTCGATAAACAGATCGAGCATACTCAGCAGCCCATCGATTAATCGCTGCTCTTGATCTGCTCGCAGCGCCATGTGAATCCAGCATTGCCGGATTCTTTTTTCAAGCCGGTCGATGTTTTCCGGTTGATCAATGGCTTCGATCCCCTGGATAATGAATTCGATTTCCGCGATCCAATTTTGATGGGTAGCGAGACGAGGAATCAACCCGTCGCGTAATGTTGAGACGAGTAGCGCTTTCCATTGCCGCCAGAATACCATCGCCAGCGATTGGTCAGCACTGATCGTCAGATCCGCGCTGGCTATTTCAGCAGGAGCATTAGTATTTGCAAGCGCTGGTATAGAAGGAGTTTCATTCTGCCAGCGCTTGACCAGCGCATGGATTCTAGCATTCAGACGTTCGGGGTGGTTTGCAAACGACCGGATGGCATCGGTCAGTTCGTCGCGCCGGATTTGATCTTCCCCGGATTGTATCCGTGTATCCCACAGCGCCAGTAGCAATTCCCCCCAAGGTTGTTCCAAGTGATGCTCAGATGCGCTTTGCGATTGGATCAACTGGCCGAGCAATTGCGCAACAGCCGGCCAATTCTGATCGTTTGCCGCCAGGTTGATATCAACCACAAAGCGATTCGCTTCTTGGGGCAAACCGAGAGTACGTAACGTAACCAGTAATTTGTTCGCCAGCGCGAGCGAGGCGGAATGCTCGGGTGGCTTGGCGCCAGCAATCTGATAATAAATGGCTTCATACTGATCCGGTGTGGGAGCAATCCGCCGGGTAGCCAAATTCTTTAATGTCTCCCTGGCGATCCATATGGGATTCTTGGTGTCAGGTCGATTTATATCCATATGGTCTTAGGAAGTTAAGGGGTTTTAGACGTAACTTTGACTGATTCAAATAAACTCCAGTCCCGTAGCGGCTAATCCGACAAGATTGATGTGATCGATATTGGCTGTTGAATCTGCCGCCAGTACACCAAGGCTGGCCTCGTTGTAAGAACCGTTTTGTAATAAGCCAGTGTAGTAATTCAAATCGCTAGCTGCCGGTGCAGTACCGACGATGTTGGTATAAAGCAAGGTTACGATCGCCGCATCGTCAGCATTAACGCCAAGTTTGGTATTTATCGCCAGCTCCATGAGATCGCTGTAACTCATACCGCCGTCCAGCAGTTTTAGTCCGATACCTACATATTCTTTGTTAGCTAATGTGTCCTTGCCGAATACAGCACCCAGTATTTTTGCGGTGATACCAGCATTGCCATCGATATCTAGAGCGAGGTGGTCATCGCTGAAACTGATCCGTTCGATACCATTGAGTGTGTCAGTTCCTTCAGTATGCGTGTTGTCGTTGATCGTAAAGCTGTGACCGGTGTTACGGGTGATTGTAAAGGCGCTGCGGCTGCCCACATAAACTGCGGTATCGATGCCATCCTGACCGTTGAGAATATCGTCTCCACTGCCGCCGTTTAGACTGTCATTGCCGCCTCCGCCGGAGAGTGTGTCGTTACCGTCCTTGCCCTCGATCACATTATCGAGCGAATTTCCGGTAATTTGGTCGGCTGCCGCCGAACCGGCGGCATTTTCGTATTCTCCATAGAACCAGCGCAGATTGGCGGGGTCTTTACCCAGCGAAATCGTGTTCTGCGCATCGAAAGTGCTCATCGATACCCCAACCAGATGGGCGGCGCCCGTAATGTAGACGCCCATATTGAAATACGCGCCGTTGGTGTACTCCGATAGATCGACGGTATCAATCCCGCCGGTATCAAAATAGGTCCGATACCCAGCGATTCCCGCCGTGATGGTGTCATTGCCCGATCCGCTTGTTCCGCTTCCTTCGCCGTAGGCTTGCTGCAGTGCGATTACATCCAGAATCATAGGCGTATAAGCTTGGTATACGACATTTGATCCGGGTAATAAGGAGTGTTGATCATCGTACGACATGATCGTGAAATATTCCTTGTACATGTCCGTTGCAGTATTGGTGCGAAAGCCAAGCTGGGAAAATCCAAGATCCTTGGTGGCGGCGTAATCAGCGGTGATGGTGGGTATGCCGGTATTGGCGTTATACGCGCTATGCGGATGGGAAAGGCCGAGCGAGTGTCCCAATTCGTGCATCAAGGTTTGCCGGGCGCGTGTGTTCAGGTCAAGCGAAAGATCGTTGTTGAATTTCGGTGCATAGGCATTGAGAAAAATATCGTTGGCCGCGCCGGTGTAGTTGAACAGAAAATCATCAGAGCTGCCTCCCGAGATTCCGGCAAAATTTACGTCGGAACGATAGATCCAGTTGATATTGATATCGGAAACACCGGCTCTTCCGACATCTTCAGGATTGGGCGTCGTATCGGTGCCGCTGGAAAATGTATTGTAGTCACCTACCCACTGGAAGGTGATGTTCGCGAATTGTGAATAAGTTTGCAGAATGTCTTGAATGTTACTTGTCATTTGGGGAGTCCAAGTGACTTCGCTTGCTCCTGCGGTGTAAAGAATCGGATTGAAGTGCGAATAATTTGGATTTAAGTAATCACTATAGCTAAAGTCATCGGAGACCGAGACGCGAATAGTGCCGCTAAGCTTGTAATCGGATAAGCCAAATGCATCGAAGTTGAACATAGCTTTAGTGATAATGGTATTGGGTGTGTAGGTAATATCCGTCGCCATATTTTCTCCTCGGCAGGTAGGTTAATCAGATCTCAATCCGTGTGCCCAATTCGAGCACGCGATTGGCCGGTAAATTGAAGTACTCGGCTGCGTTGCCGGCATTTCTCGCCATCGCGGCGAAAATGCGTTCGCGCCACTGCGCCATGCCTCCATCGGGACTGGGCACAATAGTCTCGCGGCTAATAAAATAGGATGTCTTAAGCGGTTCGAATTCCAGTCCCGGTTGTTCGCACATTTTGAGTGCGGCGGGTATGTCGGGTTCATCTTTGTAACCGTAGCGGACAATGATTTGATAGCAGTTGCCAGTCAGCGCTTTTATCGTTATCCGTTCACTGTCCGGGATACTCGGAATTTTCCGGTAACTGACTATCAGAAATACCACGCATTCGTGCAAAACTTGATTATGCGCAAGATTATGCAAGAGCGCATGCGGTACGCCGCTGATACTCGAGGTCAAGAAAACCGCCGTTCCGGTAACCCGGACTGGCGGTTGCGCCAGGAGCGACGTCAAGAACGGTTCCAGTGGAATATCATCGCTCTGCAAATGTTCCAGCAACAGGTCTCGCCCATTGTGCCACGTCGTCATGATGAAAAAAATCAACGCGCCGATGAGTAACGGAAACCAGCCGCCCTGGAAAATTTTCAATATCGTGGCGGCAAAGAATGCAGTGTCGATGGCAAGAAAAAAGCTGGTGGTTGCGATGGCTGCAAGCAGTGGATAGTTCCAAGCGAAACGCAATACGAAAAAGGTCAACAGGGTTTCAATCACCATCGTTGCGGTAACCGCTACGCCATATGCCGAGGCAAGGCTGGCCGAGGAACCGAATCCGGCGACTGCCAGCACCACGGCAACGAGCAGAATCCAGTTAACGAATGGAATATAGATCTGGCCGATTTTTTGATCGGAGGTATGCAGAATTTGCATGCGCGGCAGGAATCCGAGCTGAATGGCTTGCCGGGTTACCGAGAAAACACCGGAAATGACCGCTTGCGATGCGATGACCGTGGCGGCAGTCGCCAAGGTTACGGCCGGATAGAGCGCCCAAGCGGGAAACAGCAAGAAGAACGGATTGGAAATGGCTGTGGCGTCAGTGAGCAACAGTGCGCCTTGTCCCAGGTAATTTAAGAGCAGTGCAGGCAGAACGCAACCGTACCAGGTAAAACGGATCGGTTTGATGCCAAAATGCCCCATATCGGCGTAGAGCGCCTCGCCCCCGGTAAGCGCCAATACCACGGCGCCGAAAGCGATAAAAGCGAGCAGACCATTGTCCAGGCAAAAATGAACCGCAAAGCGTGGATCAAAAGCTTGCAAAATCTCAGGTGCGGATGCGATGTTGACCACACCGGTGCATGCTAGCGTGGCAAACCATAACAGCATCACCGGACCGAAGAGCGTGCCGATGCCGCCAGTGCCGCGTTGCTGGATCAGAAAAAGCGAAATCAGTACACCGATAGTGATCGGCAGTACGTAAGGTTGCAGCAGCGGTGTCGCCACTTCCAGACCCTCCACCGCGCTCAATACGGATATGGCGGGCGTGATCACGCCATCGCCGTAGAACAGCGCTGCACCGAATGCGCCGGTCATAAACAGGACGGTGCGTAAGCGCGGCCGATCGGCGACGGATGAACTGGCCAGAGAAAGCAATGCCATGATGCCGCCTTCGCCATGATTGTCGGCGCGCAAAATAAGCGTGATGTACTTGATCGTCACCACAATC
Source organism: uncultured Nitrosomonas sp. (assembly GCA_964421895.1). Taxonomy (GTDB): domain Bacteria; phylum Pseudomonadota; class Gammaproteobacteria; order Burkholderiales; family Nitrosomonadaceae; genus Nitrosomonas. The sequence continues at coordinate 1,193 of CAYQZF010000042.1, read as the reverse complement.
ATGATCGCCCAGAAAATGAGCGAGACGACGCCGATGATGTTGCTGGTGGTAACGGCGAGCCCGTGGGCGGGCGCAAAAACCGTTTTCATGACGTACAGCGGACTGGTGCCGATGTCGCCATACACCACGCCAAGCGCCGCAAGACTCAATAACCCCAGGGATTCTTTTTTCATAGCGGTGTTTCTCAATAGTTGCCGGTCTTGAAACCGGGAAATGACTTTCAGCCGCAGATCCAGAATTTTCAGATATAAGTATATTACTAAATAGTATTTCTATTTATACACAGTTGCGGTTATAGTCCGGCAATTTTTCGGCATCATAAGGCCAAGCCACGTTCATGAAAATCCGCAATCTTGATCTAACCCGTAATCCGGTTAACGAAGAGCACCAGCAATTAGGACTGCCGCCGGTTGAAGACACCGTTTCTCATCTCGAAGCGCATCCTTTTTTGCGGGCTGCCGTGTGGTTCGCTGTCATCGTCTTGGTTTTGCTGATTGCATTTCTCATCGCGCGCTTTTTTCTCGCGCAAGATTGGGGGGATAGCTTGCAGATCATCAACGATACGCTGGATAGCCGTATTTTTTGGAGTGCTGTTGCCGTCGGTTTTCTCGCACAAGTTGTCGATGGTGCTTTAGGCATGGCATACGGTGTCACTGCCACGACTTTTTTACTGGCATCCGGTGCGAGCCCGGCAGCCGCCAGCGCCAGTGTGCATATCGCGGAAATTTTTACCACTGGCGTGTCGGGAGTGGCGCATGCCAAATTCGGTAACGTCAATAAGCAGTTATTCACCCGCTTGCTGGTGCCGGGTGTTCTGGGCGGCATCTTGGGGGCGTTATTGGTTACGCATGTCAACAGCGCCTTGTTCAAACCATTCATATCGGCTTACTTGGTTCTGCTGGGTGTATATATCCTTAGCAAAGCTTTCCGGCAACTGACCATCCGCAAGGAAGCGCCTCAGCATGTTGGCAAACTGGCATGTTTCGGCGGATTCATGGATGCTGCGGGCGGTGGCGGCTGGGGGCCGATTGTGACAACAACCTTGGTTGGGACAGGCACCGATCCGCGTACTACGATCGGTTCGGTGAATTTTGCGGAATTTTTCCTGACATTGGCCAGTGCGGCGACATTCGCACTACTGATGGAAACCGATAACTGGCCATTGATCATCGGATTGGTTTTCGGCGGTTTGT
>CAYQZF010000041.1:0-15228 GCA_964421895.1 uncultured Nitrosomonas sp. | reverse complement strand
CCATGATTTTGTCCGGATCGTGCCGCAGGATCGAGCGCAAACCGCGCGCGAAGGTTAACCCCTTTTTTTCATTCACTGGAATCTGCAAAACACCGGGGAGCTGATACTCGATCGGATCCTCGATCGTGATGATCTTATCGTCGCCTCTATTGACTTCGGAAATCGCGGCATACAGCGAGGTCGTTTTACCGCTTCCGGTCGGGCCGGTAACCAGCAGCATGCCGTAGGGTTCCGAACTCAAGCGGCGGATGCTGGCGATCGCAACTTGGCTGAAGCCGAGCTGATTCAGAGTCAATCCTTCAATATGATCGGATAGTGCTTGCCGGTCCAAAATACGCAAAACGGCATCTTCGCCGAAAATGCTCGGCATGATTGAAACACGGAAATCGATCTCCCGCCCCTGGATGGAAATTTTGAAACGCCCATCCTGCGGCACGCGGCGCTCGGCAATATCCAGCTCGGACATGACCTTGATACGCGAGATGACTTGCTCGGCCAGATCGGCGCCTTGAATCACGCCGATCGAACTCAATACGCCATCAATGCGGTATTTTATCGACAACGCGTTCGCCGTCATTTCCAAGTGAATATCGCTGGCTTGCGATTTATGCGCATCGTACAGCGTGGAATGCACTAGCCGCACCACTTGGCTGGTGCCTTCGTTGATGCTTTTTAACGATAAATCCTCGATGCCGCTTTGTATTTTATCCAGCTCGGCGGAAGGCAATACCTGATCCATGGCACGCATGGTTTTTTCCTGCTGAGTAAAAAAAGCGCTCAAATCGGCCGGATGCACCAGATACCATTCCACTGCAACGTCAAAACGCTCTTCCGCCCATGCCCGCAATTTACTTGAAAAGGGATTGCTGACGGCAAACAGATAATTCCGCTCCTGGCGGAACAACGCACACTCATTCATCATGGCTTCGCCGAACGGCAAAATGTCAAAAGCCGGATTAAGCGCATGGATCGCTTTCATATCCAGCACCGGCATATGCAACAACTGCCCAAGCTGCTGGATGAGTTCATCGGGTGTATAAACGCCTTTTTCTTCCAGGATCTGAATAACGGAAACACCCTGCTCGAAGGCTTTTTGCCGCGCCGCAGCCAGATGACCGATATCCATCGGCGGCTTGCTTTCGGATTGCACGGCCGCGCCCATCAATTGATACTTCCCGCCAATTCAAATATGGGCATATACATGAGAATAATAATTCCGCCGATCACGATACCGATAACCGCCATCAACAGCGGCTCAATCAATTTGGTCGTCCATTCGACCCAGCGAGCGATTTCCTCGTCGTGAAAATTACCGATCCGCTCCATCATATCGCCCATCAGCCCCGTTCTTTCACCGACGCGGAGCATGCGATTCCCTACCGCGGTTGTCAATCCCTCCACTTCCATCGCGGTGGAAATCATTTTACCTTCGCGGATATGTTTGGCAGCCGCGGCGACTTTTGGCCGGAAATGTGCTTGCAGTAATCCGCTGACCATCTCCAGCGCTTGCGTGATCGGTATGCCGCCGCGTAACAGCATACCCAGCGTTTTATAAAAACGCGCCAATTGATAAACGCGCATACGCTCGCCGATCGCCGGTACGCGCCATAATAATTGCAGCACATTGGCACGGAAGGACTGCCGGGTCACCGTGTATACCGCCGCAACCAGCATGGCTACTGCGGCAATGGCCAATTCCCAGCCGCGCTCGTGAACGAATTGCCCCCATTTAATCAGCAACAACGACAGCCAAGGCAAATCGCTACCCATATCGTCATAAATGGCGCTAAATTTCGGCACCACAAAAACCATCAGAAAAATGGAAACCAGAAAACCGATGACCAATAACAACACCGGATAAATCGATGCGCCGACCAGCTTTTTACGCACGAAATCCATCTGTGTCTGGTAAGTGATAAAGCGTGTCAGCGCTTCGGCCAGATCGCCGGTGCGCTCACTGGCGCGAACCGTGGCGATATAGAGCGGCGGAAAAGCCTGCGGAAATTCCTCCAGCGCTTGCGAGAATGTCACCCCCTCGTACAATCTGTCGAGAATGGTCTGGATAATCTTGCAGTTTCCACTGTCCTGTTCTTTTTCCAGCAGCGTTTCGATACTCTCCACCAAACTCAACCCCGCGGTTTGTAACGACAACAGTTCCTGGCTGAAGTGAACCAGCGGAAAATGGCTCTTCGCTTTCAGTGAAAAACCCGAGAAGCTACGGCGTATGCTTAAAACCATGCCACCCTGTTCAATCACCTGACGGCGGGCTTCTTCCTCGCTATTCGCTTCCAGTTCAAGATGCACGGTACCTTGCCCGGACATCACGGCTTTTACTTCATAACGCATTACGAGAGTTTACCAGTTTGTTATATCGGCCGCCTCACCCTCGCCGCCCGGCTGCCCATCTTTGCCGAGTGAAAGCAAATCAAACTCGGAGCGTTCACCGGGATATTTGTACACATAAGGGCGCCCCCAAGGATCGGCTGGCGGTAATTTAGACAGATAAGGGCCTTGCCAGCGCGCTTCGTTGTTCGGACGGTTGACCAGCGCGGCCAAGCCTTGCTCCGTGGCCGGATAGCTTCCCACATCCAAGCGGTATTGATGCAACGCCTTTTCCAGTGCATCGATTTGCGCTTGCGCCATTTTAATTTCCGATTTGCCAACCTGTGAAAAGTACTTAGGCCCGACATAGGCAGCCAATAGACCGATGATCACCATCACCACGAGTAATTCGAGCAGTGTGAAGCCGTACATGGCCTTTGCCTTTTGTTGCCTAACCTGATGCATCATATTTATCCCTTAACTAAAAAAAGATTTTTAATCCTTACAGATACGCCATTCAATTCATATTAATCATTACATGGTAAGTTGCTTATTTGACAGGGTCAAGAAGGCAGCTATCACAAGCAAGCGGGATTTTAGCGTTTTATCGCAACTCGCAGGCTGTTGAAGAACTATCAAAAACTGCATTTTTCCCCGATCGTCTTGCCCGGCCGCCGCTCGCTATCCTTCTCAGAGCCCTTCTAACGCCGCAGAATCGCCCACCAGCGGCCGATATTGAGCAATGCCATCAGCGAAGCGGCAACATACGTCCACGCGGCGGCACGCAAAATCCTGCGCGCATGCGGCTCGTCTCCGGGCATCAGATACCCGCCCTGCTCCAGCATCGGCAATGCGCGCGCAAAACTGGCATGCAGCTCCATCGGCAATGTGAACATATGGATGACCGTCGAGACTCCCAGTGTTAACAAGCCGCCCGCCAAAAACAAAGCGCCGGCGACCGGCGCGCGCGCCGCCACCGCGATGACAGGTGCGATCATTAAAATCGCCGCACCCAATTTCTCCGCCGGAGCCGCCACTTGCACCAAGCGCGTACGCAATTTGAGCGGCACATAACCATCCCGGTCCTGGATGGCGTGCCCAACTTCGTGCGCTGCGACTGTTATTGCAGTCAATGACTTACCATTAAATTTATCCGCTGTGAGGCGCACCACTTTTGCAAGCGGATCATAGTGATCGCCTTGCTCCGTTACTTCAACCTTCACTGCCTGTAAATTGGCCCAATCCAGCAGAATACGCGCCAGTTCGCCGCCCGTGCCTGGGTAACGATCATCGGGATGACTGTATTTTTCCAGGGTATGCTTAACCCAGTAGGATGGTCCCACGATGAGTGCAGCGATGACAATGACCAGCATCAAATAAAGCATAACTCTGAGATAACCGCATGAATAATTGGTTCCACACGGAATTTACCTGTCATTTCGTATACCACCCTAAATATCCCTTGTTAATCAATTATCGGGAAATGTTTGTCAATTATACCGCTTGCTTTGGGATCAAACGACAATAAAGCACCATATTGAGCTTTGAGAATAGTAGCAAATTCATTCTTTTTATTTTTCTCGATCAGAACAATTTAAGGGTGCTATTTATTTGTTCCATCATCTTTCTTAACCGGATCATCAAACGATCGCAAAGCCGCTATAATCGACCGGAACAAGCACGGCTCGAAATAAAATGGTTAATGATCCGACAGAAACCGGTTTAAGCAGTGCTGAAGCAGCGATCCGGTTAAAGCAATACGGCGCAAACGAAGTTAAACCCGTCAGACAGCGTTCTGTCTTGATGCAATTTCTTGCGCATTTTTATAATCCACTCGTCTTGGTACTGCTTATCGCCATCACGATATCAGCACTAAACGGTGACGGAATCAGCGCGCTGATCATTGGCGTCATTATCCTGATGAGCGTCACGCTGGATTTCATTCAAGAATACCGAGCCGGTCGGTCAGCAGCCAAGCTGGCTGCACAAGTTGCTGTTACTGCTACCGTGCTGCGCGACGGTAAGTTATCGGAGATTCCGGTTACCCAACTGGTGCCGGACGATATCGTCTGCTTGTCAGCTGGAGACCTGATCCCGGCGGATGGTCAGTTGCTCGAGGCGAAAGATCTGTTCATCAATCAATCGCAGTTGACCGGGGAATCCTATCCGGTCGAGAAATACGCGGAAACTCCGGCGAATCCCGATCCATGGGATGTCGAATCAAAATCCGCAGTATTCATGGGTAGCACCGTGATCAGCGGCTCCGCTCGGATGCGCATTACCCGCACCGGCCAGGCGACTGCGCTCGGACAGATTGCCGGCAGCCTCGAAAAGAAACCGCCACCCACTGCGTTTGAGCTCGGTATCCGCCAATTCGGCATGCTCATCATGCGTTTTACTTTTCTGCTGGTACTTTTTACCTTACTAGTCAATGTCGTCCTGCATCGTCCTTTGCTCGACTCGTTTTTATTTGCCGTGGCATTAGCAGTTGGTTTGACGCCCGAATTATTGCCCATGGTGGTATCGGTCACGCTGACGCGCGGTGCGCTGCGCATGGCCGCTCTGAAAGTCATCGTCAAGCGTTTGTCGGCGATCCAGGACATGGGCGCGATGGATATTCTCTGCACCGATAAAACCGGTACGCTGACGGAAGCGGAAATCCGCCTGGAACGCCATGTCAATGCCCAAAGCCAGGAAACACAGCGTGTCTTGGAGCTTGCTTATCTGAATAGTTACTTTGAAAGCGGACTGAAAAGCCCGTTGGACGACGCCATTCTGCTGCATCGTGAAATTGCCGTGACCGGCTGGAAAAAAATCGACGAAGTACCGTTTGACTTTGAGCGGCGCCGCGTATCGGTGCTTGTGGAGCATGAAGAAACCCGCATGTTGGTCGTCAAAGGTGCGCCCGAAGATATTCTCGACCTTTGTACACATTATGAAGATGCAACAGGCGCCATCGTTCCCTTGGATGAAGCTGCGCAGCAATCGATCAACCGGCTGCTCGATCAATTGGGAACCGATGGTTTCCGGGTGCTCGGCATCGCCTGGCGCAAGGTTGAACCGGATCATGCTTATGCCGTCGTAACCGATGAAAGCGAGCTGGTGTTCTGCGGTTTTGCGGCATTTCTGGACCCGCCCAAAGTCAGCGCCGGCCCGGTTCTGGCTGCGCTGCAAGCCAGCGGCGTACAGGTAAAAATCCTCACGGGAGACAACGAACGGGTCACGCGTCACGTATGCAATCAGTTGAATCTGCCCGTAACCGGCGTGCTGACTGGAAAAGAAATTGCCGCCATGCAGGACGATGCGCTGCTGGCGCGCGTGGAAGAAGTCAATCTGTTTTGCCGCGTCAATCCGGCGCAAAAAAACCGCGTGTTGCTGGCGCTCAAGGCACGCAAGCATGTCGTGGGGTATCTCGGCGACGGCATTAACGACGCGCCTTCCCTGCATACTGCCGACGTCGGCATTTCGGTCGCCGGCGCGGTGGACGTGGCCAAGCAGGCAGCCGCCATGATCATGCTGGAGCACGATCTCAAAGTACTGCACGCGGGGGTCATCGAAGGACGGCGCACCTTCGGCAATGTGATGAAATACATCATGATGGCGACCAGCTCGAACTTCGGCAATATGTTCAGCATGGCCGCATCCACGCTCTTCCTGCCGTTTCTGCCGCTGTTGCCGTTGCAAATTCTTCTGAACAACTTACTATACGATCTGTCCGAAATCACCTTGCCGATGGACAATGTCGACCGGGAAGATCTGGCGCAGCCGAGTCAATGGGACATAAATTTCATCCGCAACTTCATGATGACCATCGGTCCGATCAGTTCGATATTCGATTTTGTGACCTTTTTCCTGCTCATTGAAGTATTTAATGCCGATGAAGCCCTATTCCGCACCGGCTGGTTTGTGGAATCGATCGCCACGCAAGTGCTGGTTATTTTCATCATCCGGACGCGGCGCAATCCCTTCCGCAGCCACCCGAACCGCTGGCTGACCGTCACCTCGCTGAGCATTGTCGCTATCGCCATGCTGCTTCCGCTAAGTCCGATGGCGGAATATCTCGGCTTTACGCCGCTACCGGCACTATTTTTTGGACTTTTGGCGGTTTTGATCGTTACTTATCTACTGGCGGTAGAATACTGCAAACAGTGGTTCTACCGGCGCTTGAACAATCTCTCGCACAAGCCGTTCAATGCGTGAAATTTAACACGGCATCAAAAGCCATTTTTTCAGCCGCCGCACGCTAGTTTTTTTCCAAGTTAACAATTATGAAAAGAACATTTTGTTTTAATCTTCATCGTGCTAATCTCTGCTTTATACCACCTTCAACCCTGTTTAATCCCAATCTGCATTAACCGCTCACTCGATCGATTTCTTGCCCTTTAATGTTAAGCAACAATCAGCCGTCCGCCTTCCGCCGTTACATACTTCAACTTTTGGCATTAGCTGGTTTATATTTTGCGTTTGGCCACATCAGCTATCTGATTTCCGTCTCGCATTTCATTGTCACTCCGGTTTTCTTTGTGGCTGAGGGCATTGCGCTGGCCGCCGCTATTTTATTGGGACGAAAAGTCTGGCCAGGTATTTTCCTAGGGCAACTGATACTGGCATTCAGCAGCGGACTGGAATTCTTACCGGCGCTTGCGATTTCCGCGATTAACAGCATCGAAGCAGTGATTGCCGCAATTTTATTCAAGCATTGGAAACTTGATCCGGCACTCAACAGGGTGCATGACTTCAGCCGGTTGACCGGCATGGTTTTTCTGATTCTCCAGCCGTTCAGCGCCACCTTCGGAACAGCCACACTATTATTTTTCAATGTCATTCAAGAATCACAAAACTACTTTCAGGCTTGGGCCTACTGGTGGTTCGGCAACAGTCTAGGGCAATTTCTGGTAACACCGTTTCTGCTGATTGCATTTTCTTCACCGGGCGGAGCCGCCGGTATTCGTCAATCCATACAACAAGCAATCGTTCCGATCATCCTGATGCTGCCAGCTACCTGGTTGGTTTTTGCCAATTCCGATTTCAGCGGCATTTCCCTTGCACTAGTGATCTATGTGCCGCTGCTGTTATGGATCGCGATAAAAAGCGGATTGGCCGTGGTATCGCTGATATGCAGCGGTATTACCGTTTTGGCGTTGTTTGAAACGGCGCGCAAATTCGGCCCTTTTGTCGTGGATGAAAGTCCGCTCATCTTCGAAATGAATATCTTTATCCTCGGCATTTCGCTCACGGCGCAATTCATCAGCGTCCTGTTCGCCGAACGTAACCAAGTGGAAGCAGAGCTGCGTAAAAATGAAGCCAAACTGTATTCTATTATTGATTCCTCTCCGATACCCAAGGCAGTTAACGATGGTCACCAAAATATCATTTTCCTGAATAAAGCCTTCGTGCAGACATTCGGTTACACCCCGGACGATATTCCAACCTTGGCGGATTGGTGGCCCAAAGCATATCCCGATCCGGCTTACCGCCAGTGGGTGGAAAGCACTTGGCGCAAGCATCTGGAGAAATCGCTCAGAGACAATACTAACTTCGAACCGCTTGATCTTGTCATCTGCTGTAAAGATGGCTCCCTGCGCAGTGTGATCGCTTCCGCCTCAGCACTGGGTTCAGGCGCAGCGAGCAAGAATCATCACTTGATTACACTGATCGATATTACGTTGCGCAAAGACTTGGAAACGCAACTCATCAAAAGCCATAAGTTTTTTGAAGACCTATCCAATAGCATTCCCGGTTTTATTTATCAATTCCAGCTTTTTCCGGACGGGCGCGGCTGCATACCCTATGCCAGCAAAGGAATAACGGAAATTTTCGGTGTATCCCCCGAAAGTGTGGTTAACGATGCTTCCGCCATTTTTTCCCTGATTCACCCGGAAGACACGGAAGCAGTCACCCGGTCGATTGAACAATCCGCCAGCACAATAAGCGACTGGGATGCTGATTACAGAATCATCACGGCGCAAAACGGAATCCGCTGGATACACGCGCAATCTAAACCGGAAAAACAAACTGACGGCAGCATTATCTGGAATGGCTACGCCAGCGACATTACCGAACTGAAAAATATCTCATTGAAGTTTTCAGCCTTGCTGGAACTCGCCAGCGATGGCGTTCATATTCTCGATGAGGATGGCAATATCGTGGAGTTCAGCCATTCGTTCGCCAAGATGCTTGGTTATTCCAATGAAGAAACCGCGCGGCTGAATGTGATGGACTGGGATGCGATGATTCCGAAAGAAAAACTGATCGATGCCGTGCGCGAAGTCTCAAAGAACCCGCGTGTTTTCGAAACGTTGCACCAGCGCAAGGATGGCACCATCTTCGACGTCGAGATCAACGCCAGAAGACTGGAAGTTTCAGGCAAACAATTGATTTACGCTTCATCGCGCGACATCACCGGCCGCAAACAACATGCCAAGGAACTGGAATATCAGCGCCTGCGTTTATCCAACATCATCGAAGGAACGAACATCGGCACCTGGGAATGGAATGTGCAAACCGGGCAAATCATTTTCAATCAACGCTGGGCTGAAATCATCGGTTACACCCTCAGCGAGCTGATTCCAATTTCCATCGAAACCTGGCTTACGCATGCACATCCGGATGATTTGAAACAAGCCGCGACGCCGCTCAAAGACCACTTCGCCGGCAAGATCCCTTATTACGAATGCGAAGCGCGTATACGGCATAAGGCAGGGCATTGGATTTGGGTGCTGGATCGCGGCAAGGTATTAAGTTGGACTGCGGATGGCAAGCCCTTGATGATGTTCGGCACATATCAGGACATCACCGAACGCAAGGAGCGCGAAACCATGCTGATCGAGGCGCGCCGGCAGGCAGAAGCCGCCAGCAGCGCCAAAACCCGTTTCCTGGCAATGATGTCGCATGAAATTCGCACACCGATGAATGCTGTGCTGGGAATGGCCTACCTGTTAAGCAAGACCGCCTTGGATGCGCGGCAAAGGGCTTACCTGCGCAATATTGAAGGCTCATCCAACATTTTGCTGGGGGTGATTAACGATATTTTGGATTATTCCAAAATAGAGGCCAACAAAATCGAGCTGGATCATATCGCCTTCGACTTGAACACGATTCTGGAAAATCTGTCGGCGATTGCTTCGATAGCAGCCAAAGACAAGACTATCGACGTGCTTTTTTATGTCAAACCGGATGTACCGAGGCATTTCATCGGCGATCCGCTCAGACTCAGTCAGATTTTCGTCAATCTCACCAATAATGCGATCAAGTTCACCGATCGGGGTGAAGTGATTATCCGCATTGCAGCCGATTCCACCGGTGATACTGAAAGCACCACTTTGATCTTCAGCATAACCGACAGCGGCATCGGCATGACCAGTGAACAAATGGCACATCTTTTTCACGCTTTCGCGCAGGCTGATTCATCCATTACACGGCGTTTTGGCGGCACCGGTCTGGGCTTATCCATTTCCCACCGGCTGGCGCAGCAAATGGGCGGCAATATCGTCGCCGAAAGCGAGTATGGCGCAGGCAGCAAGTTTCATTGCACGGTCAAGCTGCAGCGCAAAAACCAGCATGAGGAACGGTGGATGACTATTCCTGCCCATCTGCAATCACTCAAGGTCATGATCATTGACGACCATGCGGTCACGCGAGCAGTCGTCACGGAAATTATCCAGTCCATGGGTTGGAACGCAGTAGCTATCGATAGTGGCACAGCATCGATCAGAATGTTTGCCGATCCCAGTCAGGTGCCGTTCGATTTAGATTTACCGTTGGTGATAATGCGCCTGCCTGATACGCATTACCGCGAGACGATTCAAGCTATCGAAACCGCGTTCCCGGTTGCGCGCCGCCCCAAAATCATCTTGATCAGCAACAATATGGACCCGGCATTTACTGATCAGTTTGAAGCCGAAAGCGAGATCAGCGTCCTCATAAAACCGTTCACGCCACTCAATCTGCTCGATACGGTGACATCACTGTTCAACGAAAGCAAAGCCGGTCAAGCGGATCAGCTAGTGGTTCCCGCTCAGAAACAATTCCCCGGCGCCCATATCCTCGTCGTGGAGGACAATGAATTCAATCAAATGCTGATGATCGAATTATTGGAAAATTGGGGAATCAGTGTGAGCTTGGCGCAAAATGGCGTGGAGTGTCTGGATCTGCTCAAGACAACCGGAATACCGTTCGATCTGATTCTCATGGACATACAGATGCCGGAAATGGATGGATTCGAAGCAACCCGGCATATTCGTCAAGACCTGCATCTGACCGGCATTCCGATCATCGCTTTAACTGCAAATGTCATGGCGCATAATCAACAGGAATTCCTGGAAACCGGCATGAATGCTTACTTGCCAAAACCTTTCGATCCTGATCAACTGATCCGGATTCTTGAGCAGTTTTTATCCAAAAAATAGCGGCGGCAGGAATTCTTCGACGCAAGAGAATGCTGATTAATAAGGTGCTTAGTCCCACGCCCACGATATGCTGGAACGTATTAACATTAAAGCGTTCTGGCTCATTTATCCATATTTTGCAGCTGTATTCGTAAGGCGTGAGATCCTTCAATGCTTTAAGGGGGGCGAGCAATATTGCTCGATTTTCATTACGACATAACACTCTTTGCCGCGCATGGTGATGATCTCTTCCGTCTTATCCGTGAGGCTTTTTTCCACGCAAGCGATTCCTTTGGTTTTTAAATCGTTGGCTGCAATCATGATTAATCGCATTCTTAACAGTGCTGAAGGATATACGATCGATAGATGGATGTGTCAATGCACACAGTAGGAGTACCGGGAAATGATAAAAATATCACTCGAACTTAATGAAATAGCACTTGAATCCTGTTCCAACAGGGTATCAGGCGCAATTTCAAGACTTCAGATCAGAAGTTGCTAATTTTGATTTCCTCCACCGGCGGTTTTTGTTCCCACGCCAAACAACCGGTATGAGCCTCGCCAGCCATCGTGACACTTTCGTTGCAACCTGGATATTGTTTTAGAATGCGTGCGAATAAATTGCGAGCACCAGCTTTCAGTTCATAAGAATCAAATTCCGCATGCATTAACTGCCAAGAATTTTAATAATAGGATTTGAGTGCAATTTTCGGTGCTGTCCCGCAGTTTGGCTGCGGGACATGAGGTATTGCCAAATTAACTTGATTTATTACGACGGATATTCCAGCCTAGGACGGCAATGCCAGCGAGCATAAGTGCGTAGGTGGAAGGTTCCGGGACCGGTGAAATGGATACCGCATCCAAGTCAAATCCTTGGCTGGCGCCCAAAACATCAAGACCGCCAATACCAACCTTGGTAAATGCCGTAGCGCCCATTCCGGCCAGGATACCTGCATAGCCGGATAGATCCAGCGTGATTACGCCGGATGCGTTTGTTGTCACGGTTGGCTGAATATTGCCACCATTGTCGGTCCATAGAAATAGTTGTGCGCTTTCGCCATTGTCTCCAGTTTCCCAAATTTTAAGTATGTTGCTTGCACTGAAGTTCGAACCGAAGCCGACTTCAATATAAGCACCAGTGAAAGCAGTTCCTGTAACGCCAGGCTCGCCCGGCAACGATAAAAACCGATCATCAGGAACTCCCAGAACAGAGCTGCGTGCTTCCGCTTCAGTCAAAACGACTGGATAACTACCTGAAAGCGAGCCACCATAATATTCACCGGGAAAACTGCCGCCGACAGTGCCGCGAAGCAGTGTGCCCGTGGTGCTGCCGAAAGTTTCCGCAGCAGCCGATAGCGGGCTCAGCGCAATAATGCCAAGAGAAAATGCAACTGCAGAAGAATAAAGATATTGCTTAATTTTGATCGAGCTCATCATATACTCCTTTTGGTTAAAAAACGCTTTACTGCTTTGTTAATAATACGCTTTAATGATACAAAGATAAATGATCTTTGTATCAATCGTCTTTCGGAGAATGGCGTTACTCGAAGATCATTCATGGCAATTTGTGCGCTATTGGCTTTCTAATATCAACGAATACCAAGCCAGAATAATCGTTTGATTTAATTTTTTCGGCGAACGAGATCAGAGTTGATGCGAAATAAATCAGTATTTCCTTAATTATCGTACTTCTAACTGTTCATACCATGAAACTCTATGTCATGCGCCACGGGCGCACGAATTACAATGATCTTGGTTGGTGTAACGACGATCCCGGCCGAGATGTTTATTTAACGGAGACCGGCATCGAGCAAGCGCAATCGGCGGCGCGCGGCCTGCGTAATGTGGCGTTTGAACGCATCATTGTTTCGCCCTTACCGCGCACGCGCCGAACCGCGGAGATCGTGAACCGGTGTCACTCCGTACCGATCGAGGTGCACGCCGATCTTGCCGATATCCGCTCGGGATTCGAGAGCAAGCCAGTGGCGGATTATTTCGCGGCGATCAGCCAGGATCCGCTGCGGGCACGCGTGAACGGTGGTGAGTCGCTGCTCGATCACAAGCAGCGCGTACTGCGCTTTATCGATTGGTTAAAAGCGCAGCAGGATGAGGCATTGCTGGTCGTCGCCCATGAAGAAACGCTGCGGGTGTTTGTCGCTTACTTCGAGGGCGGCATTGCGGATTCGCAATTGCGGGATATTCACGTGGGTAACTGCGAGTACCGGCGTTATGTTTTAGTGCGCTGATTAATCCGGCGCGAACGAGATGAAGTGATAGACGCACGGAATGCAGCGCCGGGACCTATCAACAAGAAAGACGGAGGAGTGAGTGCCGCGCAACGAATCGATTCACTCGTGCCGTGAATGAATCAGCATTTCCTTAAGATTCTTCTATTTATCGCGCGCCAACCAGCCCAGCCCTTTAGCATGCAAGCTTTGTACGTAAAGCCGGTCGCGCGTTTCGGTCACGGCGGTGGTTTCCGGGTAAGCTCCCGTGGGATCTTGCAGATCGTCGAGCACTTTTCCTTCTTCGTTAAACGCGATCACATGGCCGTAAGCCTTGGGCACCGGCCATAATGTGCGCGGTAAGCGCAGAGTGACTTGGCGCAGAAACGGCTGGCCGCTCATGGTATCGATGACCGGGTTACGCGGTTTGGCAAAGCCGAGCCAGATCTTACCGTCTAGGCCACGCATCAGGTTATCCGGGTAGCCGGGCAGATTGTCCAACAGCACGGCGGCTTGCCACGAACTTTGTGTGACATCGAGGTGGTGTGCCTGGACAGCGATTTTCCACACCCGGTACCGGCCTGTTTCATTGACAAACAGCGTTTGTTCATCCTGCGAAAGCGCAATGCCGTTGGCAAAACTCAATCCTTGGGCGACGATGCGTACCGTTTTTTTGGCGGGATCGTATTCAAGAACGCGCCCGGTCGAGGATTGTTCCATGATGTCGAGGATGCTGGCGGTGAAGGTACCTCCCCAGTCTTGCGGCGCGAAGCGGGTTGAGGCGTCGGTGAAGTAGATTTTGCCGTTGACCGCTACCGTGACCGCATTGACGTAGCGGATCGGGTCGCCGTTGACGGTATCGGCCAGAACACGGACGGTGCGATCCGGCCCGATCAGCAGTAATCCTTTCATGGCGTCGGCTGCGATCAAGTTACCGGCGGCGTCGAAGTCGAAGCCCAGCACGCGTCCGCCAGTGTTGACGAACACTTCCTGCGCCGTGCCGTCGGGATTCATGCGCACGATATTGCCGCTCGCCATTGCGGCATATAGCTTGCCGTCACGCGCCAGTGCGACATGCTCCGGCCCGGTTTCGCCGTTTAGTGCGATGAGTTGGATATCGGCGAGCCGGTTGTTCAACGCATGCGGGCCAGTATATCCCGGCGCGGTAGGTGCTTGCCAGCCCACAGGCTGGATTGGCACCGGCCACAAGCAGAGATATGCGATCGGTGCCAGAATGGTGATGGTGAATATCAAGGTGACTTTTTTCATTTTGTCGCGGTAATTGCCAAACCGGTATTCTGTCATTTTCACCGGCTACCTGTAGCAATTTCTAGCCAGCGATGGTCTTCCCAGTATCCGCACATCCTGCCATACTGCAACCTCATGTATTAGCATCATTCCGGGCATAGTTTTGCGCTGAACCGGAATATCCGGGCGGGAAGAAATCGAGAGGGGGGATTCCATGACGCAGATCACTGACATTATCCATCATGCAGGCCATTGGCTGGAACAGCAGCAGGATAAAGAATCCAAGGGATGGGGAGAACGCCGCGGCAGCCATGTCAACGTGCTGAATACCGCTGAAGCGGTGATCGCGTTGATCGACAGCGGGGTTTGCCATGCCGGCTCGGGATCGATTCGTGGCGCGGTCGACTTTCTGCTGAAACATCAGACGCTGGATGGCCCGGATGCGGGATCATGGCCGCGCGAGCTCATCGCCGACGAAGGCGAAACTATCGACATTCCCGATTTGGTGCGCACCACCTATGCGATTCAAGCACTCATCAAAGCCGGTAAAGGAATCGACGAGCATCCGTTGCGATTGGCGCTGGTTTGGTTGTTGGGCCGCAGAAATGAAAATAGCAAGGGATGGGGATATGCGCGCGGCAAACCCGATGCGCTGATGCCGACGTGTTTTGCGTTGACGGCCTTGCTGGATGCGTATGACGCCTATCCCGGCGCTTATCAGAGCGAGATTTTGCAAAGCCTGCAACATTTAGTGGATGTTTATTACAACAGTGGCGGCGACGATGTGCGCGGTTCGTTCGGTGCGCCGGGTTCGCTGCAGGGCATACATACGATTTATGCCGCGCTGGTGTTGCAAATCGCGCGTAACAACAACTTAAGCCGCTACCTGGAGCAGGAAAAACAGGCGATCGAATGGTTGTTGCGCAATCCCGATGAAGCCATCCGCTTGCGTGAAGAATGGGTGGAAATCGATCAAGCCGGGGTTGGCGATGGTCAGACCGGCGGTTATGGCTTCATGGTGATGACCGATACGTTGCTGATGAAGC
>CAYQZF010000040.1:0-15930 GCA_964421895.1 uncultured Nitrosomonas sp. | reverse complement strand
AATTTTTTGTGCTGGAAGTTACAGCAAGATCAGCGGCCAATATACTCGGAATTCAGCCCAATAGTGCCGCGCTGTTTTAGCGCAAAATACGTGAAGTTATTGCTTATCATCTGAAGCAAGAATCTCACGAAATCTTTGATGGTATAGTGGAGTGGGAGCTATTCCGGTGGTGTTCGTAAAGGTAAACGTAGCTGTGGGGCTGCCGGTAAGGTTGCTGGTGACACTAAATCAGAATACTCATACCGCTGATAACAAGGAAAATAGCACCTGACAGCGTGGTTTATACAGATTGTCATCGCAGTTACAATGCACTTGATGTGGACCACTTCTATCATGAACGGATTAATCACTTCAGCTATTTGCGCAAGGCAAGAATCACATTAGAGGGATTGAGAATTTTTGGAATCAGGCCAAACGTGTTTTAAGAAAATACGATGGAATTCCCAAGGAATCATTTCCATTATTTCTTACAGAATGTCAATTCAGGTTTAATTATGGAACACCTAACATCAACTAAAAATATTGAAAAATTGGACTCAAATTTAATCTGATCTACTACAGCCCCTTAAATATTACTTGTTCAACACCACGCAGCGAGAGGTTTGCGTTGCCGATCGCTTTGTTTTGCTAAAATCCGGTTGATTGATATATCGATCGAATCATTAACCGCACGTATTGTTTGAAGTAAAGACAATCATATGAATATACCCTGTCCGCTCGATAACATCCGCATTGTGCTAAGCCATACGAGCCACCCCGGCAATATTGGCGCGGCTGCACGAGCCATGAAAACGATGGGATTGCAGGCATTGTATCTGATCAATCCGAAATCCTTTCCAGATCCGGAAGCAGAAGCGCGAGCCGCTAATGCTAGCGATATTCTGCTGCAAACTAAGATTTGCAGCGAGCTTAACGAAGCGCTGGCGGATACCGTCATGACCGCCGCGATTACCGCACGGCCGCGCGATCTTTCGCATACTAGTTTCGACGCCCGGCACGGTGCGATGGAATTAGTGCAACTGGCCCGGCAACAGCCGGTAGCTTTGTTATTCGGTCCGGAAAACTCCGGTCTTACAACGGCGGAAGTCAACAAATGCCAGATCATTATCCATATTCCCGCAAATCCGCACTATTCATCACTAAATCTGGCGAGTGCAGTGCAGATCATGACGTATGAATTGCGCATGGCACTCCCCGGAAATGCGTTACCCTCCCCGCTCAAGGAAGAACTGGCAACCTACAATGAACTGGAATTATTGTATGCACATATTGAACAATTGATGATTGTCAGCGGTTTTCTCAATCCGCAAAAACCCAAGCTGCTGATGCAACGCCTTCGCCGCTTGTTTGCCCGGACGCGGCTGGAAAAGGAAGAAGTACAAATTTTGCGCGGCATTCTGACAGCGCTGGGCAAACGCTGGTAGCGGCAAGTGCTTTTGCATCGCCAGCTAATTTTCCTTGATCAGGGTACCGATCCCTTGATCGGTCAAAATTTCCAGCAACAACGCATGCTCCACGCGTCCGTCAATGATGTGGCAGGATCTGACCCCCTTCTTGACTGCATCGAGCGCCGACCCGATCTTAGGTAGCATGCCACCGGAAATGGTGCCATCGGCAAATAATTCATCCACTCTTTGCGCAGTCAAACCAGTCAGCAAGTCACCGTTTTTATCCATAACCCCCGGAATGTTGGATAGCAAAATCAACTTCTCCGCTTTCAGGATTTCCGCCAGTTTACCAGCAACTAGATCAGCGTTGATATTATAAGATTCTCCGTCAACACCCACGCCGATTGGCGCGATTACCGGGATAAAATCCTGCGTATCAAGCAAAGCGATAAGCGCCGGATCGATCGTTTCAATTTCGCCGACTTGGCCGATATTGATCCATTTTCCCGCGGTTTCACGATCCGCCATAAGCATTTTTTTTGCACGGATGAAGGCTCCGTCTTTACCAGTCAAACCGACAGCCTTCCCGCCGTGGCGATTGATCAGGTTCACGATATCTTTATTCACCGCCCCACCCAGCACCATTTCCACCACATTCATAGTCTCAGCATCCGTCACACGCATGCCTTGAATAAATTCCCCTTGCTTACCGACGCGTTTAAGCATCTCATCGATCTGCGGACCGCCGCCGTGAACAACCACCGGATTCATGCCGACAAGCTTCAGCAGCACCACATCGCGCGCAAACCCATGTTTCAGGTTTTCTTCAACCATCGCATTGCCACCATATTTAATGACAATGGTTTTACCATGAAAACGCTGAATATACGGAAGTGCCTCAGCCAGAATCTTGGCTTTGTCTCTTGCAACGATAGGAAAAGTCGACATGGTTCTTTTAATCACTTTTTAAACAATTTTTAAAATGCCCTGGATGATGCAAAAATACTTCATTTAATATTTCATTCACGGGCAACCTGCAAAAATTTTTCATCGCCAATCAATTTAAACAAGCTCAATTCCCACCATCGCCGCCCCTCTATATCTTTATATTGCGCAGTAATGCACTTGGGTAATTTTTTTTTAACTGGCTTTACCGGGATAAATTCGGATAAATCCCTGATCCCCAGCAAACTGTTGACAATAAAGCCGCCATATAGCTTATTCCCTGTCATCACCAGTAGAATGCGAGACTTCAAATTAAACGGCTTCGGATTACCCCCCAAGTAAACCCCGAGATCTGTTATTCCGTAAAGATTTCCGCGTACATTAGCCACTCCCAGAAACCACGGCTGTGTCAATGGAACATGTGCTAATTTGGGTATCTGTATTACTTCACTAACTTCCGTCATTGGAATCAGCAATCGATCCTCACCCACTGCAATCCCAAGCACAGCAAATGATGCTTCATCGCTATTCGTATTCGCCATTTTTTCTACCGGTGCAGATTGGGATTTTTCAGTGTTTGTCATCTCCGTAGCACACACCTTTTATCGTTAATTACTATGAGGCAATTGATTATTCGTTGTCTGGCTATTTTACTGTATTATCGATCATTAAAATTTGAATTCTACGGAGTCGAAAAATGAATTATCACAAACGCTGCTGGTTATGCCTTCTCACATTTTTACCATTTTTAACGGGATGTGTTCCCATGTTTGCCATCGGCACTGCGGCCGGAACAGGCGCGTATATCTCTGAGGATCGAAGAACTAGCGGTATGTTCATCGAAGATGAGGGAATCGAACTCAAGAGTTCGCGGCGCATTAATCAGCAATTCGGCGATAATGTGCACATCAACGTCACCAGTTATAACCGCATGGTGTTATTGACCGGTGAAGCTCCATCAGAAACGATCAAAACAGACATCGGCAAGCTCGTAATGGGTGTAGATAATGTGCGCAGAATTTTCAATGAAATTGCCATTGGCATCAACACTTCATTAGCTTCGCGTAGCAACGACACACTGCTGACCTCCAAAGTGAAAGCGCGTTTTCTTGCTGAACGGAAATTTCAAATCAATCACGTCAAAATTGTTACTGAAAACGAAGTAGTATATTTGCTTGGTGTAGTGACACGACAAGAAGCTGATAGCGCCGCGCAAATTGCCAGCTCAACCTCCGGTGTTAAGAAAGTAGTGAAAGTATTCGAATATTTGAATTAACACCCTGTTACTGACGCACATGCTGCCAGAAAGACTGCACACTGAATTACACAAAATGTTCCCACTGGATCGCTTTTATACCGATCCAGTTGATTGCTACGCTTACGCATATGACAATAGCCGCAAGATTTTCCCACCTGATGCCGTGCTATTTCCACTTACAGCTGAAGATGTAAGACACGCAGTTGTTCTATGTAATTACCATCGAGTGCCGCTTATTCCACGTGGCCGCGGCACCGGAACTGCCGGTGGCAGCTTACCTGAAGTGGGTGGCATTGCCTTATCGATGGAGCGCATGGAGAATATTATTTCGATTGATCCCGCCAATCGCGTTATTGTGGCTGAACCAGGTGTATTGAATCAGGCCGTGCAAGACGCCGCCAAACTACACGGTTTTTTCTGGCCTCCAGATCCCTCCAGTGCTATGTTCTCAACTATTGGCGGAAATATTGCCACTGGTGCAGGCGGTCCACACGCCGTCAAATATGGCACAACAAGGGAGCATGTGTTAGGTTTGAAAGCAGTCACTGGCGCTGGTGATTGCATTACCACCGGATGCTATACCACCAAAGGTGTTGTCGGCTATGATCTTACCCGTCTACTGATTGGTTCGGAGGGTACACTCGCTGTTATTACGGAAGCGACACTAAAACTTACCGCATTGCCCAGCGCCATAGCCGGTATTACAGCGCATTTTCAAGATTTAATGAGTTGCGCCGCAGCCATCGTTAAGATTATGGCTTTGCCACAATTGCCAAGTGCTCTGGAGTTTTTGGATGCCAGTTCACTGAATTTGATACGAAATCGTTTCCCTGACATGCTACCAACAGATACTCAGGCGATGTTAATGATTGAAGTTGATGGCTCTCGTAACGATATCACTGATTCCGTTTCGTCAATCCTAACAGCATGCCAAACCGATGGCTTAATTCATGCCGGTCAGGTCGAAAATACTGCTTCATTATGGCAGGCGCGCAAAGCGCTATCACCGCTGTTGCGCGAAATTGCTCCGAAGAAAATTAATGAAGATGTTGTCGTGCCTGTCGATGCATTGCCACAATTTCTCGAAGGTTTGACGCAACTCAGTGCACGTTATCAACTGCCTAATGTCAATTTCGGTCACGCTGGTAATGGCAACATTCATGTAAATCTGTTGATCAATCCTGACGATACTAGTGAAGTGGCGCGAGCAGAGCGCTGTCTGGATGAAATATTCGATCTCGTTATCAAATTGCGCGGAACACTTTCTGGAGAGCACGGTGTTGGCAGTGAAAAGCGAGCTTTTGTAAGTAAGGAGATTGATCGAGTAACTTTGGATTTAATGCGAAATATCAAATACCTGTTTGATCCTAACGATATTCTCAATCCGGGTAAATTGTTTCCAAGACAGGAATAGCTTAGTACTTTAACTATTCACCGTGCTTGTGATATTTGCTGTTTGACTACTACAAATATCACAAGCCAAGCGAGCTTATCTAACCCGCCTCTAAAAAAAGAAATAATGGTCCACTAACAACGCCACAAACAACAAGGCCAGATAAAGTATTGAATAACGAAATGCTTCTCGAGCTAACTGATCACTGTAATTGCGATAGATTTCAATAGCATAATACATAAAAATACCATTAAGTATCGTAGAACTCACCAGATAAATCAATCCGCTCATTTGAGTGACATATGGCAATATTGTAATTACACATAAAATGACGGTATACAACAATACTTGCAATTTTGTGTACTGATCACCATGCGTTACCGGCAGCATCGGCATGCCGATTGAGGCGTATTCTTTTTTTCTGTAAAGCGCTAGCGCCCAAAAATGCGGCGGAGTCCAAGCGAAAATAATCAAGAAAAGCAATAGCGCATCACTCGCAATTTCACCCGTCACGGCTGTCCATCCAAGCACTGGTGGCATAGCGCCTGAAGCCCCCCCAATCACAATATTCTGCGGTGTCAATGGTTTCAGAATTACCGTATAGATAATAGCATACCCCACAAAAGTGCCTAAAGTTAGCCACATGGTTAATTCATTTACCCATTCATACAATATGAAAAGTCCGACTCCCCCTACTATTAATAGAAAAAAGAGAGTTTCTGGAACACTCACTTTTCCTTGCGGTAATGGACGGCCTTTAGTTCGAGCCATTACCGCATCCATTTTTTGTTCAACTAAGCAATTTAATGCGGCGGCGGCTCCAGCCACTAATGCAATACCCGTTGTGCCCAAGAGTAAAATATCTAAAGGCACAACACCAGGGACCGCCATAAACATCCCAATGACTGCAGTAAAAACAATGAGTGATACCACACGCGGTTTAGTTAGTCGATAAAACTGATTGATTCGTAATGCTGTCGCCTGTAATGTCATACTGATGGCCATCTGATTAACCTCCTTGCAAATCGAGTATTCTGATCTATTGATTTATTCAGCTTTCCACTATGAGAAAGCCTGAATGTTTAATGTTCTATTTGTGATACATGTAATAATCTTTTCAAATCACGCCCCATTTTGGTACCATCAACTTTTTCCGGAAACCGCATCATCAAATTCCCTATTGGATCAATCAAATAAATGTGCTTTGTTTGTGTTTCCGCATTTTCTATAAAACCAAGAATCTCGGTATCCTTGGCGTTGACAAAGAATGTACCTTCATATTCCTTAACTAACTCTGCATCAGGTTTGATATCATCATTTATTAACCAGAGCCGTTCAATCCTATGATTTTCTTTTCCCTGTACCATTCTGACTTGACGCATGAAATATAACTTCTCTTTGCAATGCTCATCGCAATGACCGGAATCCACTGTAACCAGCACCCATTTACCATGCAGATCTTTCATGCGAAGTATCGTATTGTCCAACAAATTTGTGCCTTTTCCAGAAACCTTTGTGACTGGCAACAAATCTCCGTAATGAGTACTGTTAGGTCTATACTCAAAAAAATAAAGCATATAAGAAATCATTACGGGAGCGCACATAAGCGCTAGTAATAATAAAAACTTACGTCTATTCGATTTTTTTATTTCTTCGCTTGACATTCAATACTATGAAAATAATTATTGCGGTAATAGCTAATGAAAACCATTGAACAGCATAGCCAATATTTTTAGAAGCCCCCGAATCGGGCTTACTCCAATCACGTATCAATCCATCTTTCTCTTCACTTTTCTGTAAAATCATCAAAGGTTGCATTGCTAAGCCTGTGACTTCTTGATAACGCCGCAAATTGAAATTATCCCAAACTTGCCCCTCTACAACTTTACCTGAAAGATCCAGAGTCTTCACTTCAGGAGAAGCCGCAATTCCTGTCACTTTTAGCTCACCCTTCACATCTACCACAAGCGGCAATGTCGATCTATCACTTCCTATAGCGATCCAACCTCTGTTAATCACGACATGAAGCTCTGTGTTCGAAATTTTAAGTGGTGTTATAACGTGATAACCAGCTCGCCCCTTGTAAACTTTGTTATCTAAATAAATTGTATACTCAGGTAAGTATTTACCACTTACTTCCACTTCTCGATACTGAAAATCTTTCAGCTTCACTAAGTTATTAGGCAATTTGACAGCTGGCTGTTTGGCATATTGTTCCAATTGCTCATATTGCTCATTTTTTTCTTCAGCACGAGATAATTGCCATTTACCTAACTCAATGAAAATTATTACAAAAATAATCGTGATTATTATTGTCCATAATCTCGGTTCAAAACGATAACTCCGTACATTCATTTCGATTAGATATGCAGTATGAAGCTGACTTCTGAGTAAGGAAATTCAATCTGTTTTTTATTGAAACGAAACATCTTCCGATGATCATTTAATCTTTTAGACAAAAATTCCAGTCACTCACACATATTATTGTTGTGTTTTCATTTTTGATTTGAAACTCACAACTCAGTGGTGTAAGGACTGGAATCCTTATTTGTACAATCGAATAAATTTACATCAAGTATACAAATACAAACAATCCAAGCCAAACCACGTCAACAAAGTGCCAATACCATGCGACACCTTCAAAGCCGAAGTGATGTTCAGGCGTGAAGTGGCCTGCTGCACTGCGACAATAAATGACGAAAAGCATAATTGTTCCAATTGTCACGTGAAATCCGTGAAAACCGGTTAACATGAAGAATGTTGAACCATATGCACCAGTTGTTAATTTCAGATTTAAATCGTTATAAGCGTGAATATATTCATACGCTTGGCAAGCAATAAATGTTGCACCCAAAGCTACAGTTGCCAACAACCATAATTTTAAGCCATCACGTCTGTTTTCTTTTAATCTCCAATGAGCGATCGTAACTGTCACACCTGAAGCTAAAAGTAACAATGTATTAAATGCCGGCAAGCCCCATGCTCCCATCGATGTAAATTTTTCGTGTTCACCAGGACCAGCCGTTGGCCATTTACCATCATATGCAGACCAGAACGTATTGCCTAGCACTGTGCTTTCTTCTTGCAGCCATGGTATCGAAAGATTACGCATATACCACAGTGCACCAAAAAATGCACAGAAGAACATAACTTCTGTGAAAATAAACCAGCTCATCCCCCAACGGAACGAACGATCTACTTGCTCTCCATATTTACCACTTTCACTTTCTCTGGCTACGGTTCCGAACCACCCAAATAACATATAAATCAAAATTGCAAAGCCTACTGCTAACAGACCGTAACCTAACTCTATTTTATTCATCGTCAAAGCAGCGCCTGATCCCATGAATAAAATTGCAGTCGATCCAATGATTGGATACGACGATGGAGCTGGGACGTAATAATGTCCTGATTCTTGACTCATTCTTCTCTCCTCCGACTTATGTTTTTTCAATTTCTAACTAACAACCAATCTGACTAAAAGTATGATACTAATTACAAAAAGAATACCCCCAATAATACCGCCGACAATCAATTGAGTCGGCTTCAACGTAGCCGCATCATTTTCGAGATCACTTTTCTTTCTTATTCCCATAAAGGCAAACATTACTGCCTTAGCAACTTGCCATATTGTTGCTTTTCTTTCTTTTCCGACAGTACTGTTATTCACTTTACACCTCTATTTTTTGATCGTGCTGACACCATCAGGTAATTCGAAAAAAGTATATGAAATTGTCACCGTATTTATATCTGCGGGTAATCCCGGTTCAATTACAAACTGAACCGGCATTTGTCTTACTTCATTTGGTTTAAGAACCTGCTTCGTAAAACAAAAACATTCAAATTTCTTTAAATGTTTATCCAGAAAGCGAGGACTATAACTGGGAATCGCTTGACCAATCACTTCCCGTTCTGAATTATTAGTAATTTCATACATCACTGTTATCGATTCACCTGGATGAATGCGAGCGCTGCGTTGCAGAGGTCTGAACTGCCACGGTAATCCTCGCGTATTTGCATCAAACTCTACCGTAACCCAACGCTCCTCATCCACCCAGTTTTTATCGCTAACCAATACATCCGGTTTTAGCAAGTTATTGATACCAGTCACTTCACAAAATTTTTCATAGAACGGTACCAACGCGTACCCAAAAACAAACATAATTAATGTGAAAACCAACAACTTTTTCATCATCAAAACATTCGCCTTTGTATTATTACTATTTACCATTCTTTTACAATGACCGTAATATAAAGTGCTAACACCGTAACTAACAGAAATAGAGCTGTTCTATACTTTTTCCGCTTATTATCTGTTTCTTGCGACATATGTTGTTACCTTATTTACTGAATAACAGGTGGTTTCTCGAAACTATGATATGGAGCTGGCGTTGGCAAATGAGTCCATTCCAACGTTGTAGCGCCATCCCAAGGTTTCTGAGGGGCTTTTTCTCCACTACGTATGCAATTGATCATAACGTATAGGAAAAGAAGCTGTGTCATACCGAACCCAAACGCTCCAATACTTGAAATCATGTTGAAATCAGCGAACTGCAGATTGTAATCCGGAATTCTACGTGGCATACCCGCCAATCCTAAAAAGTGCTGAACAAAGAATGTCAAGTTGAAAAAGAACATTGAAAGCCAGAAATGCGCTTTACCCAAAGTCTCGTTGTACATACGACCAGTCCATTTAGGAATCCAGTAATATGCGCCTGCAAATAGAGCAAATAGTGATCCAGAAACCAATACATAATGGAAGTGAGCAATCACATAATATGTATCTTGCACTTGAATATCAATTGGAACAATCGCGCATATAACACCACTAAAACCACCTATAACGAATAAGAAGATAAACCCAATCGAAAATAACATAGGTGTTTCAAATGACATCGATCCACGCCACATAGTTGCAGTCCAGTTGAATACTTTCACACCTGTTGGCACGGCAATCAACATAGTTGCATACATAAAGAACAATTGCCCCACAGCTGGCATACCTGCAGTAAACATATGATGTGCCCAAACAACACACGACAGTATTGCAATTGATGCTGTTGCATACACCATTGACGAATAACCGAACAGTGGCTTACGTGAGAACGTTGGAATTACTTCAGACACGATACCAAACGACGGCAGAATCATAATATAAACTTCTGGATGACCGAAGAACCAGAAAATGTGCTGAAACATTACTGGATCACCGCCACCAGCTGCATTAAAGAAGCTAGTACCAAAGTGGCGATCTGTTAATAGCATTGTTACAGTACCAGCCAATACGGGCATTACTAATACCAGCAAATATGCAGTAATCAACCATGTCCACACGAACATTGGCATTTTCATCAACGTCATGCCAGGTGCGCGCATATTCAAAATGGTGGTAATAATGTTAATCGATCCCATGATTGATGACGCGCCCAGAATATGAACCGCAAAAATCATAAAATCAACCCCCAAACCTCCTTGAGTTGATAATGGCGGATAGAATGTCCAGCCACCCGCTGCCGCACCGCCAGGAATAAAAAATGAACTAACCAGCAATGTTGCAGCCGGAATTAATAACCAAAAACTCCAATTATTCATGCGCGCAAATGCCATATCTGGTGCGCCAATCATTAGTGGCACTTGCCAGTTCGCAAAGCCCACAAACGCCGGCATGATTGCGCCGAATACCATAATCAAGCCATGCAGTGTCGTGAATTGATTAAACAACTCTGGTTGCAAAATTTGAATTCCCGGTTGAAATAATTCAGCACGAATTCCTAGCGCCAATGTTCCTCCGGTAAGAAACATAGCAAAACTAAACCACAAATACATTGTTCCAATATCTTTGTGATTTGTCGTTGTTATCCAGCGCATTATTCCGCTTGGATGATGGTCGTCATGTTCGTGACCATGTGCGTCACCATGTACTGCTGCCATAGTTATCTCCTTTTACTTAATTTTCCACATGCATAGATGTTTTAACT
The DNA here is from genome assembly GCA_964421895.1 of uncultured Nitrosomonas sp. GTDB lineage: Bacteria > Pseudomonadota > Gammaproteobacteria > Burkholderiales > Nitrosomonadaceae > Nitrosomonas. The sequence continues at coordinate 4,968 of CAYQZF010000040.1, read as the reverse complement.
GTAGACGCGCCTTGCTGAGCCGCCACCCACTTGCTGTACTCACCTGCTTCCATCACCTCCACCACAATCGGCATAAAACCATGATCTTTACCACACAACTCGGCACATTGACCACGATATATGCCAGGTTTATCTGCCGTAAACCAAGTATCACGAATAAATCCCGGAATCGCATCTTGCTTAATACCTAACGCAGGCACCCACCAAGCATGAAGCACATCATTCGCCGTTAAGATAACACGAACCTTTTTACCCACCGGCACCACAACACGATTATCAACCTCCAACAGATAATTTTCACCTTTTGGAGCTTTATTCTCGACCTGAGCGCGTGGCGTTGACAATTTACTGTAGAAACTTATACCTTCGCCCTCACCCTGAAGATAGTCATAACCCCACATCCATTGGTAGCCTGTTGCCTTGATCGTCATATCAGGGCTTGAAGTATCTTTCATTGCGATAACTGTTTTTGTTGCTGGATAAGCCATAGCAACAAGAATGAGACAAGGTATTACAGTCCAAATAATTTCAACTGCAGTACTGTGATGAAAATTTGCTGCCTTATATCCAAGAGATTTACGATGTTTAAGCACAGAATAAAACATGACGCCAAACACACCGATAAAAATAACCAGACAAATCCATAGAAGCACTATGTGCTGATCATAGATATCTTTCGCTATAACACTCTGCGGCTCTGGCAAATTATACTTAGACCCAACCGCCATGCTTGAGTATAAAGCGAGAGCGGATACCCCCGCCAGGGTTACTGCTGATTTACTTCTCATATTTCCCCCCACATGATTACCAATTTTACAGATTTCAGGCACGACAAATATGTTACAAACCTGAACGCCTACTTTGCTCAACCAGCTTACGGAAGTCATACGCCAAAATCCTACTTTGTTAAAACAACATCATAATTGACGATAATTGCATTTCCTTGGCCGAATTTCCTTATTATCTGCAACTTAGATTTTCTTAGTTATAGAATCTTCTACATGCTAATTAATCGAATAGAAATTCTAGCATGCCACTGCTGCTCAAACAAGGAAAAATCATGATTTTTATAGCAATATTCCCATGCTTTTAAAATGGTATTGCCCCAAGAAGGCTACAAAAATGCAATATTCAAAGTGAAAAATCCATTCTAATTGTCGATTCAATCACCACCCAAAAATCACACTAAAGCAACTAAAAATATCTCTTTAAAACCGCTAGCAACAAAGTAAGTAATAATACCCATCCAATCTGCAGTATTTCCTGTGAACCACTTTGACTCTAGACTAGCAGAGGCAATCTATTATTCTAGAAAGATTTTAAGAAATAGGGTGGATTCAAGTTTGAAGTGCAATTTTGAGTAACACAGGTCAAGAGGGTTGGATGCGGTAGCATCTGAGCCTTTTTGACCAGCCAGTCGAAATTGCAAAGATGAACTACACACACCTAACCCGAGAAGAACGATACTAGATATACACTTTGAAGAAAGCGGGACACACACAAAGCGAGATTGCCACCGTCATCGACCGGAGCGTATCAACTATCAGCCGAGAGTTGGTCCGTAACCGCGGGGTGCGTGGCTATCGCCCCAAACAGGCGCATAACAAGGCAGTCGAGCAAAAAACCATCAATGCGCAAGCGATAGGCGATGCAGCCTGGCAATTTGCGCAAGAAAAACCATGCTGCAATGGAGCCCAAACCAGATCAGCAATCATGCAGACATCAGCATTGAGACGGTGTATTAACTGATCCGGCAGTACTTCCCCAAAAACCGGGACTTCACTACGATTACACAGCAGGAGATGGATACAGCTTGAACAATCGATCCAGAAAACGACTTGGATACCAAACAACTAATCAGGTATTCTTCAAATCAGGCGTTGCACTTCATATTTGAATCGGTGTAGTAAATTAAGTAATTATTCTAAAAAAATAATTCAATGCTTTAGCATTGATATACTATCCAATGAAGCCCCCCTCTGTTTGGAAAAAATCATATCGCGATTAATCATTGGTGGGGCAATTCAGGCAAGCAATATATCGCCATCAGACCACCCTTAAAGATAAGTTATTAGGTAGAATGGAAGTTGATGAAAGCTATTCTGGTGTGAAACGGCATCGCGATTATCATGGTAAACTAAAGCGCGGACGAGGCGCATTAAAACAACCCGCATTTGGTGTGTTTAAGCGAGATACCAGGGCATACACCGAAATAGTACTGGACTGTAAACGCTTGACTTTACAAGCGTGGTATTAGGTAAGGCATCCATTTAAAGTGTCATTTATAGTAACAGCCGACTTGGCTACAATGGTTTGGTAGATGTAGGATACTCCGAGCATTTTCGTGTATTCCAGGTGATAATGAATTTTCTCGTGAAAGGCATTGCCCCATGTTAATGGTATCGAATCGTTCTGGAGCTTTACCAAGCGGCGGCTTGCAGAGTTTAACGACGTGTCTGTTAATTTTGGACTGCATTTGGTACTGAAAAAAACATCCTGATCAGCCTACCAGTGAACTATGGCAACTCGTCAGATTTTATTTATCTCTCTGCTAGTCTAGAGCCCTACTTTTTATTACCCCCCCTGTTGTTGGGAGCAAAGTAAGACTGAACACTGCTTAAGCTAAAGCAGGAACGATTTGCATCCAATTCAACATTAGATCCCACATAGCTAGCTCATAATATCCAAAAACACAAAACCCCGGCTTAACCGGGGTTGGTTGTGAGAAATATAAAAACTTAAAAATTAATCTTCGTTACCCATTATTCCCAGTATCTGCAACAGACTGATAAAAATATTAAAAATTGTCATGTACAATCCAATGGTAGCCAACACATAGTTGGTTTCACCGCCATGGATGATACGACTGGTGTCATACAGAATAAAACCACTCATTATTATGATGACAACCGCAGAAATCATTAATGACATGGCCGGTATTTGTAAGAAGATATTGGCTACTGCTGCCAGCAATACTAACAGGAAGCCCACCATCAAAAACCCACCCAAAAAGCTGAAATCTTTTTTTGTTGTCAACGCGTACACAGATAACCCCATAAATATCACGCCTGTACCACCTAGCGACAATGTGATGATATTCCCACCGTTAGGCAAAGATGCATACATAGTTAACACTGGCCCCAACCCGAATCCGAGCAGACCAGTGATCAAGAAAACAATACCAATGCCAGCAGTCGAATCGGCAAAACGCGGCAACACAAACATCGCGATTACCATACCGCCAATAACTGATATCAAATAGGTCATTGGCGGCATATTCAAGAACACTGAAAGCGCAGCAGTAAATCCGCTGAACAACAATGTCATCGACAACAGCATGTAGGTGTTACGTAATACTTTATTCGTTGCTAACGCGGATGTAGATCTTTGCGCAACTGTTGAGTAATCTTGATTCATTTAAATAACCTCCACTGTGAAATTAAAACCAAACTATTCTGACGACCGCTATGACTACTATATCCTGGATATAGTTCAAAGCATCATATCACGGATTATATTTGTCTTTTAATTACACTTTATTCCTGTTTAGCTTTTGCTAGCGCAAAATTATAGACAAGAAAAAATCCGCCTCGCTCGATTAAAGTTATATTTAAACTGATAGACCCTGCGTCAAATTTAGCAAGACCAGAATAATTGATCCGTTTTTCACCGAACAGAGAGAATGCGCTCACGGTACGCGAAAAATTAAGTTCCTCGATCGATTGAAACCGGCCAAAACTACGATAGTGCGTCAGCAGTTCATCCAATTGCTCGTCCGTAATCGTTTGCTTGGTTTCCGGTGCTAAGTGAATCAGCAATTTCTGTTTTTTCCAGCTCGAAATATCAGAGAGAATTTGCGTGATCGCAGGCTCTGCGCTTTTACTGTAATAATCTTTTTCGCGATTAGTATAAAAATACAGCATGACAACCAGTGTCAGCAGAAGAGCGACAATCGCCCGTAATGTTTTAACTTGCATAAATTTTAAAATATTAAAACTGATAGCTATAAATTATTCACTTCCCAGAGATCACGACTGACAGCGTCTCCCGGCAAGGCAATACCAAAATGCTGGTATGTCGCGGCCGTCGCCATTCTGCCTCGCGGTGTCCGTTTCAGAAATCCTTGCTGAATCAAATAAGGTTCCAATACATCTTCAATTGTATCCCGTTCTTCACTGATGGCTGCCGCAAGATTGTCAACGCCAACCGGACCGCCACTGAATTTTTCCAATACCGTTAGTAATAATTTCCGGTCCATAATATCCAGACCGATTGCATCCACATCCAGCATACTTAAAGCAGCATCCGCCACAATACGTGTAACATGACCATCGGCTCTGACTTCGGCATAATCGCGCACGCGGCGTAATAGCCGGTTCACAATACGTGGTGTGCCACGAGACCGGCGTGCAATTTCAAATGCGCCATCCCAAGATATTTTCACATTCAATAATCCTGCGGAACGGCTGACTATTTTGCTCAATTCTTCCGGCGTATAAAACTCCAAGCGGGAAACTATGCCGAAACGATCACGCAACGGATTGGTCAACATGCCAGCACGCGTGGTTGCACCTACCAAAGTGAATGGCGGCAAATCCAGTTTCACGGAACGTGCAGCCGGCCCTTCACCGATCATGATATCCAACTGATAATCTTCCATCGCCGGATAAAGAATTTCCTCCACCATCGGAGATAAACGGTGGATTTCATCGATAAACAACACATCGTTGGGTTCCAGGTTGGTCAGCAAGGCAGCCAAATCACCCGGGCGCTCCAAAACAGGACCGGAAGTTTGCCGCAAATTAACGCCCATTTCCCTGGCAATGATATGCGCGAGCGTAGTTTTACCTAACCCCGGGGGGCCAAATAGCAACACATGATCAAGCGCTTCGCGCCGCTTCCTGGCTGCCTCTATGAATATCTGCAACTGCCCGCGTATTTTTTCCTGGCCGACATATTCTTCCAGCT
>CAYQZF010000039.1:0-16910 GCA_964421895.1 uncultured Nitrosomonas sp. | reverse complement strand
AGATAGACAGACCATAGATATAGAAAAAGCTTATGGTAGGGATAGTAAATGACTGTCTCCTAACATCATTTAATATCGATTAATGAGTTATGGTCTGTCATGGATTCATGGAAGCAATTTGTGCTTTGTCGTAGAGTTCCAGATTGCGATCCATGAATGGAACCGTCCACCGCCATGAGGGAAACATGGTTGCAGCGGTTCTTTTTTTATTGGTGGCTAGCGTTAAATTTTCGCGTTATTTGGTACTGATTTAACACTTCAGTTTTAGCTTTAGCATCACTGCGACAACAAATATATTATTCAAACAAAGAGCCGGTTCCTGTTAGAGAAGTAGCTCAAGCTCTTATTGCGCTCGAAGGCATCATTCTTCAGTCCCCATTTGTTCTGGAAGCAATGTTTCCTGGGACAAAAATTTAATCTATTGAAATTTATATTGATGAATTAAAGTCAGACAGCTTATGGGAAGATATAGCTATAAAATTTATATTTGGAGATATGCAACAGCTTGATAAATTTATTGTTAATGCAAGAGACCGTTTAGGTATGGATGATATTATGAATAATCCGCAGCTATTCTCAGCGATCCTGTTAGTGATGATTTTAACTGGTGGAGCTTATTATTTAGGTAAACGCAAGTCTTCTTCGGGATCCTCAGATCAGAAAGCAGTGATCGAAGCGAATAACAACACGATCATTCAAATTGGTGCTGGTATGTCTGGATTAGATGCTGATTATTTCAAAGAGGTTATTAATAATGCCATAAAAGACAAAGATAAACTGGCTAATGATGCCATTCAGTTAATAAAACCAGCAAAACGTGATCCAGCAGCTACTATTACTTTGAATAACAATGAAGAACTTAAGATTAATAGCGAATCAGTAAAAGCCATGCCGAGCTATATTGAAGAACCAGAAGAAGAACAAGATATAAAAGATTTTAAGAATCTTGAGCTTGAAATTCGTGCAACCGACTTAGATAGCTCCAAAAAAGGATGGAAAGTTAATATACCAGAATTGAATTCCCGGAGAATCCGAATGCAGCTTGATCCCTCTGTAAATCCAGAAGAGCTCGGTAACAAACGAAGTATAAAAGCAAGTGTTACAGTAGTGTTTGGTTATGACAAGGAAGGCAATAAAAAGCCAAATCTCGTTTTTCTTAGAGAGATAAATAATCAATAGTCGATTCGTTTCAAATCATTTGTCCCGATGTTTCAAAGTAATTGTCCGCCGTCAAACAAAATTCTTTAACTTATTGATTATATTATATATTATGTTTAATAATTTAACATAATACAAATTATACGCAATTGACAGGCGCATAAAATCTAGGAGGAAATGGGATCTGCTGTCACTTTGGATCGATAAATTCTTAAACGTCTTTCCGCATGTTCGCAGTGCTGCTTAGCCAGCGTTCGACAATATAGACGCAATTCTTCCGGATCAACGCCTGACTCAATCAGGCGTTTTTTTTCGACCGCAGCTTGACGGTAATATTTGCGCTTGAGGTTCTTTCTGCGTTGAAAGCGAATATAGAAGTAAATATTATGAAGTTTCGAAAAGTCAGCTTTCATAATCCAAATCCTATTAAAAACGAGAAAAACCATTCACGATATCCCGGCATCGATCCACGGGAAAATCTTTAATTACAGTCGTGTACTGGTCGTAGCAGACGCAACCACGAGCATCACTAGAAAAACAAGATTTTGGAATCCTTGAAGAAATAACAGCTTCAGGAGAAGAAATATCAAGTACAGCGGGAACATAAGATTTACTCACGCTCTGCAATTTTGATATTTCAGTTTTTACCTTATCAGTTAAAAAGCTCATCATCGCGATTCTACTGAAAAAGACAGCAAAACCAAGAACAATCGCAATCAAGAAAAGATTAAAAACTAATTTGCCTCCAGACCGGTATTTGTAATAACGGAAGAACCAATAACCAAGCCGCATAGAAACAACCTCCCGATGAAATTAAAGGAAGGTCTAGCGGCAAGCAACGGAAAATATAAACCCCGTTCTGCAAAGGGATGAGTCATGAGAAAAACCTTATGGTGAGTGGGTTCGGCACAGCATGGACGGCTGCGCCGCCCATGTGCCCCGCGCCGGTCGGCGGCGCGTCCCGTGTTGCTGAAAGGCAAAGCAAGAAGCTGGTTCTTACTTTTCCATAACGTGAATGTGCTTGCCGCGCACGTATGCGGGTCTCAAACGCATTTTCTTGAAGAAAGCGTGAATCTGCCGGTTATGCTTGGCAAGCGGTGAAAGGCCGCTTTTACACAAATAGGCAAAAACAAAGTAGCTGTCAGAATCAATAACAATCGTCATCGTTACAAAATGAGGATCAGGGTAATTCTGACCGTTCTCGTAACAACGAACGATAAAAACAGCATCCGAGACCTGCTGGATAGACACTTCATCGAGCTTCAGAATCAGTGCATTTGATAAGTAAGGATTGTTTGAGTCCAATTGAATTGAATCAAGCAGATTTTGAGAATCCTTAACAAACTTATGGATAATATGCATATTACGGCATCCTTCCGTATCCTGTATGAAAGCTGCGGAAACTAGCAGGATGTACTAGCGTTCGGGAGCTACCCTATCCGCAGCCGTGGGCATTATGCCCGGGCTGCTAGTAAAATAAAATCATATTGATACAAAATAAGGAATAAAACTTAAGCGCAAAACTTCGCTTCAATCGTTCCTCCTCTTCCTTCGTCATCGTCGTCCTCATTTTCGCTCAGTTTTGCGCGTCAAGTCTTTTTGCCAGGCCAACCATAATCAACAGCCATTTCACAGGATGCTTTATCAATGATCAGGCGTTCTGTGCTTTCACCATAGCAAATGCATTTTTCCTTGCTTTTGATGCAGGATTTTACGAGTGACCAGTCAATAGACTCAGTAAGAAGCTGTATAGATATAAAAGGCTTTTGAGCAGGTTCAATCTTAATTACTTGCTGAACAGGTTTTTCAGGTTCAGTTTTTACTGCAACTGACTGTGAAACAGGTTCGGATGATTCGACTTGCATATAGTCGGGAGCGATAGTCCCTTTTGAAACGATTCTATCGAAGGCGTAAGCGCCGATTGCGACTGTAAAAAGGATGGAGAGCGCAAAAAAGTAAACAGCGCGAGGAAGGCGGGGTTTATGGACAATGTGCTGTGTTGCGGAATGATAAAGATTGAATGATTCCTTAGGTAACTTATACGGTGTTGAAACGGCAACACGCCGGGCGGAGCTTGCCGCAGTATTTACACGGTATTCCGGCCATTCGTAGAGCATGCGGCCAGACCAACGCGGAACGATGTGTAAGTGCGGATTAACGAGCGCGAGAACTTTTCTGTGAACCAATGACGGAGATTGCGTCATGATAAAGAAATCAAGGCCGTAATGACGATGTTCCGATAGTTCGGTGATATCCTTAGATGCTTGGCTACCGAGTGACGGCCACATTTTTTGCACTTCATCGACGACAATCAGAGAGCCATGATCGATATTGCGCAGAACCGGCAAACCATCAACGATATCTTGCTCATACCAGGTTTTCAGGTATTCGTAAGTAATTTCAATGGTAGAAATTGTGAGTTTCGGAATTCCGATTGTGTAGACGGTTCTGCCCTCTTCCACCGCTTTTTTTATGACGTGCCAAACAGCGTAAGAGGTTTTGCCACCACCGGGTACAGCGGTTAAAAGCTTGATGGTCATTGCGGCAGAACTCCAAGGCTAGACATAGTTGTTATGGTGAGCTTGAAGGTGATGGCGCCGACAATAATTCCGATTGCTTCGCCTACTCCGGCCAGTTGCACGACGGACAAGGCATCGGTTGCCATGTTGCTATATTGATCTTGGGCAAGTGATACCAGTTGATCAAAGACAGTTTTTATACCGGCATAGCTAATTACACCGATACCGAGGCTGGAAAGGACGTTTTTAGCAAAAGAACCTAAATAGGTATCGAGAAACTGTGCGAGAGGAACAAGGATTTTCATGATTTACGAGATCCAGATACGATGAAAAAAGCGGAAATAATGGCCAGCAGAATGACAAAAGGACGGACACCGGTCGCAACATCGCAAACGGGCTTGTAACTCATTGTTACGTTGCCGAATTTAGTATTTTCAGTGACATCAGCAGGACAAGACCCGGTTGGGCCAAAAGCAGAATAAGAAAAAAGACCAGGGACTTCATAATTTTGAAGTTCATGGTCAGTCGATTGGTCAAATTCAATATCTACATCTTGAGGAGGTGGTGTTTCAGGCTGTTTACTTTGCTCAGTAGAGGTTTCAGTAGAAGAAATAGGTTGATTATTGACGTCATAATCAGTTTTTGTAGAGGTTTCGCGAACAGTGACACGATAAGGTTCATCAATAGTGGCAGCATCGTCTATATTTAAACGTCTAGTAGTGGTTTGAGTACCAATAGTATTACCTGCAGGGTCTTTGTTTGTAACCGTTGAAGTTCCCAACGGGACAGAAAGAGGTGAAAAGGCCAAAGGTTGCTGGATCGGAATAGGTTCCCTTTCAGCTGCTAAACGATCAGCAGCAGGACCAGTACTTAGCTTAGATTCTGCGGTTGACCAGTCAGAAGAGGTTGCAGTCTGCGGTGCAGTTTGAAAAGAAGCGACACAGCCAGAGCCAGAAACGGTATAACCAGAAGCGCAGGAAACGGCAAATCTAAGAATATTAACTACAGAATTAAAACCTGATGCGGTGTTTTTGATTGTGCATTGTGTAGTGGTATTAGAGACATAAGTAAAACCAGACAATGTACCAACATATTTAGTGCATGATGTGTGAGGATCTGGTGATTTTACATCGATACCGGCAGAAGTAGTGCAAGCACTTGAACAGTAATAAGCAATTTCACTTGTGGAAGCTGGATATCCAGCAGTCGCAGGATCAGGCATTAAATCCCATTGTCCGGACTGATTGCAGATATTAGAGAGAGTACAAATTAAGTCAGCAGTTGCTAAAGCCATAGCAAGAGGACCAACCCTTTGCGCAAACTTAGATAAAGCAGTACCAACCTTAGGAAGATCAACAGCAGCGGATTTAGTAATAGTAGCTTGATAAGTTTTGCCGTCCATTCCAACAACGTTATAAGGCCGTGTGGTCGTTACTGTACGAGTTCCAGGGTCATAAATAGGATCATTCGCAGCAAAACGTGCTGAAGTGAAATTCGTGACAGGATTGCGGAAAAAATCAGGTTCACCGGTTGCAATGGCTAAATTCTGATAAGAATGGGCATTAGACGTATGTAGCGCAACGGCAAAAGTAATGAAAAGAAGTGATACAGTTATTTTAAAAGTATCCATGCGCCACCCAGCAAAGCAAAGAAAATAGCGAAGTTATAAAAATCTGAAAAAATCATGAATTTGGCCTCAAAGAGTCAATAATTTTTCGGATACCCCAGGCAACTACCCAGACGCCAATGACTAACCAAGCAGTTTGAACAGCATCTTCCGGGGTGATAGTAGAATTATTTGGCGGTGTATAAGTACACGTTGGAAAAGTTGGCGTTATTGAAAAAGCGGCTGTTACATCATTAGGATTATTTAAAGTTCCGGTATGTATTGTTAAAGCTGTGCCATTTGGTTTGCAGTAAGCGGCAAAAGTAGCGTTAGTCGATGATCCACCAATAGAGACACCACAATAATCAGCCATGACCTGCAAGGCATCGGTGGAGGTTTCGTAACAAGTATCGCGATATTTAGATCCCATAAACTACATAATCCTTATGAAAAACCCCGCCGAAGCGGGGTAAACATTGATATTAAGCGTTCATAGGTTTGCGCATCATAGCGAAGGCAAACACGATAACTACAACACCGATTACAAGACCGCCAACCGTGCCAACGTCAGTTACAGCATCGGTAATTGCGCTGGTTACGGATGCGGGGACGGCGGCGTGAGCGGACAACCCAAAGAACGAAAGAACAGAAGCCAAAGAGAAAAGAATAAAATTTTTGATTTGTTTCAACATGATAGTTTTTCCTTATTAGAAAATGGTGCGGGATTGCACCCTATACGCCCACACGTGAGCGTATAGGCTGGAATCACTTACTTAAAACTGGATGAGAAGGTTTGAATCCGATGTTTGGATTCAAATAATCGTCCATTCTTTCAATAGCTTCAATCTGAACTTTATGAGATTTAGTGAACTTTTCAGTTCCACGAAGTGAAATCAGTTGCTTATAAAGTTTTCTTGTATTTGTAGATACATAGAGAAGTTTTTTCATGTTATTAACCTACTGCTTTTAATCGTGGTTTTTCATCTTCCAAGGTGTACCAATCGGGCATTGATAAGGGTTTCAAGTCTACGATCTGTACTTTCACGGGGAATTGCTCGATATTGCGCGGTTCCATGATGTCAATGCCGTATTCGCGCAGGATTTTGGCGTGACGAAATAGCGTTGCACGATGCGCCATATTTGATAAATCCTGACCGGCTAGCCATGCGGCGGCATAAATACGGCTTTTTGACGGGATGGCATCCAGAATGTCAGGTTCTTCGCTGCGATCAACTTGCCGGAAAACTTCGGTTTCTTCATAAAATATTCGCTCAAGCTTTTCCTGAGTGATGTTTTCAAGGTTTTTTAAACCTTCATCACTTAGAAGCCTACGTTTAAGTTCGATTTCCACTCTGACTACCCCCTGATCTTTGCACCATTGATAAACCGGATCATCTTCACTACAGCCATGCTTTTGCATTTCAATGTGTTTGATATAGGCTTTGAGCATGTGCCGGGTGTTGACCCACCAGACTGATTCATCCCCTGCCCGGCCTTTTTTCATTCTTGAAACAGATCGATTTGCAAGCCATCGGATAAGGGCGCGGGCTTGAGATTCTGAACCCGTTGCAAAATTGCAGGTGATGTCCAGACGAGATACTCGCGCACCAAATGGTTGACTTTCACTAATTGAAGCTGGAATTCTTGCGGCTTTGAAAGCTGGTAAGCCTCTAGCCAACATAATTCGATTAGCTTTTTCGAGTGTTTGGTTCCATCCCAGGTTGAACAGGTTGTCTTTGCGAGAAAACCGCCCCACGTTTCCACTGAGTGAAATATGCTTACCATCACTTTTGATTCTGAGGCTTGTTTCATATGATCCCGGAAAAGTCGCGGCGCGAACTCTTTCATAGCGAGCATTGCCAATGGCGTCATACTCGACCATGATTCCCCCGGCAATAATTGGGTGGAATTGTTCTGTTTCCGTATGTAATTGAGAAATGGAGAGCCAATCGATAAAGATTTCATTTGCCATGTCCTTAACCGGGTATCAAAAGTTCGTGAGGGTAAAAAGTCGCAAATTGCGACTGAACGGCATAGTGTTACTAGCCGATTGATGACTTAAACCGTTCGATTGATCTCTTACAAAAAGACAATTCCTTCTGAGCTTCCGGCAAACCGCAAGAATGAAATTCGCCACAATTACATTCATAGCGTTTAATCCAAGCTTCAAGACGGAAAACAAGAATTTCAGAGGTGATAAGAAGATCATGAGCGGGAGTGCCTTGTCCGAGCTTCAAGGTCATGCGGCCTTGGTTTCAGGTGCAACAACTTTTGCATCTATAACCACAGTTTTGAGATCACCGAAAAGGATTTTTTCGGTAGTGGTCAATTCCATGTACGCAGGTTTGCCATTCATGAAAGCAAATTTTTCAAGGGCTTTGGGTTCAAGCGGCAATTCAGCAATATTACAACCATAACCATTTTCCTTATATGAACCGAAATCAACAGGGGAAAACGGCAAGCCAATATTGATGAAATATTGGATATAAGGCTCGCCATTCTTTTTACTAACTCCTTCACGTGAGAATGCATTGATTACAAGTGCTTTCATAATTTCTACTCCATTGGTTAATAAATCGTTTAAAAGGCTTGATCTTTCAGAAACTCGATCCCTTCAAATGAAGGATCATTCAATTCAGAGTCAGAAAGGATTGCTTCGAGGTGGTAGCTGCGCCAGCAGTCAGAGAGTTCGGGAAATATGCCGTTATTGGTGGCTTGAAGAATTGCTAAGTGATATGAGTTCATCTATATAACCTCTTTTGACTTAGGGGAACTTGAACTGTATGATCTTTGAATAGTCATACAGCAACCATTGGGTTGCTACAATAGAGCAACTTATCGGTTGCTGTCAATAGGAGATTTGAACCATGGAAATGAAAAGCTACATAGAACAAGGTGAAAAAAAAGCCGGAACACAAAAGGAACTGGCTAATATGCTTGATGTGTCAGCCAGTTACATTCGAATGGTAAAAGCCGGACAAAAGGGGCTTTCAATTGATATGTGCATAATACTGGCCGATTACATAGGAGAAGATCGGCTGGAAGTTATTGCAGCAAGTAACCTCGTGACAGAAAAAGACGAGAAGAAAAGAAAGATTTTAGAAAGCTGCTTTAGGAAAGTGGCCGGAGTGGCCGCCGCCGGAATCATCACAGCGATAGTGACACTACCCACCGCAAGCCCCGTAAATGCTAGTGATTTTTCTAAAAATTTACCAACATACAAATTATACGCAATTTCTGTCGGCTGCGTTTACGTATGTTCATCTATAGTGTTCTCCTGAAATAACGCTATAAATTCTAAAACTTAGTTGAAAAGGGCTGGCCAAAACAACCAACCCTCAAGATTGTTCAACGAGTTACACAAAAATCGTTGTTAATTTCGCCAGTAATCCATTTGCAATGGGTTGGAATACTCCCAAGAAATTATTTAATTGCAGCACACCTACAATGAAGATCAGTAAACCACCAGTGACTATTCCATATTTAAGGCCGCGCGCAAAGTTTGCCGATGCAGGTGCACGCGTGTATGTTTGATTGGAGAATGCTAAAAATATTTTTAATATACCCAGTAAAACACCAGTTGCAATGCAGCCTAAAAATAAATGTAACGCGCTAAACATTCTTTTAGTCAGGTTTTCATCAGCAAACTCAAGGCTTGAGAAACGAAGACAGACAATAATCACAAAGAGTAAAACGAGTGAATTCCACAAACCGCCGAATCTCACTCTAAACTCACTTTCCATACTCATATTCTTCTCCCTAATATCTCATTATTTAAATTAAATCTATTCAGCTACCTAAAAAAACTATCAAAAACCGATCATCTAGCACAACTGATCATCCTTTTTTCTTACCCATTGGTTATTTTAGAGCTTGATGATTATAGCCAAATTAGCTCTATTTGTAGCTTTTTCGAATAATAAATTTACTCATTTTGTTTTTTCTTAAATCTCTCATTATGTTTATGATTATTTGTATTAAATTTATATATATTTACATAAATTTACGACCTTGATAGATTTATAGTTGACCAAATCAATCGGGTATTGTATAGTTGACTATATTGATCAAGTATTATTTTGTATGTTTGTACACGTATTGCGTCAATAAGAACAATCCACTCGATTCTTAAAAGGAGTTCAATTATGAGACTAACAACGAAAGGAAGATTTGCAGTAACTGCGCTATTAGATCTTGCGATGCAAAAAAGCAATCACCCTGTTACGCTTGCAGACATCAGTCAGCGGCAAAAAATTTCACTATCGTATTTGGAACAACTATTCGCCAAATTGCGCCAATCTGAACTCGTGGATAGCGTTCGCGGTCCTGGTGGGGGGTATTGTCTGGCAAAAGACTTAGACAAAGTATCGATAGCGGATATTATTCTTGCAGTTGATGAGCCTATCGATGCCACACAATGTGGTGGTAAGGAAAATTGTCACAATGATAGCAAATGTATGACGCATGATTTATGGGCAAAATTAAACGAGCTTATTTTTGAATATCTTGGCGCAGTAACGTTAAAAGAATTAGTTGACAATCAAATAAACCAGCAAAGTCAAACCATCGTTCCACTTATTGATATGCGTGAAACAACCGCTGCGTAAATCGGATACTTATTGGTTAAAATAGCTCAATTTGTGATGAAATCACGATAACTTTTTAGAACATTCTAATTTAATTCTGTATCGAATTTTTGTTGTTTTTTTCTTATATCTAAAACCTGTTCGGTACCACAGAATATATAAAATAAAAATATCACATATTGATTTTTTATTCGAATTGAGAAGATTGAACTACTATGTCGATTACTTTAACTGAGAATGCCGCAAAGCATATCCGGCAGCAACTTACGAAACGCGGAAAAGGCTTTGCGTTACGTGTTGGAATCAAGAAATCAGGATGTTCGGGATTTTCTTATACTTTTGATTATGCAGATGAGATGACATCAAATGATCAATTATTCGAATCCCATGAAGCTAAGATTGTTGTAGACACAAGCAACTTACCTTATCTCGATGGTTCTCAAATTGATTTCACCAAGGAAGGTCTCAATTGCTCTTTTAAGTTTATCAATCCCAACATTGATAATACCTGCGGATGCGGTGACAGTTTTAGTGTGAAAGAAACCATCAAGATTTAATCATTGATAACTTCAATGACTTTTTTGTTAAAGAATTAATCTAACCAAACATCTGGAAATTCAAGGTGTTAAGTTGTCAGTTTCGAACAAAAGATACTAGAAAAAGGAATAAACCAAATGAGTGCAGTATTGCAAAGTCTGGTTAATCAACCGTATAAGCATGGCTTCGTTACCGATATCGAATCCGATATCGCTCCTAAAGGATTGAATGAAGACATCATCCGGTTAATATCGGCGAAAAAAAATGAACCCGAATGGCTTCTGTCATTCCGTCTGAAAGCTTACGAAAAATGGCTGACTATGACCGAGCCTGAATGGCAGAATGTTCACTACTCCAAAATTGATTTTCAGGATATCAGCTATTATTCGGCGCCGAAGCCGAAGAAAAAGCTGGCCAGCATGGATGAAGTCGATCCAGAATTACTGCGCACATTTGAAAAACTCGGAGTGCCGATGCACGAACGCGCGGCACTGGCCGGAGTTGCTGTCGATGTCATTTTCGACAGCGTTTCAGTCGCCACCACTTACAAGCAAAAACTGGCGGAAGTTGGCATCATTTTCTGCTCGATTTCGGAAGCGGTACATACACATCCCGAACTCGTGCAAAAATACCTGGGATCTGTCGTTCCGGTTGGCGATAATTACTTCGCGGCTCTGAATTCCGCGGTATTTACCGATGGCTCTTTCTGTTTCATTCCTAAGGGTGTCAAATGCCCGATGGATTTATCCACGTATTTCCGCATTAATACCGAAGGTTCCGGGCAATTCGAAAGAACTTTAATCATTGCCGAAGAAGGCGCTTCTGTTTCCTATCTCGAAGGCTGCACTGCTCCGCGTTTCGATACCAATCAATTACATGCAGCCGTCGTTGAGCTGGTTGCACTGGACAATGCGGATATCAAATATTCGACGGTGCAAAACTGGTATGCCGGCGATGAGAAAGGTGTCGGCGGCATCTACAACTTTGTCACCAAACGGGGATTGGCAAAAGGCGTTAATTCACGGATTTCCTGGACGCAAGTGGAAACCGGCTCGGCCATCACATGGAAATATCCATCGTGTATTTTGCGCGGCGACAATTCGGTCGGCGAGTTTTATTCCGTGGCCGTCACCAATAATTATCAACAGGCAGATACCGGCACTAAAATGATTCACATTGGAAAAAACACGCGCAGCACCATCGTCAGCAAAGGCATCACCGCCGGTCACTCAAACAGCAGTTATCGCGGACTCGTGCGTATTGCCCCAACTGCCGAAGGCGCTCGCAATTACTCGCAATGCGATTCCATGTTGATCGGCGATCAGTGTGGCGCACATACATTTCCGTACATTCAAGTGCACAATAACAGCGCCACGGTTGAACACGAAGCCTCCACGTCAAAAATCGGTGAAGATCAGCTTTTTTACTTCTCGCAACGCGGCATCGGCGCGGAAGAAGCTGTTTCGATGATTATCAACGGTTTTTGCAAAGATGTATTCCAGCAATTGCCGATGGAATTTGCTGTTGAAGCCACGAAGCTCCTGAGTTTCAAACTGGAGGGAAGTGTCGGATGATTATTGAAAATAGCCCAACCATCCTTTCAGTTCAGGGATTACGCGCCAGTATCAATGGTACTGAGATTCTCAAAGGGATCGATCTGACGGTCAAAAGTGGAGAGATTCACGCCATTATGGGTCTAAATGGCTCGGGTAAAAGTACTTTTGCAAAAGTCCTGGCAGGTCATTCCGCTTATGAAGTGACCTGTGGAACCATTCAATTAGTGGGTAAAGATTTGCTGGAATTACTGCCCGAAGAGCGTGCCCGTGCTGGGTTATTTCTCGCTTTCCAGTATCCCATCGAAATACCGGGAGTGGCCAACACGCAATTTCTTCGCCTTGCTTACAATACTGTGCAAGCACAACGCGGCAAAGAAGAATTGGATCCGCTCGAATTCGACGATTTTGTGCGCGAAAAAATGAAATTGCTGGAAATGCGGCCTGATTTTCTCGATCGCAGTGTCAATGAAGGTTTTTCCGGCGGTGAAAAAAAACGCAACGAAATTCTGCAAATGGCTTTACTGGAGCCAAAGTTGAGTATACTCGATGAAACTGACTCGGGTCTGGATATCGATGCGCTCAAGATTGTCGCTAATGGTGTCAACCGACTTACCAATAAAGACAATGCAACGATTCTGGTGACACATTATCAGCGTCTCTTGGATTATATCGCACCCGATTTCGTGCATGTCATGCAGGCAGGCCGCATTGTTATGACTGGCGGCAAGGAACTTGCACTGGAGCTTGAAACGCGCGGTTATGATTGGATCACAGCAAACAAGCAACAGGTTGCCGGGGTTACCGCATGAGCGAAGTTACTGGTACCAATTATCTAGAATGCCTGTTGAAATCTTGGCAGGCCAAACCTGCCAAATCGCTCTCTTGGTTGAATCAATTACGAGCGCAAGCTATTGATTGTGTCAGCACACAGAAATTACCAACCAAGCGCGATGAAGAGTGGCGTTTTACCGATATTTCACCGCTGACCACTCTACCCTACCGGCCGTCTCAGCCGGACGTAAAATTACAAATACAAGATATTCAGCATTTGTTCTTGGAAGAAGTAAAAAACCGTCTGGTATTCGTTGATGGTTATTATTCACCGCAATTATCGGCCACAACCAATCCTGCTCTCGTGATCGGCAACTTGCCGGCGCTTCTGTCCACGCACGCGTCAATCCTAGAATCTCATCTAGGTCAGTACGCACTCTTTGATCAAAATGTGTTCACCGCCTTGAACACTGCTTTTTTGCGCGATAGCGCAGTGATTATCGCACCCCAAAATACCGTTATCGCCGACCCCATTCACGTATTGTTCATTGCAACACAGCGTGAAGTTACCAGTTATTCGCGCTGTTTGATAATCGGAGAAACCGGAAGTCAAATCACATTGATCGAAGATTATGCGGCACTGCAAGACGCCGCTTATATTACCAATGCCGTCACCGAAATCAGTTTGGCCAGCAACGCCCATATCCAACATATGCGAATTCAACGTGAAAGCGCGCAAGCTTTTCATTTTGCAAGCTGCGCCGTTGCAGTAGCGCATGCCAGCCATTATCAATCGGTCAGCATCTCTCAGGGATCGAGGATTTCACGTTACAATCTGGATGTCCGCTTAACCGATGAAGCAGCTGAGTGCACAATTGACGGATTGACTCTGATTTCAGACCGCCAGCTGGCAGATACGCACACTTGCATTGATCACAGCAAACCGAACGGCACGAGTCGCCAGCAACATAAATGCATCGCCGATGATGCCGCGCATGCGGTATTCAATGGGAAAATCATGGTACGCCCGCATGCGCAACGCACCAATTCGTCACAATCCAGCCGCAATTTACTGTTAAGTAAGACTGCGCAAGTAGACACAAAACCGCAATTGGAAATCTTCGCCGATGATGTCAAATGTTCGCATGGTGCAACGGTCGGACAACTCGACCCGGAAGAGATTTTTTATCTGCGCAGCCGGGGATTATCGGAGAAGGCTGCACGCAATTTATTAACCTATGCGTTTGGCGCTGAAATTATCAACCGCATCCCGGTAATATCGCTCAGGCAGCAACTCGCGCAAGCGGTTCTCGATCAAACACAAAGCAACTGAACATGACTCCTGCTATTACTTCCTTAAAACCTGAAATTTCAGCCAGTTTTGATTGGGAAAAGATTCGCGCCGATTTCCCGATTCTGCAACTCAAAATAGATGGTAAGCCTCTTGTCTACCTTGATAATGCAGCTTCGAGCCAAATGCCGCAGCAGGTTATCGATCGATTAGTGCGGTATCAAACAACGCAGCATGCCAATATCAACCGCGCCGTCCATTACTTGTCCGAAGTCGCCACGCTGGAATATCACAACGCTCGCTGCAAATTGCAACAATTCATCAATGCCCGTGAAGACCGGGAAGTGATCTTTACCAGCGGCACAACCGATTCCATCAATCTGGTGATGCACGGTTACGGGCGGAAATTTATCAAAGCAGGCGATGAAATCATCCTGACAACACTGGAACATCACTCCAACATCGTGCCTTGGCAAATGCTCGCAGCGGAAAAAGGCGCGAAAATCCGGGTGGTTCCGATTAATGACAAAGGCGAACTTGAAGTTGATGAATACGAAAAACTATTCAATGAACATACCAAATTTGTCGGCTTAATCCATGTATCCAATGCACTCGGTACGATCAATCCGATCCAGCGCATGATCGATTTTGCACACCGTCACGGTGTGCCGGTTCTGATCGACGGCGCTCAAGCAGCGCCGCATATTTCTATCGATGTGCAAGCACTCGATTGCGACTTCTATGCTTTCTCCGCGCATAAGCTCTGCGGCCCGACCGGGGTTGGCATTCTTTATGGCAAAGCAACTCTACTCGAAGCAATGCAGCCTTTTAAAGGCGGCGGCGACATGATTGCCTCCGTCACATTTGAAAAGACGACTTACAATACCATCCCGCATAAATTCGAAGCTGGCACACCACCTATAGCTGCTGCAATTGGTTTTGGCGCTGCGATTGAGTATTTGACGGATATCGGAATCGAACGCATTGCTGCGTATGAATCCGGCTTGCTTGCGTATGCAACTGAATGTCTCAGTGACATATCCGGTGTCAAAATCATCGGCACCGCAGCAGAAAAAACCGCAGTGATTTCTTTCACCATCGATGGAGTTCATCCGCATGATGTCGGTACCATTCTGAATCAGGACGGTATTGCCGTCCGCACTGGACATCATTGCGCGCAGCCCATTATGCAACACTTCAATGTACCGGCTACTTCGCGCGCTTCATTCGCTTTTTACAATAAAAAAACAGAAGTCGATGCTTTGGCTGCCGGCATTAAAACCGTACAAAAGATCTTTTTATAATGCACACGAATTCACTGTATCAAGAAGTTATCCTTGACCATAACCGCAAGCCACGCAACTACGGCAAGTTGGATCACGCCAATCACCATGCCGTCGGGCACAATCCATTGTGCGGCGACCGCCTGGATATTTCGTTGCAACTGGATAACGACCAAATCAATAACATTGCATTCCAAGGCGAATCCTGTGCTATCTGCAAAGCATCAGCCTCGATGATGACAACTGCAGTCAAGGGAAAATCCCGTGCAGATGCGGAAACACTGATTCATGAGTTTCGTGAATTAGCCACTGGGAAATTGGATATCAGTCAACCAAATCATCTAGGCCGGTTGACGGTTTTCTCCGGCATACGGGATTTGCCGACACGTGTTAAATGTGCCATTTTACCTTGGCATACGCTTCATGCCGCGTTGAATTCACTCGCTAGCGTATCGACCGAGGCAGATGATTCTGCGCAATCGATGTCCAATCATTCGTAAATTACAAAAGACATTTAATGTCAGGTTTGCATCATGATAATTCAACCACACATCTTCGCTAAGGAAACGCTGATTAATTCGGCGTGCGAGATGAAGCACGAAGCGCACGGAACGCAGCAACCGGAAACCTATCAACACGATAGGCGAGGACGCGAGTACCGCGCAACGAAGTGATTCGCTCGTACAGTCAATTAATCAGCGTTTCCTTAATTAACTAATTGCTGAATTCAATATTCCACCGATCAAAATGCCAAAAATTGCTGATATTGAAGGTACACCCAATAAAAACGCCTTAAAGTTTATCCTCAGGGAACCACTGACGTGGGGAGTTGCGCGCTCGTACGACAACGCTGAAGCCGCCAAAGATGATCCGCTGGCTTCCGCATTGTTCGATATCGATCATGTCACCAACGTTTTCTATATCGACCAGTGGATTACCGTCACGCAAGACGGAGAAGCCAACTGGCAAGATTTGGCGCGCGAAATTGCCGATCCTATCCGTGCAGCACCGGCAGCCGCGGCCCAATCTGCCGAAACTGTCGCAACGGCCAATAGCGCACTGTCTAATCTCAGCCCGGAAGATCAGCTACGTCTGGAAAAAATTAATGTCTTGCTGGATGAAGAAGTGCGTCCGTATTTGCAGAGTGACGGCGGCGACTTGCATATTTTAGGATTGGAAGGCAATATTCTGCGTATCCATTATCAAGGTGCGTGCGGCACATGCCCGAGCTCGATATCCGGTACATTGCGAGGGATTGAAAACATGCTAAAAACCATTGAACCCGACATCCGGGTTGTCGCTGTTTAATTCCCAATAAAAAAGGTGGCATAAGCCACCTTTTTACCGATCCAATCCGGCGATCAAACACGCTTCCTGAATTCATTGTTGTCCGGATCAATCTCAATTTTGTCGCCGATTTCCACGAAGGCGGGAACCTGGATTTCAAAACCGCTTCCCACCAATTTGGCCGGTTTCATAATTTTTCCGGTTGTATCGCCTCGCACTGCTGGTTCGGTATATTCCACTTCGCGTATGATCGTATTCGGCAATTCAACGGAAATCGCTTTACCGTCGTAGAAAGTCACCTGACAAACATCTTCCA
>CAYQZF010000038.1:0-17808 GCA_964421895.1 uncultured Nitrosomonas sp. | reverse complement strand
AGTAATTGTATCAACTGAACCATGAATTGGGATTGAAACCGTGCAAAGGTCTCAAATAGATTAGGTTTGCTTGCACACTGCTGAGCAATTAGTATTTCTGAGGCTTTCTTCAATATTTCTGGTTTTTTGAACACAAATTGCCGGTAATTTATTTCTCGAACGCATTTTACCGACTCCGTCCGTTTTTGCTGCATTGTTGTCCGCCACCGGGTATTGGTACGAACTTACCCGTTAAGTAGTGAGTAACTATCTACGCAGGATGAGCAGTGGCGGAAATATTTTTGTCCGATAAATCTCGTGCGACTGGCGGTGATATAAAGGTTAGTTGTATTCATAATTTTCTTCTGATAGAAATAGAAGAAAGATGAAACATGTGGAAGATATTAGCGCAATTTATTTGGCAAATAGTATCCGTTCGCATTAAGGAAATAGGTTTTTGTGGAAGTTAAAAAAACAGGAAATTTAAGTAGAGAGCGTCAAAGAATTGACTGAATAGGCTTAGGTTTTTCAGGAAAATGGGTTATTGCTTATAGAAACATAGCAAGCCGTCAGAGGTTTGTGGCAGCAATCATTCCGGCAAGAAAGCAGTCACGAAGTTCGAAAACACAAGAGGGGTGATGGAAGTGGATTCTAATCCAACTGGGTAATTATTTCCGTGTTCAATCGCTGGCACATGAGAAGTGGATCGCTGGATTGCGTAATCGGCCGTCCGATGACCAGATAACTAGCGCCATTACGCATTGCTTGCTGTGGTGTCGTAATTCTTTTTTGATCATTGGCTTGACTGTCTGCCGGGCGAATGCCGGGTGTGACTAGACAGAAATCAGCGCCGAATTGTTGTCGCAAATTGACGGCTTCCAGCGCTGAACAGACCACGCCATCCAATCCGCAATCCTTAGTTAGTTTTGCCAGGCGAAGAACGATTTGTTCCGGTTCTCCTTGCAAACCGATATCCGCAATGTCGTTTTGATTCATACTGGTCAGCAAGGTAACCGCGATCAGTTTTGTTGAGCCGCGTGGAATGGCCTCACGTGCCGCAGTCAGCATTTTTCGCCCCCCCAGCGCATGCACATTGATCATCCATATGCCGAGACTGGCGGCTGCTTTGCAGGCACTGGCAACGGTATTGGGAATGTCGTGAAATTTTAAATCAAGAAATATTTCATAATCCATAGTCCTCAGCTTTTCGATAAGCTGTGGTCCTGCTGCTGTGAAAAGCTCTTTGCCAACTTTCAGGCGGCATAAATGAGGTTTTAGTTTTCGGGCTAGCTGCAACGCCTCTTCGGCACTAGAGAAATCCAGCGCCACGATAATGCGAGGGTCCTGCATGGTTAATGGCTTTGGTTTATTCGCTGGAATGACAGCGGCAACGGACAAATATCACGGTGATGAGAGCGCCTAACGCGAAAAAAATCAAAAGAACCACGCTGAGAGGAAGCTCAATGGATTGATCCAGATAGTATTGGAGTGTTACAGGCTGGGAGTTTTTTGAAGCGAATATGGCGAGAACAACAAAGATTGCAATACGCAAAAGCCAGGTTATTAGATTTATCATGATGAGTTCGCCTATGAGTTGATAGATTTTAATTATTTAAACCAATAAAACAAATTAATCCACAATTGCCAATTCACGGGTGATCGGTTGTGCTATTGAGAATAGGGAAGAGCGCTTCCAATATTCAGAAGCGCTCTTTAGCGTTTTATTTCTTTTCCTTGTAATCAACGCGCTCGCGCATTTCCTTGCCTGCCTTGAAATGCGGAACGTATTTCTCGGGCACTTTGACTTTTTCTCCTGATTTCGGGTTACGCCCGACCCGCGGCGGCCTGTAATTTAAGTCAAAGCTGCCAAACCCGCGTATTTCAATACGTTGACCTTTCGCTAGGCTTTTTGCCATAGCGTCGATAATCATTTTGACTGAGAGCTCGGCATCTTTGGTTACCAGTTGCGGAAATCGCGCCGCAAGCCGGGTAATTAATTCAGATTTCGTCATGAAATTTCCTTATTGCTCGGTGTTCTTACTATCCATTTTTGCTTTCAGCAATGCACCCAAGCTGGTTGTGCCAGCGTTGGCAGGCGCTTTGATTTTTTGCATGGCGGTGGATTCGTCAGATTTGTCCTTGGCTTTAATGGAAAGATTGATGGTGCGATTTTTGCGGTCGATGTTGATAATCATGGTTTCGACCTTATCCCCTTCTTTCAAGTGCGTGCGAATGTCTTCGACACGATCGCGTGAAACTTCGGAAGCACGCAAATAACCTTCCACGTCGTTAGTCAAGGCAATGACGGCGCCCTTGGCATCAATAGATTTTACCGTGCCTTCGATAATGCTGTTTTTGTCGTGTTCCGCAACAAAACTGGTGAATGGATCGCCTTCCATTTGTTTGATACCGAGCGAAATACGTTCGCGTTCAACATCGATAGAAAGGATGATGGCTTCTACTTCATCACCTTTCTTGTAATTCAGCACGGTTTCTTCGCCGGGTTGATTCCAGGATAGATCGGACAAATGCACCAGGCCGTCAATATTGCCAGGCAAACCGATAAATACACCAAAGTCGGTGATCGATTTGATTTGTCCGCGGACTTTGTCGCCTTTTTCATGATTGGCGGCAAATTCTTCCCATGGATTAGTTTGGCATTGTTTCATACCTAGCGATATACGGCGGCGTTCTTCATCTATTTCAAGAATCATGACTTCAACTTCGTCGCCTAACTGCACAATTTTGGAAGGATAAACATTCTTGTTGGTCCAGTCCATTTCGGATACGTGCACCAAACCTTCAATACCTTGCTCGATTTCAATGAACGCACCGTAATCGGTCAAATTGGTAACTTTACCGAACAAGCGGGTGCGTGCTGGGTAGCGACGAGACAAGCCAACCCATGGATCTTCGCTCAATTGTTTCATGCCAAGCGAGACACGATTTTTTTCCTGATCGAATTTGAGAACCTTGGCGGTAACTTCATCGCCGATATTGACGACTTCGGATGGATGCTTGACACGGCGCCATGCCAGATCGGTAATATGCAGCAGACCGTCAATACCGCCGAGGTCAACGAATGCGCCGTAGTCGGTAATATTCTTAACGATGCCGTGCACGATTGCACCTTCCTGCAAATTGGATAGCAGGGTTTGGCGGTCGGCGCCTTGTGTCGCTTCTAATACCGCGCGACGTGAAACCACGACATTATTGCGTTTACGATCCAGCTTGATAACCTTGAATTCCATTTCCCTGTTTTCATAGGGAGTGGTGTCTTTAACTGGACGGATATCGACCAGAGAGCCGGGAAGAAACGCGCGAATGCCATTGATCATGGCTGTCAAACCACCTTTTACTTTGCCGTTAACCATGCCGGTCACAATTTTGCCACTTTCCATGGCTTCTTCCAGATCATGCCAGGCGGTCAAGCGCTTGGCTTTATCGCGAGAGAGCCGAGTTTCCCCATAACCGTCTTCCAAAGATTCGATAGCTACACTGATAAAATCTCCCGGTTTTACTTCGATTTCACCGCGATCGTTTTTAAATTCTTCGATGGGAATAAAACTCTCGGATTTGAGGCCGGCGTTAACGACAACGATGTTATAGTCGACACGAACCACTTCGGCGGTAATTACTTCACCTGCGCGCATTTCCTGGCGCGAGAGGCTTTCTTCAAAGAGTGCGGCAAAACTTTCGGGAGATGTTTGATTTGCAGTGGAAGCTGTAGTCATTATAAAAATACCTGATTTGTCATTCCGTCAGAATTGGTATCCTGCGGATTGAGTTGATTAATAAAAATGTTTGAAACGATTACTCCATTTTTCTTTCTGCATGGGAATATAAGAAAAGCGGCTTGATTTCGTGTTCAAACGCGGATTTTTGCAAAGATGTCATTATACCAGGAGAGAACGGCATCTTGCGCCTGGGATATGGTTAATGAAGTCGTATCCAGCAATTTGGCATCAATCTCTTGTTGCAGCGGCGCGATGCTGCGATTACTGTCGCGTTCATCCCGTTTCTGAATATCTTGCAATAAGCCAGTGATATTAGCACTCATTCCTTTCTCTATCAACTGTTTATGCCGCCTCTGCGCACGCACTTCGGCACTGGCGGTTAAATAAATTTTCAGATCGGCATCAGGAAAGATCACAGATCCCATGTCTCGTCCATCCGTAACCAGTCCGGGCAATTGGCGGAATCCGCGCTGGCGCTCGGTGAGTGCTGCGCGAACTTGCGGATAAGCTGCCAGCTGGGAAGCTACGATACCGCATTGTTCGGTGCGGATATCATCCGTGACGATTTTGCCGTCCAGATAAATTTGCTCATCCTTGAAAAGGACATTCAAGTTTCTGGCAATTTCCGCAAGCTCGCCGGAGTTTTGCATATCTATATCCAGTTGGATTGCTTTTAGAGCCACCAGACGGTAAAGCGCGCCGCTGTCGAGGTAATGAAATCCAAGCTTGCGGGCAACCAATTGGGCGATGGTGCCTTTGCCGGATGCGGATGGACCATCGATGGCAATGACGGGGATCTTGTTTGTATTCATGAAACGGTGTTGTGATTAATTTAAATGAGCAGGGTAAAAATTATTTCATTTTAGGGTGAATTATTTGTGAAAATTTTTCAAAATAATCTGGAAATGTTTTGGCGACGCAACCGGGATCGTTGATGCGCACCGGTGCTCCCAAGGAAGCTAAGGCGAAACACATGGCCATGCGATGATCGTCATACGTATCGATCGCGGCATTGGAAATTAAGCCGTGCGCGGGCGGTGTGATGCGTAAATAATCCACGCCTTCCTCCACGATTGCACCAAGTTTGCGCAATTCGGTTGACATGGCTGCGAGACGATCGGTTTCTTTCAGATGCCAGCTGGCGATGTTGCGCAGTGTCGTGGTGCCATCGGCGAATAAAGCTGCAACGGCTAAAGTCATGGCGGCATCGGGGATATGATTGCAATCCAGATCGATGGCGCGCAGCGGTTTTGTTTTGCCGGCACTGGCTTCGATCCAATTTTCTCCCATGGATATTTTTGCACCCATCAATTCCAGCGCGGCTGCGAAGCGAATATCCCCTTGCACGCTGTCGCGGCCTACGCCTTGAACGCGCACCGGACCCAGTCCGATCGCACCGGCAGCCAGGAAATATGAAGCGGAAGATGCATCGCCCTCGACAAAAATGCGGCCGGGGCTGTGGTATTGTTGTTGTGCCGGTATCACAAATTGCTGCCAATTGCTGTGCTCGACTTGCACGCCAAAACGGCGCATTTGCGCGAGTGTGAGTTCGATATAAGGCTGTGAAATCAGTGTGCCTGATACCGTGATGACCGATCTCTTCCCGCTCAACGGTAGCGCCATCAGTAATCCGGTGAGAAATTGACTGGAAACATCGCCTTTAACGGTGACTGTGTGCGTGCCGTCTTGCTCGCGCAATGCCGCTGGTTTGATTTCCAAGGGCGGGAAACCTGGGTTTTCCAGATAGCTGATGTTTGCACCCAATTGCCGCAGTGCATCCACCAAATCTGCAATGGGCCGTTCGTGCATTCGTGGCACGCCGGATAAATGGTAATGTCCCTTCATTAAGGACAATACCGCTACCAAAGGCCGAAAAGCGGTGCCGGCATTACCGAGAAATAAATCTGCTTCCTTGACCGGGAAGATGCCGTTTCCGCCCGTGACCGTGTAATTGTTTTTGTCCGTTTGTGTAATAGTAATACCCAGCTTGGTCAGTGCATCCAGCATGCGAGCAGTGTCGTCGGATGCCAATAAATCATGAATTTCCGTCACGCCTTCCGCCAATGCGGCAAGCAAAAGAATTCGATTCGAGATACTCTTGGATCCTGGCAATAGCACAGTGCCGTGAGCCTTCCCGGAAGAAGGAAGATCAAGCCATTTCATGATGTTTGCAGTGGGTTGCGGCAGTAAAAAAAGCTTGATGATATCCCATAAAGATATTTAGGGCGTAAATTTTATTCATCCTTATTAATTCTTAATAAATATCAATTACGTTACAGCGTAATTGCTGAGATAGATCGGGATGGAGCGACTGCATTTGGAAAAATCTTTATCAAACTGCCTGGTTTGATGTAATCTATCCTTTTTTATAAAAAAGACACTTTTAATATAAAGAGGTTGATGAATGCAAGATGCAGAAATTGTTTTAATGTTTTCCTTACTAATGATCCCGGTTGCTGTTTGGTTGCAATTGTGGGTTAAGAATCGTAGAGAGAAGCGCAGGAACGATTTGGGTGAGGAGGAGTTCGAGAATACAGCGCGGGCATTTGTATCGATTATTCTGGAAGGTGCGGCTATTGTCGGCGGACTGATCATGATTATCATGGGGTCCAGCGGTGTACTCAAGTACGTTCTTAATTTCTATAACTCATAAAACGACGAAATCTATGGGGATTCCGGGTTATAAGCGTTCGCTAAGCCCCGGAATTTTGTGGTTTGCGGAACTCTGATGTTCGAGTACGTGAAAGAAATTGCTATCCGGCCTTTAACAGCAGCAGCTTGTGCGAATCATAAAGCCGTATCACCGGCAGTTTCGGTTTTTGCCTGTTTTGTTTTGGATTTTGTTCCAGTTGTTTTCTTTGGCGCCTTCTGTTCAAACTCAAAACCGATTTTGCCATCCGCATTTCTAACCAGATAAGCTGAAAAAGGCTTGCCCTTTTTAGAAATAAATTTTGTCAGCAAATCTGTTTTACCGGTTTCCAGCAATTTAGTGATTTGTTCTCGTTCTATCGGGCGTGTCAGGATGATTTTACCCGTTTTGAAATTGCAGGCGCGGTCGGCGCCGACAGATTTCTCACAAACATACTGCATGCCGTGCTCATACACCGCATGATTGCATTTCGGACATTGCCCCAAGGCTGTTTGAGCGCTGAAATCGACGGCTTCTTGGTTTTCGTCGCTATTGCCAAAATCAAATTTCATTTCAAAAGTATCGGTTAATTTGATGATGGCGCTGAACGGTTGCCCCATTTTGCTACGAAAACCCTGCAGCGGCCCGACTTCATGTTGTGTGATGATGGTTTCCATTTCCTCTACTTCAAACTGGCGGCCGGCAAGAATTTTCCACAATGCGAAATCGCATTTCTGGCATTGAAATTTTTTATAGGTTTCATGTACGGTGCCGCCGCATTTCGGGCACGGGGATTTAAGTATCGAAAAATCTCCCGCGATGGTTTCGCCGCGATGCGTTTTGGCTTGTTCCACGATATGCCGTGTCATCTCGGCGATTTTTTCCATGAACGCAGCGCGTTTGAGATTGCCTTGTTCAATCTGGCGCAACTGAAATTCCCAATTGCCGGTCAATTCCGGTGAGATCAATTCCGGGATCTTGAGGCCGCGTAAAAGTGTGATCAAGGAAAAGGCTTTGGCTGTCGGATGAAGTTCGCGGCCAACGCGCTGGATATAATTTTCCAGTACCAATCCTTCGATAATCGCTGCGCGCGTTGCTGGAGTTCCCAGTCCTTTGGTATTCATCGCGGCGCGCAATTCTTCGTCTTCCACCAGCTTACCTGCGCCTTCCATCGCGGAAAGGAGCGTGGCTTCATTAAACCGTGCGGGGGGGCGGGTCTGATTGGCGATGATTTCGATTGCTTCGGTGGTGACGGGTTTACCGGGTGTAATGGCTACGAGCGTCGTATCTTCTTCCTCACCATCCGGTTTGACGGATTTGCCGTAAACCGCTTGCCAGCCCGGATTGACCATGACTTTGCCTTCGGTTTTGAATGGCTCGCTTTCAACCCGGGTTATGCGGGTGGTTACCAGGAATTCAGCAGCGGGAAAGAAAATAGCCAGAAAGCGCTTGGTGACCAAATCATACAGCTTCGTCTCAGCTTCGTTTAATTTGGACGGATTTAACGACGTCGGAATAATCGCGAAGTGATCCGAGATCTTGGCATTGTTGAAGATGCGTTTGTTCGGAACAACCCAGTTGGATGCCAGAACTTTCCGGGAAAATTGTCCGTAACCGGTGTTTTCCAGGCTGAGCAGAGTATCTTTTACGGTCGCGATATAGTCTTCCGGCAGGGCGCGCGAATCTGTACGGGGATACGTTAGTACCTTATGTTTTTCATACAACGCCTGCGCCAGACCGAGCGTGGTTTTGGCGGAAAAGCCGAAGCGGCTGTTGGCATCTCGTTGCAGGCTGGTCAAGTCATAAAGTAACGGACAGATTTCTTTGCTAGGTTTGCTCTCTTCACTGACATCACCGGGTTTTC
The DNA here is from genome assembly GCA_964421895.1 of uncultured Nitrosomonas sp. Classification (GTDB taxonomy): domain Bacteria; phylum Pseudomonadota; class Gammaproteobacteria; order Burkholderiales; family Nitrosomonadaceae; genus Nitrosomonas. Next base: position 9,599 of record CAYQZF010000038.1, on the reverse strand, counting down.
CCCGGCATTTGTCACGGATGGCTTCGGCTTGTTTTTGTTCCCACAAGCGTTCAGGTTTTGCTTCCTGAGCGGCTTTATCCTTGTTGAATTTTTCATCAAACCATTTGCCGGTATAGTCGCCATTACCGGTTGCAAACGTGGCGTGGATTTCCCAGTAATTCTGCGGACGGAATTTTTTAATTTTTTCTTCGCGTTCGACTAAGATCGCCAATGTCGGCGTCTGTACTCGTCCCACGGTGGTTTTGTGGAATCCTCCCTCCTGGGAGTTGAATGCAGTCATAGCGCGCGTACCGTTAATGCCGACCAGCCAATCCGACTCCGAGCGGCTGACAGCCGCCTCGGCGAGCGATTGTACTGCCGAGTTATCCAATAACTGGGTGAATCCTCCGCGAATGGCATCAGGTGTCATCGACTGCAGCCAGAGGCGTTTAACCGGCTTGCTGCTGCCGACATGGCGCAGGATATAGTAGAAAATCAACTCCCCTTCGCGTCCCGCGTCACATGCGTTGATCAGCGTTTCGATATCTTTGCGCTTGATGAGCTTGCTGAGAAGCTTCAAACGCGCGGAAGTTTTTTCGATCGGATTCAAATCGAAATGCGGCGGAATCACCGGTAGATTGGCAAAGCTCCATTTGCCGCGCTTTACTTCGAATTCTTTCGGAATGACGAGCTCAAGCAAATGACCTACCGCTGAAGATACAACATATTGGTCGTTCTCGAAATAATCCGTGTGCTTGGTAAAGCCGCCCAATGCTCGGGCAATATCGGCTGCGACAGAAGGTTTTTCTGCGATAATCAATGATTTACTCATTAATTCCTAAACAAAAATCGTTACCCGAAAATGAACTGCCAAATAGACTTGTCATTACTAAACTGGAGGAATGAGTAAGAGGTGCGAACATGATCAGAATTGGATGTGTATAAAAGAAAATTAATTCCGGCGGCCGTTTTAACTCAGTTTAATTCAATAAAAATATAGTGAACTTAATGCCGGTAATGAGAATCGCTGACAATCAATAATTTCTCAAGAACGGAGTCGTCTGTAAGCTGGTTTTGAATCCATAATTCGGTCAAAACAATCAGTTTTATTTTTTCCAGACTCGATGAATTTTCATCCATCGCGAGCACGCGATCAATCAACAGCTCACGTTGTAGCGGGTTAATAATGCCGGCTTGCTCCAAGAAGAAAATAAACCCTCTTCCTTCCGTATCGATTTTTTCCATTTCATATTCGGTATAACAGCGGAAAGAATCGTTTTTGGCAAAACTGGCCGGGTAGCTGCCGATGTCATGGCGTTCGAGTTCCGAGAGCCAGTTTAAAGTCTCGCTGATATCCTCATCGGCGAATCCGGCCATCGTCAGTTTGCGCGTCAATGTCGCAGAATCTGGATAACTGCCAGAATCAAAAAAATTTTCAAATAAATAAACGAGTATATCGAACATAATGGTATTTAAGAAAGCGAATATGTTTACAGATTAGTACTTTTGGTTAATGCCATCATTTATCACTGAATGCGCTGATAACACCCTCCCGGCAAACTACTGATCTGACCGTCAAGCTCAAGCGTTAATAGCATGGCTGATACAACTTCTGCCGTCAAGCCACTGCGAGAGCAAAGCGTATCAATATCAACGGCATCATATCCCAGGTGTGTAAGTAATATTGCGTTTTCAGTTCTTTTTTCAACAGGTAATTCAACAATCAATTCCTTTTTTGTAGCAATTTTCTCACTTTTGGTTAAGGTTAAATAACTTAATTCATCCAAAATATCCTGCGTATTTTCAACCAGTTTGGCGCCTTGCTTAATCAATGTATGGCAACCTTTGGATAACGGTGAATGGATGGAACCTGGAATCGCCATGACTTCGCGCCCTTGTTCCAACGCCTGGCGTGCGGTGATGAGCGATCCGCTTTGCATTGCCGCTTCCACCACTAGACAGCCGTGACTCATGCCGCTGATGATACGATTTCTGCGCGGAAAGTTCCTGCCAATGGCAGGGGTGCCCAGTGGAAATTCGGAAATTAATGCGCCTTCCTTGGCCAGTTTGTGGGCAAGCGGGTGATTCTTGGCCGGATAAACAATGTCCAATCCGGTGCCGACCACGGCGATGCTGGCAGCGGAGCCGCGTAAGCCGCCATGATGTGCAGCTGTATCAATGCCCAGCGCCATGCCGCTGATGATGCAGAGCCCGGCATTGCTGGCGGCCTCGGAAAAAGCTTCCGCATTCGCTAAGCCTTGCGGTGTGGCATTGCGGCTGCCGACAACCGCCAGGGCAGGTTGCCGTAAGAGCTCCCGCCGGCCTTTGAGATACAGCAGCGGCGGCGGAGCGTCAATATTCAGTAATTGAGCAGGATAATCCGGATCCGCCAAAGTGATCACGGCGTTGAGCGGATCCTCCAGCCATCGCAGCGCGGCGGTGATCTTGTTGTGATCGGGGCCTTGCGCAATGCGCTGAGCGATCGTTTTTTTTACAATGCGTTCCATTGCGCCCGGGGAGGCCGATAGAATAGCTGCAGGATTGCCAAAGGCGACCAAAAGCCTGCGAATGGATTCGCCGCCGACGCCGTCAATCAGATTAAGACTCAGCCACGCTTCAATATCCGGTGCATGTTTCATGATGATGCGAACTAATTTCAGGGTGTTTTTACGGCATCCAATACTTTGATGGATTGTGTGCTTTGTACCACCAGCGCATAAGCTATTTTATCAAAGACCCGGAAAACGAAGACCAATCCGGTTCTTTCATCCGGCAATTGCACCATTTGCCCTTGCAGCGACTTCGCTTGACTTCTCCGGTAGATCGCCAGAACATGGCCCATTTCCAAGCCATCCATTCCACCTTTATTGAGTGCGACAATATCGCCTCTGCCGATCTCCGTTACGCCGCCATAAACCGAAATGATCCGCCCATTGAGCGAAAAATCCGGCGCATGGGGTGCGTAGTTATTAAAGATGGTGCCGGGTGCGGGGACCAGGCGATCGCCTTTCAAGATTTCTTCTGATGCGTGTGTGATGATTACCGTACTGACATCCGCGAAAGCGGTTACTTTGGCATTTCCCAGGTAGGTGGCCTCATAACCCAGAATGGAATCTTTTTGATCCGGATCCTTCAGTGCTTTGCCGGGACGGAAGATTTGCCATGCTGCGCCTTTATCTTTCGGAAGATCGCTGACATATGCGGTATTACCTGTGCTCAAAGTGACCCTGCTCTCGCTGGATCCCAGTATATACGGCGCATTGTCGAGGCCGTTTTTTTCGATGATCAGCGGTTGGCTCAGGAAAGGTTCGATTGTGGCTGCCGGAATACTGGGAATTGCCGAGGTGCCCGATTGTTCGGCGCGGATTTTCGGCGATAATTTAACGGTTTTTACACCGTATTCATCGTCTTCTGCAAGGCGGAGGCGGGTTCCATACCGTGTTCTTTCCAGGATGACAACGTCGCCGGGGTGAATCTTATGCGGATTTCTTACTTGCGCGCGATTGAGTCCCCAGATTTCCGGCCAGCGCCAAGGGTCTTTAAGAAACCGGGAAGCGATTCCCCACAGCGTATCGCCTGGCACGACTACATGCCGGTCAGGCGAATCATTTCGCAGTATTATCTCTTCAGCTTTGATTGGCGTGATGGAAAGCAGGCCCGGAAATAAAATCAAAGTTATAATAAGCTTTCGCATGGATGATCCCTAAGGCAACGGTGACACACACAGAATGATTGCTGAATGATACGGTCTAAATGCGGCGTTAGGTTTACTAAACTACACATTTTTTTCATGGCTATTCTAAAAATACTACAATATCCAGATGAGAGGCTCCATACTGTAGCCGTTCCAGTCGCACAAGTCACGAATGAAATCCGTGCGTTAATAAAAGATATGACTGAAACGATGTACGCTGCGCCCGGCATCGGGCTGGCGGCCACGCAGGTGGATGTGCACGAGCGTATTATCGTGATCGATGTTTCCGAGACGCGCGATCAGTTGCTTGTTTTGATCAATCCGGAAATTATCGCCAGTCATGGCTTATCGGATTATGAGGAAGGTTGCTTGTCAGTGCCAGGCATTTACGGGAAAGTGCAGCGCGCCGAATCTGTGACTGTGAAGGCCTTGAATGCACAGGGCGAATCGTTTGTTCTGGATGCCGATGGTTTGCTGGCGGTATGTATTCAACACGAAATGGACCATTTGGCGGGCAAAGTATTTGTGGAATATTGGTCGCGGCTGAAACAAGCGCGCACCTTGGCAAGATTAAAAAAGAAGCAACGCAGCACCATGTAGCGTTAGTACGGCATGCAATCAGGCTGCGTCCGTATGGCGCTTGCGGATTCATCGCGAGCTTCATCGGTGCAATCCCATCCTCCATTTCTCTAATTAATAAGCGATCACTGCATTAGCATGAAAGTCATATTTGCTGGAACCCCGGCGTTTGCCGCTGCGGCCCTGGATGAACTGATTCGGGCCGGTCATGAGATCGTCATGGTGCTGACTCAACCGGACCGGCCTGCGGGCAGAGGCATGAAGGCCGCTGCCAGTGCCGTTAAACTGCTTGCTGAACAACATCATCTGGCATTATTGCAGCCCTTGACCCTGAAAACTCCCGAAGTGCAGCAGCAACTGCGGGCATTGCATGCGGATGTGATGGTGGTGGCGGCATATGGATTGATTTTGCCGCAAGCGGTACTCGATATTCCGCACCTGGGTTGTTTGAATATTCACGCCTCGTTGTTGCCGCGCTGGCGCGGCGCCGCACCGATTCAACGCGCGATTCTGGCAGGCGACCGCGAGACCGGTATCACCATCATGCAGATGGATGCCGGACTGGATACCGGTGGTATTTTGCTGACGCACAGCATCGAAATCACGTCGGTGGATACCACGCAATCGTTACATGATAGATTGAGTCTGTTGGGAGCGCAGAGCATCGCGGAAGCATTGGCATTATTGCAGCGGGAAAAATTGCTTGCCGCGGCGCAAGACGGAACGCAAGCCTGTTATGCCGCCAAAATAACCAAAGCCGAAGCGGAAATCGATTGGCGGCAAAGCGCGCAACAAATAGACCGGCTGGTGCGGGCGTTCAATCCGAATCCGGGTGCCTATACGCATTTCCGGGATGCGGTGCTGAAGATATGGCAAGCCAAAGCGATTGACGGAAGAGTAGGAAAGCCGGGGGAAGTGGTTGCGGTTGATCAGGCAGGGATGACGGTAGCTTGCGGTTCGGGCTTGTTACGGCTAGAAATAATACAGAAACCCGGCGGCAAGAAAATGAGTGCGGCAGATTTTTTGGCCGGTAATCCGGTACAGCCGGGTGAATGTTTCATGGGCGCGCCTCATTCCGCTACACCACATGATTAAAACGCAGCTGGCGGCGGCTTCCGCGATCGGTAAAGTATTGGCCGGATCGAGTTTGACCGGGGTGCTGCAGGGAATCTGGCGCGCCGATCCGGCGTTATCGAAGCAGCAAAAGGGCGCGATTCAGGATTTAAGCTACGGCGTGTTGCGTTTTTACGGTCAATTGCAAGCAATTCTCGGGTTGCTGCTGAAAAAAGCGTTACGCGATAAAAGCCTGCACTATCTGTTGCTCGTTAGCGTGTATCAATTGCAGTACAGTAAAGCATCTCCGCATACGGTGGTGGATCAAGCTGTTTCCGCTTCACGCGCCTTGGCGCAGGGTCAAGAGATGCAAGGGTTGGTAAATGCCGTGCTGCGCAATTTTATCCGGCAGCGCGAAAGTTTGCTGCAGCAAGCGATGGAGAAAGAGGAAGGGCGCTATTCGTATCCGCAATGGTGGATCGATAAATTGCGCCAACAATATCCGGAGCAATTTCGTGCGGTACTAGAAGCCGGTAACAAACACCCGCCGATGATGTTGCGGGTGAATCGGCGCAAAATGAGTGTGGAAGCTTATCGCGGCTTATTGGCAAGCAATGGGATGACAGCCGAATTGCTACAATCCGGTGCGTTGCAATTGAGTCAACCGGTTGCGGTGGAGAATTTACCCGGCTTTGCCGAAGGCTGGGTGACGGTACAAGATGCCGGTGCGCAGCTTGCAGTATCATTTCTAGAGGTGCGTGATGGTATGCGCGTGTTGGATGCGTGTGCGGCGCCGGGAGGGAAAAGCACGCATGTGCTGGAATTGGCCGATGTGGCGTTGACGATACTGGAGAGTGATGCGGCGAGACTGGTGCGGGTGCAACAGAACCTGCAGCGTTTGCATATGACGGCGGAAAGAGTGATATGCGGCGATGCGGCAAATCCCGATGCCTGGTGGGATGGTCGTCCTTATGACCGTATTCTGGCGGATGTGCCGTGTTCGGCATCCGGTGTGGTTCGCCGTCATCCGGATATCAAATGGTTGCGGCGTGAAAGCGATTTGGTTAAATTTGCACAAAATCAACAGGCGATTTTACAGGCGCTGTGGAAAGTTTTGGGCAAGGGTGGTAAGTTGCTCTATGTGACTTGCTCAGTTTTTGCTGAAGAAAATACCATGCAGATAGAAAGATTTCTTAAACACCACCCGGAGGCGCGATTATTGCCGCTTCCGGCTGCGGCAATGTCAATGTATGAGGGACAGCTGTTACCTGCTATTCAACATGATGGCTTCTTCTATGCTTTATTGCAAAAAGCCTGATCTGCAAGTTTGCCGAATAAAACCGACATACTTCAATCTGATCATTTTGTTAATGATTTTGCTGTTGCCGACGGCGGTTATTCAGGCGGCGGGCATTCAGATAAAGTCCGTCAATCTGGCGGCGGCCGGGAAAGGCTATGAAATCAACATGGACTCGGAGATTGCGCTCAACGAGACACTGGAGCAGGCGCTTGAGAAAGGTATCGTGTTGCATTTTGTCACTAAATTCAGCTTGTTTGATGCACGCTGGTATAAGCTGAATGATGAGGTGGCGCGCAGCAAGTTTGTGGTCGGTTTGCGCTATTATGCGCTAACGCGGCAATATCATCTGAATCATCCCGTGTTTTCCCAAAATTATTCTTCATTAAATGAAGCATTGCAGGCGCTGGGACGGATTCGCGATCTACCTTTGACTGTGAGATCCGAGTTGAAACCGGATGCTGATTATGTGGCGTCAGTTCGAGTGTGGCTGGATCTGACGCGCATGCCCAAACCATTCCAGGTTGAGACAATCGGTTCCAGTCAGTGGGATTTGAGTTCGGACAAGCTGGAGTGGCATATGAAGCTGCCCACACCGGGGGAGCCAGTGCAGATTAAAGGTTATTGATGAAATACGTGCTCATCGTCGGCGCCGGTGTTGGAGCGGTGATGCTTTTTTTGCTGGCTACCGCAGGAGCTAATACCGAGTTTTTTGAACGGAAATACCGCTTGTTACTGGGTATCAATATCGCCTTCGTCGTATTTCTCATGGCGGTCCTGGGTTTTTTGTTGTGGCGCTTCAGGCGTCGTCTCAAATCGGGCGTTTTCGGATCCAGGTTGGCATTGCGTTTAATGCTGGTTTTTTCCCTGATGGCAATACTTCCCGGTGTTTTGGTATATGCCGTATCGGTTCAGTTTCTCGAGAAGAGCATCGAATCCTGGTTCGATGTGAAAGTCGATCGTGCGCTGGAAGGCGGATTGAATCTGGGGCATACCATGCTGGATAATTTGCTGGAGGAATTGCAGCGGAAAGCGCAAGCGACTGCGTTGATTCTATCCGATCCCGCCAATCCGCCTTTATTGGTGCTCAATGAATTATTGCTGCAATCTCAGGTGGAAGAAGCGACCTTGTTTAATCAGGATGGCAAGGTGATTGCATTTTCTAGTGAGAGTAATCTGGCGTTATTTCCCGGAATACCGAATGCGGTCGTAATGCGCTATATCCGTATGCAGAAAGCTTACGGCGCCATTGAGTCGATTGCCGAAAAGGGTTTGTATTTGCGTGTGGTTGCACCTGTCAATGTGTTGAGTCTGAAAGAAGATATCCGGATACTGCAACTGTTGCAGCCAGTTCCGCTGCAATTGGCAAAAGACGCCGAGCGGGTGCAAGCAGGTTATCAAGATTACCAGGAACTTTCCTTATCGCGCCACGGGTTGACCCGGCTGTATAGCGTCACCTTGACGCTGGCGTTGTTGCTATCGTTGTTTTCGGCGCTGGCGACAGCTTCGTTGCTCAGTGAAAAATTAAGTGCACCCTTAGGTATGCTGGCGGAAGGCACGCGTGCGATTGCGCAAGGCGACTACAGCCGCCGTCACTTGGTGCAGAGTAGCGATGAGCTGGGTGTTCTGACCGAATCCTTCAATTTGATGACGCAACAGCTGGAAGAAGCGCAAGCGGCCGCGCAGCATAATCAGCGGGCGGTCGAGAGCGCGCGCGCGCACCTGGAAAGTATTCTGGCGAATTTGTCGTCGGGTGTGTTGGTGTTCGACGATCAGTTGGTGTTGTCCAAGGCAAACCGCAGCGCGGAGCGGATACTGCAAATACCGCTGATCAGTCTGGATGGTTCGATTATCGAGGGTTGCGTGAACAATGAGCCGCAACTGAATGCATTGATTATCGAGATCAAGGCAGGTTTTAATTCCGGAGAAACCGGTGTCTGGCAGCGCCAATTGACGCGTTCGGAGGACGGCCGCAATCAGGTCTTGTTGCTCCGGGGAACGCGTTTGCCCAAGTTGTCGGGCGGCGGCGGCGTGGTGGTTTTTGATGATATTACCAATCTATTGCAAGTGCAGCGCGCAGTTGCCTGGGGTGAAGTTGCGCGCCGGCTGGCGCATGAAATTAAGAATCCGCTGACGCCGATACAACTCTCGGCCGAGCGCGTGCAGCACAAATTGATCAATAAGCTGAGCGAGGAAGACGCCAAGTTTTTGCGGCGTTCAACCGAAACCATTGTCAATCAGGTGGAAGCGCTGAAAAAAATGGTGAATGAATTTAATCAGTACGCGCGCGTTCCCGAAATGGAATTGCGTCAGTTGGACTTGAACCGGTTGGTGCATGAAGTATTGTCGCTATATGAAACAGCGAATATGGCGGCTGAAAATAACCAGCATGCGCATGCGCGCATCAAGCAGATATTGGCGGATGATTTGCCGCTGATAAGAGGCGATTCGGCGCAATTGCGTCAAGTGCTACATAATTTGCTGCAGAATGCGCAGGATGCATTGATTGATACTCCGGAGCCTATCATCGAGCTAAAAACTGAAAGGGTGTCTGGTGGTGTGCAATTCAGTGTGCGTGATAACGGGTGCGGTTTTTCGGATGAGATCAGGGCACGAGTTTTTGAACCTTATGTCACGACTAAGCCAAAAGGAACTGGATTGGGTTTGCCCATTGTGAAAAAAATTGTGGAAGAGCATGAGGGCATTATTCACATTGAAAATATTAAGCCGCATGGCGCGCAAATTTCAATTATTCTGCCGGCAGTGGAAAAAAAGACAGCCACGGAGCATGGCAAGCTGGTGCTGAATTCATCGCATAATAATCAGTAATGACAAAAAGATATATGAAATCTTTACTATTAGGGTATTCGTCAATCAAAAAAATTGAAATTCATAGTTGATTGGGAAATTTGACAGTTGTAGCCAAGCTGATTAGATTCCGGTCGTGGAGAGAATGCTAAATGATAACGAACAATACGATACTGATTGTCGATGACG
>CAYQZF010000037.1:0-17840 GCA_964421895.1 uncultured Nitrosomonas sp. | reverse complement strand
TAGGGTGGATAAGCAAAGCGACATCCACCGGATTCTCTGGTTATGGTGGATGACGTTACACTTATCCACCTTACAATTCTGGCGACTGCTTACAGAATCGCTTTCTCGAGGTTGCTTCTCATATTTTTATCCATATCTCGACTAATCCAAAGTCAGGCTTCAGAATGGTCAAGAAAGAGCCCGATGTCAAGCCGAGTAATAGGTGGCGAATTATCCCAATCTGTTGGAATAATGGCGCTACGCATAGAAACCTATGCAAGTTTGGTTATCGAATTTGAGAGGGATCGTAAACGGGTTGAAGCGTATTGCCAGAAGCCAATCCTCAAGAAATATTCTGCAATCTTGAATGGCGAGAATATTTTGCTGAAAAGCTATACAAAAGGATTTCGTATGACGAGCTGGTTGTCGATGACTTGCCCATGTTGCATGTCTTCGGAATACAAAGTGGTGCAACCTGCGAGCAAAGCTGCTGCGGCGATCATGGCGTCGTATATTGAAAGGCGATATTGCATGGCGAGTTGGATTCCACAGTCGTGAGTGTCAATCGTTATTGGCTCCACGGCGCATATCATCCGTATTTGCGAAAGAATCTCCTGAATTTCCTCAAACGGCATTTGCAGCTTCCTTGATGCGACGCTGGTAAATTCGTTGAGAACTTGAACGCTGATGATACCTCCGCTGGCGATGACATCTTCCGCTTTTCCGGCTTTTATGGGATCCGCGGACAATAGATACAGGAGAATGTTGGTATCCAGAAATGCCTTATCGCTCATGGGTTTCGATGCGGTCGAATTTAAAATCCGTCGGTAATTTTCCGCGGTATTTTCTTAAGCGAGCAAGAATTTCCCGTACTTCGGGTGTTTTGCTGATTTCCAGATCGCGCGATCCCGCGACATGAATTTCAATATTGTCACCTTCCTTGAGATCTAATACTTCAACCACAGCGGCAGGTAATCTTACCGCTAAACTATTACCCCATTTAGCAACTTGCATTCGTTGATCCTCAAATAATGATATACATTAGTTTATAGTATATCTTGAATGTGGCATTTATGGCTTTTGGTGTTTAACGGTCAAATCTCATCGCACCGCCACAACTGCGCCGCCCCTCTTACGCCGGAGCTATCGCCGTGGATGTTTTTCAAAATCGGTGTGATGAACTGGTCGTTGAACACGTAATGCGCGACCCGGTCGCGGCCTTCGACGTAGAGTCGGTCGACATTCGATAATCCGCCACCCAGCACGATGGCATCCGGGTCGAGGATGTTGATGACGGTTGCCAGGGCGCGGCCAAAGCGGCCGAAGAAACGCTGCATCGCAGCCTCGGCCAAGGCATCGCCCTGTGCCGCCAGTGTCACGATGTCGTTGGCTTTGAATGTGCGATTGCCGCCGTGGCGGTAGTAGTCGGCGGCCAGGCCGGGGCCTGAAATAAATGTTTCGACGCAGCCTTTCTGGCCGCAGTAGCAATCCGGCCCGTTCCATTCCAGAATGTTGTGGCCCCATTCACCGCCGATGTGTTGACGGCCTGGGTGCAATTGTCCATTGAACACGACGCCGCCGCCCACGCCGGTACCCATGATCACGCCGAACACCACGTCATAGCCTTGGCCCGCGCCATCCAGCGCTTCGCTCAACGCGAAGCAATTGGCATCGTTGGCAATGCGCAGCGGCCGGTTCAGCAATCCCTGCAAGTCCTCGAACAACGGCTGTCCATTCAAGCAAACGGTATTGGAATTTTTCATGGCGCCGGTAACCGCCGAGATCGCACCCGGCGTGCCAATACCCACCGGACATTGCTGATCTACTTCCGCTTCTAGTTGCCTGGCGAGTTGCGCAATGGTGTGCAGAATCGCCCAATAGCCCGCCGTTTGCTGCGTATCCACGCGCTTCCTCACCAGTTCTTTACCCTCAGTATCCAGCACCACACCTTCTATTTTTGTGCCACCCAGATCAATGCCAATGCGCATAGGAATCTCAAGAATTATTTTCTTACATACGATTAAGCGAATACGTAACTCATTCTGATAATAATTGAAGTAAAAGTTGTAAGAAAAGTCAAAGTAAAAATTAAATTTAACCATGGGCTACGGCTGGTCTATCGGCGCCGGTCAAGTCAATCCGTACAAAGTCGATCTTTACTCCATCCTTGTCTATGAAATGGGGCATGTGTTGGGGCTTGATCACGATGTCTGGGCGCCGATCTGTCGGTGGGTTAACGCATGCTGCGGGAAGCTGAGATTAGTCTGGTTGGTACGAATTTCCAACACGATTTGCCTGTATAAGGTAGTCTAAGTGCAGTTGCAGGACTACGGAACCTCTTCCGGATTTTAATCCGGAAGAGGTTTTTCAACAATGAAACGACCAGTGTATAATCCTTAGGATTTTGATTCGTAAGAATTAGGAGAAAGAAATGACAAATAATAATGAACCCAAAGAAATTAAAACAAATCCTCCCGGGGCTCAGGCTATGCAAGTGAATATCCGCATGCAGCAAGGCGAGCATACGGGGCAGCCGCTGTATTCAAATTTTACTTCCGTGCAAGGCGGGCAAGGTGTCGTCATTGTCGATTTCGGTTTTCTTGATCCGCAAACGATCAATGCATTAAACCGCTTGGCTCGTTCCGGTGAGAAAGCGCCCGATACAGTTGGAGCCAGAATGTCTTGCCGGATGGCCTTAAGCATTGAGACCGCCAACAATTTGGCGCAGCAGTTGAACCAGCTCTTTCAGAGAAAAGCCTGAGAATATAAGCGCAGGCTGATGATAGAAGGGAACTAGCATGACAGAAAAAAATGATACACCGGCTGAAACAAAAGGTGATGCTGGACGCGCGCTGCAAGTGAAAGTTGCTATGCAGGGGGGAGAGCAAACAGAGCAGCCTGTTTATTCCAATTTGACATCGGTGCAGAGCGGGCAGGGTGTTGTCATGGTGGATTTTGGATTCATCGATCCGCAGACCATGCAGTTATTGCATCAAAAAATAGCTGCGGGTGAAAAAGTATCGGACACAATTAATGCAAAAATGTCTTGCCGCATGGCACTGGGTATCGATGCGGCGAATCAACTGTCGCAGCAGTTGAATCAGTTATTAGGTTTGAGATCCAATGTTCAGCAACAGGCAATGCAGCAAGAAAAGACTGAGCAACCAGAATTGGCGGTTGCAAAATCGGATGCCGATGCGATGCTCAAGGAGCAAGCCGATAAGCAAGAAATTGGTAAAGGCGGTTTCCGGTTTCCCTGGTCCAAGAAAACACACTAACTGGCCTTGAACAAAAAGAAGCACTGATTAATTCGGCGAACGAGATGAAGCACGAGGCGCACGGAAACAGCGACCGAGACTTATCAACAAGATAGGCGAGGGTACGAGTATCGCGCAACGAAGTGATTCGCTCGTATTGCCAATTAATCAGTGTGTTCAAAAAATCCCCCATACTATACTTCATACATGGGGGATTTTTTTGACCTAATGAACGGTTTAAGATGAGTTATTTTCAGTGCGTACATTTTATTCCTGCCGCCCCATTGCCAAGATCGCGCCGTTAGTATTATATCCCCAGCCCCAAACTGTACCATCTGCTTTGAGAGCAAAGTTTCTACCAAGAGCTCCGCTCCCTGTGGTTACGATAGAAGTAGCATCTGTTAATTTTCCACCCTTTGCAATTGCCATTAGATTAGAAAGGCTGTCGATGTAAGTAGGATTGATGTTTTCCCATGACCCACCAAATACATAAACACCGTTATCGCTGGTATTGATACCAGCATAAACATTAGCTTCTAGCTAATGACGGAACAACCAAGGTTCAATCCGTTGTGTTGTTTGGCGGCTAGGGAAAAACTGAGGATAGTTGTTCTCCGCCCAGTTCAGTAAAACTTCTGTGTCATCAGTAGTATTGGCTGCTACAAAGCTTGTATTTGCAATCAAGCACTACTGTAAAGAAGACAGTAATCAATCGTTACATAATGTTTTTCATTTTGCTTTCCATAAAAAATTTGGACATTTGATTTTCAGAAGTCGTATTGGATTAATGAATCACTAATTATTCAGATAAGTAGTTATTTTGATAATAAAATACTCGAACTACCGGAACATTTTGTTGATCCATTCACCCATGTCCATCCTGCATTTCCAGATAAATTCGGATTACCAGGCGTAATAAAAAAATTCATTACAATTTGAGTATTACCCCCGCCTTCTTCTGAAATATTTCCAAACATTCCCAATTCTTCATTATCAATGATGTCACCTGTTGTTGACCCACCAGGAACTTTTAAAGTTACAGTATCATTTAATTGATTAATCTCAACGATTCCGTTAATTAATTTCCTTGAAACACTGCCGCAGGTTGTTAGTAAAATTGTTTCGGTGAAATTCCAGTTACCTGAGAGATTTATCGAAGAGGGTGTGGGAATAATTGTAAAGTTTTCAATGTTTGAATATCCGCTGAAACCTTGATCATTCCCTGCTTGAACAGCAATATAGAAGGATGCCCCATCCCATAAATCCACAGAAAAACTCGTCTGCGTTCCTAAATCTGAGGCCCTACGTATGGAGCAGGTGCATAGCTTAATCTGTATTGAGTTGCGCCAGCCACTTCCGTCCAATCAACTGTGACAGTTACTCCATCAAGCGAATAAGTAAGTGTTGGTGCTACAGGTACTGCAAATGCAGATATTGAAAAACAAAATAAAATCATGGTGCTCAAACTGTTAATAGCCTTCACTATTCTCGATCCTTTTTCTTAATGTTAAATTCAATTTTTTTTACAGCTGTAGTCACCTCGAATTTTCGATCCAATCAAAAGTAGAGGTTATTGGGATTTTGCCATTCTTCGGTCATTCGGCACGCCTCATTTTAAGTGTTTTAAAAACGTAGTAATCCAGGACTTCGGTACGATAAGTGCGATTAAGCCTTTCGATGTAAACATTCTGCGTAGGCTTTCCGGGTTGAATGAATCGTAAATTAATACCATGATGCACGGCTCAATCAGCCAGTAATTTGCTGATAAATTCAGGTCCATTGTCGACATGCAGGCGCTTTGGCTAACCATGAACTTCAATGAGTTCATTGAATACCCGGACAACGCGGGAAGCCGATAGGCTGGTATCGATTTCGATGCGCAGCACCTGCCGATTGTAATCACCCAGGACATTCAGGGTGCGGAATCGCCGTCCATTCCATAAGCTGTCGCTCATAAAATCGGCAGACCTTTGGATGGACTGCACATCAAGCGGTTCGCGGATACGTTTCGGCAGCTGCTTCTTGCCCCGACGCGGCAGATTGAGTTTAAGTGCGCAATAAATCCGCCACAACACCATTTTTCCCCCAAGGCTGTTGCTCGAATTTGAAGCTCGATATCAGTAAGTCAAATCCGTGTTTGGGATTTTTTGCTATGTAAGTGTTAGTGGCTTCGATCACGTCTTAGTCATTCTTTTGCACAGAATTCTGAGCTAAACTGAACGTCAGAATAATCGCCACTACACTATTTTGTTCTAGCTTCATCAAACAACCAAAGTACGCGGTTCGATAACAGATTCATTGGCATTTTGCCAGGAGTGCATGCGTTATGAACGGAGCCTTGAAACTGGCTTTTAAGCTGCTCGTGAACGACAAAGGAAAATACGCTGCCTTGTTGGTTGGGATTATGTTTGCCGTGTTTCTGATGGTGCAGATGACGTCGATTTTTTCCGGCATTCTGGCGAAATCCTCCTCGACCGTGATTAATCTGGGCGCACAGGTTTGGGTGATGGATCCGGCGGTGAATAATGTGGCGAACAGCATCTCGATGCCGGATTATGTGCTCGATGCCGTGCGCAGTATCAATGGCGTCAAATTTGCCGTGCCGCTGTATTCCGGCGGCGCGCTGGTCAAACTCCGAAGCGGCGTGTTTCAATCGGTGACGGTGCTCGGGCTGGACGATAATAGCCTGTTCGGGCGTCCCGAGCTGATCGCCGGCAAAATCGAAGACATTTATGCCGAAAATGCGTTCATCGCCGTACATGATGCGGAAATCCGCAAGCTTGGCGACATCCAGCTGGGAACCGACTTCGAGTTGAACGATCATCGCGGTGTCATTGTCGGCATCGCCAAGGTGACTGCCAGCGGATTGTTCGGTATTCCCACCTTGTACACGACCTATAGCCGGGCGATTCAATATATTCCGTCAACGCGTTTCACATCTCGTATATTCTCGTCGAACCGAAGAATGATGACGCGATTCTGCACATCCAGGAGCAGGTCAAGTTGCTGGGTTATCAAGCACTCACCAAAGAAGAGTTCATGCAGAAAATAGCGAATTACTACAAATTCCAGACGGGACTGGGAACCAATATTTTTATCATGACCATCGTCAGTTTTCTGGTGGGGCTATCGATTTCCGGGCAGACTTTTTATACCTTCATATTGGAGAATCTGGAAAAGTTCGGCGCGCTGAAGGCGATCGGCGCAAAAGGGCGCGAGCTGGTGTATATGATTCTTTTCCAAGCCACGTTTACCGCGCTGGTTGGATACGGATTGGGAGTCGGGTTGTGCACGCTCATCATCATGGCCGCAAAACTCAAAGTCCCGGATTATTCAGCCAATATCACATATACCACCTTGGCTTTTGCGTTTGTCATGGTGCTGATCATCGCGGCTATTTCCAGCTATATCGGGATCAGAAAAGTGTTGAAGATTGAACCATTTGATATTTTCAGGGGTTAACGGGTGAATCCCGCCGTTTCCGCGCATGAACTGACCAAGTGGTTCGGCGAGGGCGATGCCAAGACCTTCGCGGTTAGTAATGTCAGTTTCGAGACTTATTTCGGTGAAGTGTTTTTCATCGTGGGCCCTTCGGGCAGCGGAAAAACAACGCTATTGAGCATGATCTCGGGCATTCTGCGCCCTAATTCCGGCGCGGTGACTATCGATGGTGTGGATATCTGGGCATTGAAACCCGATCAGATCGCTGAGTTTCGTCTGAACAAAGTCGGTTTTGTGTTTCAGGATTACCATCTGTTTCCACGGCTGACCACAGCCGAAAATGTCGCAATTCCTTTGATCCTGAAAAAGCGCGACTGGGACGAGTCGATCCGGGAAGCGGCCGGTTATCTGGAAATTGTCGTGCTGTCGATAAAAGCCTCGCTGGGCAGCTATGTGTCACCGCAAGGTGTTTATGATACCTATACGCAGGGACTGAATCCGGTCATCGTGATGGGTAACCCCGAGGACGAGCTGGTGGTGCGTTGTTATGTCGATGAAATCCTGATTAACCGGTTGCCTGATGTCAGTAAAATGCAGGCGCAAATGTTTCTGCGCGGTACGAAAATCCGTATTCCGCTGGAATATATCCGCTTGCAACCCTATGTGTCACCCAAAATCCAGTTATCGAATCAGCGCACCGAACGGGTCGATGTCCGGGTGTTGTCCGTGCTTTTCCGTTTCAAAAAGCCGAATGACGTGCAGCTCTATCGCGGGCAACTGGTGGATGTTTATATCAACGAGGATGGTTAGTTTTTTGCCAAACCGGTATGCGGCATAAGTGGAATTGTCAAAATAAGCGCAGCGTTGTGAGGATGCAGCGGATTTTTCTGTTGTGCTGGGAAGGCATAGCGCGGGGATTTTGCACGATTTTTCTGCTGGCGTTAACAGGTTGCGCGGTTGGACCGGATTTTGTCCGACCCGATCCCCCAGCAGTTGATCGCTATGTGCCGGAGGGGCAAGCGCTGGTCATTGTTCCGGTCAACGGTCAGGCGCAGCATTTCGCGCAGGATGTGGAAGTCGTGGCGAACTGGTGGCAGCTGTTTCAATCGCCCAAACTGGATGCGTTGGTGCAGGAAGCAATCGGCTATAATCAGAATTTGCAGGCAGCGCAAGCCAGTTTGCAACGCAGCCAGGAAAATTTACGTGCGGGTTACGGCATTTTTTATCCGCAGATCGATCTGGCCGCTGGCCTGAGCCGTCAGCGGTTTTCCGCCGCTCGCTTCGGCAGTCCCTCCAGTTCGATTTTCAATTTGCTGACCATGTCGACCACGGTTAGTTATGCCCTCGATGTCTTTGGCGGACAGCGCCGTGCGGTTGAAGGCCTGGGTGCGCAACGGGATTTTCAGCGCTATACGGTTTTGGCGACGTATCTGACTCTGACCGGCAACATCGTCAATACCGTCGTCGCCCGCGCTGCTTACGCCGCTCAGATTGCAGTGACTCGGGAATTGATCGGCATGCAGCAGGAGCAAATCGCGATTGCCGAAACCCAAGTAAAAGCAGGCATTGCCGCGTATGCCAGCGTGGTCGATCTCAAGGCCAAGCTGGCGGCATTGGAAGCTACGCTTGCGCCGCTGGAGTAGAAACACAGTCAGGCTGAACATCTGCTGTCAACGCTGACAGGTCACGCGCCGGGAGAGCGGGCGCTGGAGCCGGTCGATCTGGATGAGATCGTCTTACCTGCCGATTTGCCCTTGTCGTTGCCTTCCAAGCTGGTGCGCCAGCGTCCCGATATTCTGGCAGCCGAAGCCACGGTGCATGAAAATAGCGCCAACATCGGCGTCGCGACGGCGGAGTTGCTACCCAGCTTTACCCTGAGCGGCACCTATGGCCAGAACACCCGGAATCTTATGGATGTTTTTATGAGCAGCGGCAACTTCTGGAGCGCGGGCGCCAATATCGTGGCGCCGTTGTTTCATGGCGGTACGTCATGGTTGCACCGCAAGGCTGCGATCGCCGCTTATCAGCAATCCTTGGCGAATTATAAGCAAACTGCCTTGGATGCTTTGGCCTAGGTGGCCGATATTTTACTGGCGCTGGAACACGATGCTGAAGCGCTGCGCAGCTATGCGCAGCAACTGGATTTGACTCAGGAATCGGTGCGCTTGGCGCAGACAAACTATCAGGCAGGATTGGCCGATTATTCGTATGTCTTGTGTATCAAGAGCCAATTCTTTCAAGCCAAGCTGGCTTATCTTCAGGTGCAGTCGCAGCGCTTGCAGGATACCGCCGCGCTATTCATCGCACTCGGCGGTGGGTGGTGGAATGACGATAAACAGTAAGAATCCTTGCGAAAGCCGGAAGTTTTTGTAAACTTCCGGTCAATGATGCATCGAAGATCTTACAACCACACCATCAATCCCATTTCCAGCGGATGCGTCAGTAGCGGATGGTATGGGTAGATGCGAATGAAGTATTCCTGCTTGCCGCATAATTCCGGCGTCAGTTTGAGTTCGAACAGATGCTCGCCCGCGTCTTGCATGCCGGTAAATTGAAACTTGAAATGATCGAAATTGCATAACCGGGTGGTTTTGAATTGGCGGCAGATCAGCAACTCGATGACAACATCTTCGGGCGCCAGGTTGTTGAGTTTTGCGGCAACCCTGAAATCCAGCGTTTCGTCAAAATAAATACGCTCGCACGGTGTATCCAAGCGGCGCAGCGAGATGCCGGACCAGGCGCGTCTGATTTTGGCTTTCCACGCGGCGATCGCTTTTGCACCGGTGAAATCATTGGCTGCATATAGCGCGCCTTTATTGCTGGCCGGGCAGTAAAATTTATTGACGTATTCATCGACCATGCGGGTAGCGTTATAGCTGGGCAGCAGCGATATCATCGAACGCTTGGCCATTTTCACCCATTCCGGCGAGTAGCCCAGCTTGCCATAACTGTAATACAACGGGACCACCTGGTCTTGCAGGATTTCATATAAGGCGCGGCTTTCCTCCTGGTCGCGTACGACGCCTTCCATGTCTTCCGGGCCGGGTTTGACCGCCCAGCCGTTCTTACCGTCGTAGCCTTCACCCCACCAGCCATCGAGCACACTCAGATTGATCGCGCCGTTGATACCTGCCTTCATTCCCGAAGTGCCGCTGGCTTCCAACGGATAGATCGGGTTGTTCAGCCACACGTCGACACCCGCGACCAGCCGCCGGGCGAGGCGCAGGTCGTAACCTTCGATCAACAGCAGCCGCCCCTCAAATTCCGGAAAATGCGCAACTTGGCTGATGCGGCGGATCAAATCTTGACCCGGCACATCGGCCGGATGCGCTTTGCCGGCAAAAATCAGCAGCACGGGGTGCTCCTGATCCAGAATGATTTTCCGTAGCCAATCGAGGTTCTCGAACAGCAAGGTGGCGCGCTTGTATGTAGCGAAACGGCGTGCGAAACCCAACGTCAGAATGTTGGGATTGATCGGATCGATAAACTTCAGCAGCCGGTCGAGATGCGCTTCGGAGCCGCGATTGCGGGCGTTTTGATCGGTGATGCGCGAACGGATGCCGTAGAACATCTGCGATTTCAGTGATTGCCGCACGCTCCAGAACAAATGATCGGGGATCGCATCGATGCGCGACCAGTAAGCACTGTCGCACATTTTGCTGCGCCATTCGTGGCCGAGGTAACGGTCGAACAGATCGGACCACTCCTGCGCCAGGAAAGTCGGCACATGAATGCCGTTGGTGATATACGCCATCGGATTTTCTTCCGGCTCGATCTGCGGCCACAGGTCGCGGCAGATATTCGCCGATACGCCGCCGTGTATTTTGCTCACGCCGTTATGTGTGCGTGAGCCGCGAATCGCCAATGCAGTCATATTGAAATCCGAACTCCCGGGCACATGACCGAGCGCCATGAATTCTTCGTGCGAGATATTCAGACTGCGACAGAAACCGTCAAAATAGGTTTGCATCATCTCCGGGCTGAAGTGATCGTGTCCGGCGGGTACCGCGGTGTGGGTGGTAAAAACCGTGTTTACCGCCACACTTTCGAGGGCGCTGGCAAAATCCAATCCTTGCTGCGCCAGATTGTGAATCCGCTCGAGAATCATGAACGCCGCATGGCCTTCGTTGATGTGCCACACAGTCGGTTTGACGCCGAGCGCTTGCAGTGCGCGCGCGCCGCCCATGCCGAGGATAATTTCCTGTTCGATGCGCATGGTTCTGTCGCCGCCGTACAGGTTATGTGTAATGTAGCGGTCTTGCGGGGAGTTTTCCGGTAAATCGGTGTCGAGCAGATACAGCGTGACATGACCGATTTTTGCCTGCCATATTTTCGCGGTGACTTGCCGTTGCAGCAGAGGTACTTGAATGCACATGTCCGAACCATCCGGATTCAACACCGGTGTGACCGGCAGGTCTTCAAAGTCGGCGACGGTGTAGGTGACTTGCTGATTGCCGCGGCTGTCGATGGTTTGGGAAAAATAGCCTTGACGGTACAGCAGGCCGACTGCGACGAAGGGTAAGTGCAAATCGCTAGCGGCTTTGCAGTGATCGCCGGCTAGAATCCCTAGACCGCCGGAATAAATCGGCAAGCTTTCATGGAAACCGAATTCAAAGCAGAAATAAGCGACCTGATCTTGCGAGCTCAATCCGCCGTTGCTGTTTTGCAGTGCAGACGCGTCATGATATGAGTCGTAGGTGGATAGGATGCTGTTGTAGGTGGCGAGAAAAACCCGGTCTTCGGTCGCTTTCAGCAAGACCGATTCGTCCACGCGTTTTAAAAATGCCTTGGGGTTATGTCCTACTGCTTCCCATAAATACGGATCGAGCCGTGAAAACAGCGTGCGCGTGGCGCGATCCCAGCTATACCAGAGATTGTTGGCCAATTCTTCCAAGCGCTTCAGGCGCGGCGGTATTTTCGGGTTGACGGTAATGGTGAAGGCAGTGCGTGAAAACATGGCGGTTCTCCTCGTTGCGAATAAGCGTTGATATGATACACCGTGAACCGGTTGGCTGATTGGATTCGGTGCTTGGAATCCAGTCAATGTGCGGTTGTGCTATAGCTTTTTCTCATGGCTTGGAAGCAAATGCCAAGCTTCTTGCCGCGCGCCGAGCAAACCGGGTGCCGGATGGGTGACGACGTGCACCGGAATTTCGTGCAGCAACGCGGAAAATCTTCCCTTGGCGCGAAATGCGCGCATAAAACCACCGGTGCGCAGGGTATCGATTATTTTCGGCGCGATGCCGCCCGCGACATAGACGCCACCGCGGCATAATCCGGCGAGCGCCAGATTACCCGCATAAGCACCGTAAATCCCGGCGAATAATTCGAGTGCCTGCAACGCAACCGGATATTTCTGGTTTTGAGCAAGGGTGGTGATGGTTGCGCCGCTGTCTTCTTCTAACTCGATGGCCGGTAAATCCGGTATAGCTGCTCGCGTCTGTAGAAATTTAAAAATATTCGTGAGTCCGGAACCGGACAGTATGCGTTCCACCGACACATGGCCGAAGCGTTGCTGCAACCACTCGAGCAAACCGGATTGCAACGGCGTGAGCGGCGCAAAATCGATATGGCCCGCTTCGGTCGGCAGTGCGTGATAGCGGCCATCGATCCACGGCAGCCACGCCACGCCCATTCCGGTACCCGCGCCGAGCACCACACGCATGGCGTGCGCATGCGGTTGCCCGGTTTGTAGTGCGATCAAGTCGCTAGGCGGCAGGCTGTCAATTGCGAGCGCAATAGCCTCGAAATCGTTGATGAGCTTGACCGCCGTGATTGAAAATTCGTGTGCGATGTCCGCGCTGCTGATGTGCCAAGGTAAATTGGTCAAGGTCGCCCGCTGCGCGGCAATTGGTCCGGCTACCGCGAAACACGCTGCCGCCGGAGGATGAGTTGCTGCCTGACTGAGAAAATCTTGCAGAATATCGGAAAAGGTAGCAAAAGCCGTGCTGTCGTAGCGTTGGGTACAGTATTCCCGGATGCCGCCATCCGCAATTTCTGCCAGTTGCAGAACGGTTTTGGTGCCGCCGATGTCGCCGTAGAGGAGCTGTGTATTCACGTGCCGGTCAATCCCTGGAATCTTTTCAAGATGAGTGGAAAAAGTGACAAGCTAAGGCAATAGTATACCGCGGTGCACAGGGGATGTTTCGATTGCCTTTGCCGCCGTTTGACTTACAATGGCTTCTTTGTTGATTTCTGTGAAAAACGCTATGACCGATCCCTTGATTATCGCTAAAACCAGTAAATCCGATGTGACTCTTCTGCCTGCAATGGCGACGCGCCACGGCTGTATCACCGGTGCGACCGGCACCGGCAAGACGGTGACGCTGCAAAAACTGGCGGAGAGTTTTTCCAATATTGGCGTGCCGGTGTTCATGGCCGACATCAAAGGTGATTTGACCGGTATCTGCAAACCCGGATCGCTGTCCACAAAAATGCAAGCCCGCTTGGATGCGTTGCAACTGGATGCGCCGCAGTGGGAAGGCTTCCCGGTGACGTTGTGGGATGTATTGCAAGAAAACGGCCATCCGATTCGCGCGACGATTTCCGATATGGGACCGCTGCTGCTGGCGCGCTTGCTGAATCTGAATGAAACACAAGAAGGTGTGCTGACTTTGGTGTTTAAAGTCGCCGACGATCATGGCTTGCTGTTGCTCGATCTGAAGGATTTGCGCGCACTACTGCAATTTGTCGGCGATCATGCGGATGAGTTCAAAACGCAATACGGCAACGTGTCGCCGGCTTCGATCGGCGCCATTCAACGCGGTCTACTGCAAATTGAGAAACAAGGTGGCGGTAAGTTTTTCGGCGAACCGATGCTGAATATCGAAGATTTGATGCAAACTATCGACGGCAAAGGCGTCGTCAATATTCTGGCAGCCGATAAATTGTTGAACTCGCCACGGTTGTACAGCACCTTTTTGCTGTGGATGCTGTCCGAGCTGTACGAAAATCTGCCGGAAACCGGCGACCGCGAGAAGCCCAAGCTGGTGTTCTTTTTTGACGAGGCGCATTTATTGTTCAGCATGGCATCGCCCGCGCTGCTGGAAAAAATCGAGCAAGTGGTGCGGCTGATCCGCTCCAAAGGTGTCGGGGTTTATTTCGTCACGCAGAATCCTTTCGATATTCCCGAGAAAGTCCTAAGTCAACTGGGTAACCGTGTGCAGCACGCGTTGCGCGCATTCACGCCGCGCGACCAGAAAGCGGTGAATGCGATTGCCGAAACCATGAGGCCCAACCCGAAATTGAACGTCAAGCAAGTCATTCTCGAACTGTCCGTTGGCGAGGCATTGGTTTCCTTTCTCGATGCCGACGGTTCGCCTTGTGTAACCGAGCGCGCCATGATATTGCCACCGGTTAGCCAGATTGGCCCGATTACAGCGGACGAGCGCAAGGAATTGATCCAGTCGTCGATTGTGGCCGGTGTGTACGAGCAGGAAATCGACCGCGAAAGCGCGTTTGAGCTGCTGCAAGCGCGCAGCGGCGTGGGAAAACCGCAGAGCGGTCCGGCGCAAACCACAGCGGCCGGAAGCTTGCGTAAACCGGCGGGTGAGGGGATTCTGGCCGATCTGGGCGATTTATTGCTGGGGTCGTCCAATAAACGCGGCGGACGCCGCGAAAGCGTGCTCGACGCCTTTGCAAAAAGTGCCGCCCGTTCGGTCGGCTCATCGATCGCGCGCGAAATTACCCGTGGTCTGCTTGGGTCGATCTTAGGGCAGAAGCGGCGTTAGTTAGGAGCAGTTTTATTTTGATATTGAAGAGAAATAGACAATGAAAAAACTCATCAGCGCGTTGCTCTTGTGCCTGCCTGCCGGACTTGTTCACGCTGCCGGTCCCTACGACGGCATCTGGACGATAGACGATTTGCCGGAAGCAGGTTATATCATGACATCGGAAAATAGCGGCAAGTTGATCTTTGTCGGTCTCAATCCGCCCGATTTCGACGGCAACCGACGCTGGGGTGCATCGTGGGGTGACATCAAGGACGGCACGGTGCGGCTGACGCGTTTAGTTAACGACAATATCGATGCCGTCACCGATGTCGTTTTTACTTCACCGACGACATTAACCTTGACACAACGATCATGCCGGCCGATCAATCTCAATTATAATTGCTCGCTGCCAAACGGAGTGCCGTTCTCGGCCACCAAGGTTTGGTAAAAACGGATCATCCCATTCCTATGCACACCATCATGAAATCACTGCTCATCGCGTCCATCTTGCTGATTACCGGCTGCGCTTCTTACGGAATATACGGCAGCGATCCTGCGCAGCGGCAATTGCGTAACACATGGTCAGCCAACTACGAGCTATGCGAACGCTTAACTGTGGCGACGCTGGCGCCCGAGAAAATCCGCGAAGAATGGACCAACGAAGTTACCAGCAGAGGCGTGGATTGCGGCTTGTACGCGGCAACTACGCATACTGCGGTAAAACAGGACCTGCCGTTTATCCGCTGGAGCACAAAACTGACCGCGCCGAGAATGACCCAAACCATACCCGCTCCGAGTCGATTGATTCATGTGCGGTGAGTTTTGAGGGTTGGTGAGGTCAATGATGAAGAGTCCAGTGAATAACTGATCGGATTCTTTATTTTCTTCTCCGCTTAAATCAATCTGTATTTTCCTTCCAGTGGCGATCCGGTTGGTCGTTTCGTAAAGGCTCTTTGTGGGGATGCAGAATAGATGCATATGTGTAGCCAAGATCAATCTTCATTAGCGGTGCAGTTTTGTACTTATCCTGCAGATAGGCAAGCAAGGCAGCTTCATTTGTAATACCCCAATGTAGAAGTATTGTTTTGGCGTAAGAAAACTGCTGCATTTGATGAGCCTTAATTTGTGGTTTGAGAAGTGTGAAGACAACACGTATGCAAGCCCTATCCTAAAGACCGGTCCCAATAAGGCATGTCGCCAATGTGTTCCGCTAGGAAATTAATAAAAGCGCGTATTTTTATGGGTAGATGCCGGCTGGGGAGATAGCAGGCGTAAATATGACGTTCCACGGATAGGTAATCCGGCAGCACCGTCTGCAGCCGCCCTTTTTGTAATTCCATGCCTATCGTATACGTAGGCAGCAAGGCAATGCCTAGTCCATACAGCACTGCTTGCGCGAGCGCATCGTTATCGTTAATCCGCAGGGTTCCGGATATCGGAACCTTGATCTTGCCTTCTGGTCCGTCGAAGCGCCAATAGCCTTGTTCGGGTGAAAGTGCGCAATCGAGACAGTTATGGTTCACAAGATCGGCCGGAGTTTGGGGTGTGCCCCGTTGTTGAAAATACTGCGGGGTTGCGCACAATATGCGGCGGACAGGTGCAATCTTGCGCGCGACCAGATTAGGATCGGGCTCGTTGGTCACGCGGATTTGCACGTCATACCCTTCTTCAATCAAATCGCCTGGGTGATCGGTAATCGTCAAATCAACTTTGATCTCGGGATAACGCGCGAGAAAACAGGGCAGCGCCGGAGCGATATGGCGTGTTCCGAATGAGCTCGGCGTGCTCACTTTCAGGGTTCCGCGCGGCTCGTCATGAAGGCTATTGATGGCCCGCTCGGCGTGTTCGGCTTCTTCCAGAATGCGTTTCACATGTTCCGACAGCGCGACGCCTGATTCCGTCAGGCTGAGATGCCGCGTGCTGCGGAGCAGTAAGCGGGTGCTGAGATCCTTCTCAAGCTTGGCGACGGCTTTGCTGACCGCTGAACGAGAGATATCCATGCGCCGCGCCGCTTCGGCAAAACTGCCTGTTTCTACCACCCGCGCAAAAATAACGAAAAGATTGAGATCTTGCATCGTGTCATTGTATCTAATTAGGAAACAAAATGTTTCACTTTATTGGACTTCTCTCCGAGACATTCAATCTATATGATCTATTCCAAGGTGAGATATTTAATTTGTATCTTAAGTCAGTAGGATTTTTATCATTGCATTTAAATAACTATTATATATCGATCCTTATTTTGTTTGTTCTTGGGTCACTGCAAATGAGGGTGATTGGTTGATAAGCTAGTGGTTTTATTGTCAACCTGAAAGAACGTATTATTAACCTGGATATTTATCCGAGTCAGCTATGCGCTTTTTTCTGATTTGTATAAATAACCGGCAAACATCATAAAAGAGGAAAAAATGGAAATTAAAGAGTTATTAAAAGCACCGCAATTGGTCGTGGTTTATGCAATCACGATTCTGTACACGATTACGTTTTACTTGGCTGCGGCGACAGAGCCGTCTACGGCGACGCATCAACAAAGGGTTTATCAGGTTGCCACGCTGGAAACAGGTCATCCTGTTTATCTTGAAGCGATAAGCGATAACAGCTCAGGCTAAAGGTGCTTTGGATTGCGCCCCCGTGATTGCGACCGGAAAATCATTGGAATATGCCTGTGGGGGCGCCTGATTCTTAAGTGATTGGTTAATAATAATTATCTATTTTTTTGGAAGGAGGAGTCGATGGATGATGGGATAGTCATGAAAAGATTCGAAATCGTTATTGGAACGGAGTATCTCGATCAGTTGACGGAATTACTGGAGAGATCCGAGGTGCGTGGCTATACCGTTTTCAAGAATGTCGGCGGTATCGGATCGCGGGGTATCCGCAATCCCGATGATGTGCTGACACCTGCTGAAAACATTGTGGTAATTCTTGCGTGCAAAGAAGATAGGGCGCAGAAAGTGCTGACTGAACTGGGGACGGCAATGAAAGGCTTCGGCGGTATGTGCTTGGTTTCAAATTGTCATGCGCACGCACCTGCATGAGATGGATTGATTAAGCCTTGTTTTTAATGCCTAATGTGCAGCTCGGGTACTTGCTGCCGTTTCGGATGGCGCCGAGGCGCTCGTGCAGGTGTAATGAAATTCTCGTTATTGGATTAACGGAATACTTTAAGAAGACATCTCCAAGTGCTTATGAAGAAGCCGCTGTTGTATTCACCGGTTGAATGCAGCATATCTTCCGTGATATTTCGTTAGTCCGCTTTAAATTCCTGATTCTCACGCTTCAAGTCTTTGTCGAGTGCCGTAGTGAATCGCATCAAAATATCTTGTTTTCTTGTGCCGATTGGATCACACTGAAAAGGAGTTTTGGTTTATCAATCCTGCTGTTGGGGAAACACTGATTAATTGACTATACGAGCAAATCACTTCGTTGCGCGGTACTCACTTCCTCGCCT